>CAYUCN010000064.1:0-1057 GCA_964443395.1 uncultured Candidatus Saccharibacteria bacterium | reverse complement strand
CTCTATATGCTACATTCTTCGTATCAGCATTAATGGTTTCATTCAGATTTCCACTAATTGTTAGACTTATGCCAGTATCCGCTAACCCACTTATGCCTTCTTCGGCGTAAACCTCATCACTAGCTCGGTGATTACTGATTGGACTGATGCATAATATGCCTAAACACAATAAGCCGAAGATACTGAATATACTTACCGTATTATATGCGCACCTTAAGTTGGAAACATCATCAAGATTTCCATATATTTTACTGTTTCTCCTTTTGCTAAGCATTGCGCCCTCCTAAAATTATTGATTAAATGTAGCTACGGAGCGTTTGATGTTAGTAACATTGGTATCAAAAACAACCCTAGACTTAATGCATAGGAACACTAGAAGATTAGACTTAAGAGTATAGGATTTATTATTTAATATAAGTTTAGGAAATATGCGTAAAAGGAATACTATGAGATTACGAATATTGCTTAAACTACTTATTTGATTAAATCTACTATATTCCCAATGTAGATATTTTTTGATATCGGTAGCACTTCGTTTTTATAAGTAATAGAGTAATACTCATTACTAACAAAAAACGGCACCGTAGCAGGTGTCTAGCCTATACGAATCTAGCCGAGTAAACTTGACTATGGTCCGCGCTACGGTACCGTTCTTTATAGTCAAATAAAAAACTTGGCTTTTTGATTCGTATAAACTAGACATTTTTATTATAGCATACGAAACCGAGTGCTGCCTAGTCCAAAATTCTAATATATTTGTTAATCCTACGAAAAATCATGGATTTCTAAATTCTACATAAAATCTCCTCAATCCGACATAACAAGCTTCTACAGGCACCTCGGCAAAATCTTCTAAATCAATCCTCAAGACTTTCATTTTCACAACTTTTGGGAATTAGCAAGCCTATCCCCCCTATAATGCAGGTTTCAAGTTCCAAATCTCAAATCTCCCCGCCGCGGGAGCGCAGGAGTCAGTGACTGGAGTAGGCTTTGCGGGATATTCCTATATGCAAGACATTACTAAAGCTAGATGCGATAGCTCTTCCATTGCTAATGG
>CAYUCN010000063.1:0-1082 GCA_964443395.1 uncultured Candidatus Saccharibacteria bacterium | reverse complement strand
ACAATAAAAATGAGTAGTTTATGCTTAAGTTATGAAGACACAAACAAAAACTACTCATAACAATAATAACACTAATTTCAATAAAAATCGCATTAAGAACTGGACAAAATATAACCAAGGTCTAGTAAACAGAGGTAACTTTACTCTCATGATTAATCAAGCCGTTCTTGCTCCAGTAGAGCAAACTGGTAAATCCGGTCATCCCAAAGAGTATTCCGATGCCCTTATCTTAATACTTGCTTATATCCGTGAACTTACGAGGTTGCCCTTTAGACAACTGATTGGACATGCTGCTATGCTAGTGGGATTATTCGGAGTAAAGCTACCATCATACCCCACTCTGTGCAAAAGAATGCAGAAATTACATATCCCATCCAATATTAACCGATCCAGACTTAGTGATAATGGTGTTTGCTTACTCATTGATAGCACGGGGCTTAAGGTCTCTGGCGAGGGTGAGTGGAAAGTAAAGAAACATGGAGCCGGTAGGCGTCGCACTTGGACAAAACTACATGTTAGTGTAGATTTTGATAGCGAACAAATCCTTTCTTATGTAACAACACCTGACAATATTGTTGATGGTATAGTTGCACCCGACTTACTTGATCATATAGCACAAGAGACCAAAATAGAACGGGTACTAGGTGATGGAGCATATAATAGTCATCAACTTTATCAAGAGATAGAAGCAAGAAATATATCACTCCTTTCTCCTCCACGCAAGAATGCGAAGCTACATGTTAAGTTCGCTACTACGCATCCAGGACGTGGTGGGTCTGGTGGCAAATATGCTGATTTTATTGATGAAGTAGGCTGGGAGACACAGAACCAATATCTGCGAGAATGCATACATCTAGGCTGGGATGGCTGGAAAGATAAAACCGGCTATCACAAACGTAGCCTAGTAGAAACTACTATGTGGAGACTAAAGAGTGCATTCTCTGGCCGCCTTAAGTCAAAATGTATACTCAACCAGCAAACGGAAGTTGCTATTCGAGTTAGTCTCCTTAATATGTGGACTAATCAAGCTATGCCAACATATACGTAGTCCCACATTCCATCACATTACTTAAAACTTAGCT
>CAYUCN010000062.1:0-1168 GCA_964443395.1 uncultured Candidatus Saccharibacteria bacterium | reverse complement strand
GACCTTGTTCCATAATTCAAAATGCGGGACAGTCTATGCTCGTCTATGGCCATATAATTATGCTTTAGTGTAATCTTCTCGATCCAGGTTGGTCCAGTAGTTGAGTAGGTTGATGCGGATAGCGAGTTCGATATTCAGATTGGCTTCGGTTTTGGATTTAAGCTTATCAGAAAAAGCAGACTTCAGACGCCACATGGCAGTTTCTACAATGCTACGTTTATGGTAGTCGGACACGTCTTTCCATTTATCCCAACCGAGATGTATACAATCTCGTAAATAGCAATTCTGAGTCTCCCAGCCTACTTCATCAATAAAATCAGCATATTTACCACCAGACCCACCACGTCCTGGGTGCGTAGTAGCAAACTTAACATGCAATTTAGCATTCTTGTGTGGAGGAGAAAGGAGCGATACATTCCTTTTGTTTTCTATTTCTCGATATAGCTTATGACTACCATACGCTCCATCACCGAGTAACTGTTTTACGGTAACACCTTTTTCCATAGTAGCATCGAGTAATGGCACCGCCATTTCTTGATCTACTACTCGTTCCGAGGTCACTTCGTGAGCCGTAATCGTCTGGGTATTATAATCTACGCTAATATGTAGTTTCTTCCAACCACGACGATAACTTACGCCATGCTTTCTAACTTTCCATTCACCTTCGCCTTTAGTCTTGAGGCCAGTGCTATCAATGAGGAGAAAGATTGGCTTAGCGGATTGTTTCTTAATATGTTGCCTTATTTGCAATTTTTGCATACGAGTGCAGAGGGTATTATATTCTGGTAAGTCTAAGCTGCTAAGCATAGCGATACTTTCTGCTAAGCCCATTGTTTGTCTAAATGGTAATTGTAAAATTTCTCGTATTCGTGCTAAGAAGAGAATTAACTCATCGGAATAACGTTTTGGGCGACCAGCGTGTTTAGTAGTCTTTGGCGGAAGAAATATCGCAGGAGAGATTAATAAAGTTAGCTTACCACGATTCTTTAATGATTTATTATATCGAGTATAATTCTTAATGCGTATTTGTTTCTTTTTCTTAGTCGATTTGCTATTATTTGTGTTATCATTAGTATGAATAGTGTTTTTGTTTGTTTTATTAGTCATACTATAAGCGTAACACTATTCTTTTTTGTTGTCTGCTATCTGAGATTATGGAACAAGACCG
>CAYUCN010000061.1:0-1266 GCA_964443395.1 uncultured Candidatus Saccharibacteria bacterium | reverse complement strand
TGTCAACCTCCCCTTTCCTGCAACAACTAGGCGCAACTTATTCTGGGAGCGTAGCGGACAGAATAAGTTGCGGGCTTGCAGCCTGCAGGGTTCTAGCGTAGGCTTCTGGTGGCATCTTGAGGGCGGTATGGATGCGGATGTGGTTGTAGTAATAAATCCAGGCCACAATACATTCATGAAGCTCATCTTCACTAGTGCAGCTCTTGATTACTCCGAGCATCTCCGTTTTGAAGCTCGAGAAGAAGCTTTCCATGAAGCCATTCTCGGGTGGTTTACCGGCTGCAGATGCACTCATAGCGATATTATACTCAGTACAAAGCTCAGCATGTTTTTGGCTTAGATATTCACTTCCTCTATCATCGTGCAGAATGTATGGTGGAGCATAGTGCGCTAAAGCATCTGATAGAGCCGCGCAAACCATATCGGCATCATGGTACAGACTTAGACACCAACCGACAATGCGACGGGTTGCAAGCTCTTTAATGCAAGCTAGGTAGTAGAACCGTCCCCGCCACCAAATGTAGGTGAAGTCTTGTACCCAGATTCTGAGTGCGGGATCTTCTAAGGCTGCGAACGTATATCCTTTTTCTGGGTGTAGTTCGTCAATGAGGGCATAGTACGGGCGCAGTAAGTTATCTGGTGCGGCAATCTCTGGTTTTGTCCGTTTTTTAGTATGCTTCTTATGACGCTTAACGGTTACTTGCGCTAGATTCCGGATTCTTCGAGTTTTCTTCTGACTCCACCCCAGCTTAATCGCGAGACGCTCAACACCGTAGTATGGTTCTTGCTCATGGACAGCTTGTAGCTCTCGAACGCTAATCTCGTCTTTCTCGGCTTGTTTAGTGGATACGCGATAAAGATTAGTGCGACAAATCCCTAGTAGCTTTGCGAACTTCGATTTTAGCCCCTTGTCGACCGCTCTTAGGGCTTCTAACCTTTTGGGCGGTCACTATTTGCTGCCAGTTTGCCAATTACCCGATAAGCGTTATCAAGCTCTTTCTTTAAAGCGTTGATTTCTGTAATGTAACTTTTTTCCGTACCAGCAACGTTCTTGCCGTTTGCAAACCAGTTCTTCACCGTACCACGCGGAATATTAAACTTCTCTGCTGCCTTATAGGCACTCATCTCACCGTTCTTTACGCTGGTAATGATTTGGTTCTTAATTACTGGATTAACTGGAATCCCTTTTGCCATATCTTGTATCTCTCCTTATATTTTACTTTATCATAGATTAACCTATATGTTGATTATAAGGGGAGGGGGACA
>CAYUCN010000060.1:0-1364 GCA_964443395.1 uncultured Candidatus Saccharibacteria bacterium | reverse complement strand
ACCCACTTTCGGGTCGTGTTGTTGCCGAGGTCGGTAATTACAACCCCGAGACCAAGAGAGTGGTTCTCGATCAAGAAAAAGTCGAATTTTATCTTAAGAATGGCGCCCAGCCTTCTAGCCGTGTCGCCATGGTGCTCAAAAAAGAGGGAATTAAACTCCCATCTTGGTATCAAGAGCCTACTCAGAAACACGCCAAGGCTAAACACGCCGATAAGCTCCGCAAGAACCAGCCCAAAGAAGAAGCTCCCGCCGAGGAAGCTCCGGCTGCTGAGTAATCAGATAGTTGCAACTATACCACACAAAAATATCCCCCAGTCGTTCTGACCGGGGGATTTGTGGTGATGAGAATGCACTAGCTTGCCTCGCCAGATTAACCAAAGCGCCGCCGAAGAATAAGTGTAACTATAGCAACAAGCGCGGACACTGCTACAATTGCAACTACAGTTAGTATCTCCTGTAGCCCGCTTAGTGCGGTTGTTGCACTAGCCTGCCCGGCGTCTTCCATCGATTCCTCGGCGCCCACGTAGCGATAGGTTTTGCCGTCCACTACGATAGTATCTCTGGTATCCGTCGTCGACGCGGTTTGATCGCTCTCCTGATAATAGTAAATCATGCCGTGGTCATAGATGTTGATAATGGTTTGCGAGGAATTGTCCACGGATTTATCGGTGGTGTTGTGCATCGACTCATCTTGAATTGTGGACTTACTCTCTGGCTGCACCGTAGATGCGCCTGTCGTAGACTGGTCTGCTGGTGCTATAGCGTTTTGGTTTGGTGCAGGATTAGTGCTGGACGAGTCTAGGCTAGGCGCCTCTGTAGTACTCTCCGCGGTGGGCTGGTCTGTACTCTGTCCAGCGCCCGCCAGTTGCTGCTCTGTTCGCGTCCAAAACTGGTTTTGTTGATCCTCTAGGAAACCGGATACGGCACCCTGCGCACTTTTTACGCCCTGTTTAGCAGAGTCCAGCACGCCCGGAGCCTTATCTTTTACTGTCTTCTTGGCCTTATCCCAGAGGTCGCCACCGGTCTCGGTAATCTGATCCCAGAGCGAACCGCCCTCGGTCGCATATGCCGTCCAGGTAAGCTGGCTCAGCAACATGAGTACCAAAAGGCACATCATTAGCGTTCTTCTCATCTTAATGTACATTTTTGAGTCCTCCCGCTCATCAAAATATACTGTTATTATACACCAACACGCCGATTTTGTCAATATAAACGTAACCGCAATCTTTAAAAAGCTCCACAGAGGCAACTTAAATACCACAATTTTTGCACTTTTTGTAATGTTTGTGCTATAATAAGAATATATACAAAAAATAAACTGGAGACCCTATGGCAACCATTGACCAACAATTTGTAGAATACAT
>CAYUCN010000059.1:0-2115 GCA_964443395.1 uncultured Candidatus Saccharibacteria bacterium | reverse complement strand
CTCCATTAGCTCCAATTACGCGGACAGAAGGGTAACGGATTTCACCGTTGAGTTTCGTACGTGATGTTTTACTAATGGCTGGCTTCCTTTCGCTTAAATTTGAACTGTCTCTATTATAACAAAGGAAGCGGAATAATACAAGAGGTTTCAGGGAGAAAAATTAGAAGTTTTGTTCATGGCCTGTGGGCTTTGAAGTAAGGCTTTGAGGATGAGCGCTTGAATGATTGTTCAGGCTATAAAAATGTTATTCAGGCCATAAAATACGTGTTCATTTGAGAGTCTGACGGAGACTTAAAGCTTCAGAAATTTGTTCAACGCCCACCTCTGTTAATTCGCTTAAATCGGCGATGGTTTGGGCGACTTTGAGGATTTTAAAATAGGAACGGGCGGAGAGATTGAGCTTTTCGATGGCGTCTTGTAAGAGGTCTTGTGCTGATGTGGTCAATTTGACATAGACAGAGACATCTTTGGAGGAGAGGGAACTATTATAGATGCCGGAGGCTTGATAGCGGGCTTGTTGGATGGCTTGAGCGCGGAGGATTTGCTGGGAGACTCGGGTATGCTCAGGGTGGTCGTCTGTTGTGGTATTTTTGACATGTTTCGGTGTGGAGGGGAAGCGTGGACGTTGAGATCGTGTTGTATTATTTTTGACATGCTGAGGGGCGGAGAAGAGAGATTGATTGTCAGTACGCTCGATATTGAGAATAAGATCGATGCGATCGATGATGGGGCCGGAAATCTTTTTGTGATAGTTGAGAATTTGTTGGCTGGTGCAGGTGCATTCGTGCGTAGGGTCGTTTAAATAGCCGCATGGGCAAGGATTCATAGTGGCTATGAGCATAAAATTGGCCGGATACGTGACACGATGGTTGGCACGGGTAATAGTGACAGTGTGATCTTCTAAAGGCTGTCTGAGGGCTTCTAGAACGCTTTTAGGATATTCCGGAAGCTCGTCGAGGAAGAGGATGCCGTGGTGGGCGAGGGAGATTTCTCCAGGAGTGGCGAGGGAACTGCCGCCGATAATTGAGATAGTGCTAGCGGTGTGATGTGGGGCGCGGAAAGGGCGAGAGGTGATAGCTTGACTGGTCTCGCCGCCTAGAGAGTGAATCTTGGCGATATCGATGCTTTCTTCGGGGGAGGGGGCGGGGAGGAGATTGGCGGCAGTTTTAGCGAGGAGAGTTTTGCCGGCGCCAGGAGGACCAGAGAGGAGGATATTGTGATGGCCGGCGATAGCGATGGCGAGGGCACGTTTGGCGATGGTTTGACCACGGATATCATCGAGGTAGTAGCCAGAATTAGTACTTTTGACATGATTTGATTGGGTCCGAGTAGGAAGAGGGAGAGGTTTGGCGCCATTAAGATGGAGGAGCAGGGCGTTGAGGCTGGGGACACCGATGATAGTGATGTCGGGAACAAGAAGAGCTTGAGCGAGGTTGTCCTCGGGGACGTAGACTTCTTTAAACCCGGCGTCTTTGGCAGCTTGGATGATGTTGATAATGCCGCGGACAGGCTTAGTAGTGCCGTCTAGGGAGAGTTCACCGACAAAGAGGCGATCTTCAGTATCACTCTGTAAAAGTTGTTTTGACAATATTAGGATAGACAGGGCGATAGGAAGATCGAGGTGAGAACCGTCTTTGGCGATTTCGGCGGGGGCGAGGTTGATAGTAACCTTTTTGTCGGGGAAGGAGAGGTCGGAATTGATAATAGCGGAGCGGACGCGTTCGCGAGCTTCGGAGATGGTTTTGTTAGCCATGCCAACGATATTGAAGGCCGGGAGGCTCTTAAGAGCGTCGCCTTCTACATCAATAATGCAGCCATCGTAGCCATAGGGGATGGCGGAATATATTTTTGCAATCATGATATTTAGAGTAGCAGATTTACGAGAAATTTAACAAGCATAAGTTTGTTAAATTTGGTAATTTCATGGATTTTTCTCTAACTATGTAATTTTGACATTCATGTATTGAGTACGAATTTTATGGTTTTTTGGAGTCGGAATAATAGAGTTTTAGTGCTGTGGCTAGAGCCTGACGCAGTTATGTAGTGGGCTTAAGGTGACTAGGTGATTATGGATAGGAGATTAAAGATAGCTTTATGTATTTTAGTAAAAAATAC
>CAYUCN010000058.1:0-2143 GCA_964443395.1 uncultured Candidatus Saccharibacteria bacterium | reverse complement strand
TACGCTCCCAGAATAAGTTGCGCCTAGTTGTTGCAGGAAAGGGGAGGTTGACATAAGGCAAGTATGCAGCCAATGGGTAGACTATGATATAGTAACTTATTACTATTTAGTATTCTTCCTTTATCCTTTTGATATTTCCTTATTTGGCGCATACTTGCCCTCCTTTTGTAATAAATATATTTATTCCGAGGGCACCAAATTTAGTCTCTGAGGTAACAAAAATAGCGCCTCAGCATAGCCTTTCGCTAGCCTACTTATTGCGCGAGTTACCCATTATACCAAAAATGGTACCATCATGGGGATTCTCCTCGCGCTCGTATTGCAGATAACGAGGACCATGATGGCACCAGTTACAATACGAGCTTTATTTTTTATTCGCGAAAGCGCGAATAGAATCCACTTTTATTATCTCACGCATTTTTACTTTTGCCTAGCCCTAAAAATCATAAATATAGGTACAAAAATTCACTTAGTCCGAGGCAACCTACGCATACTTACTTCTACCCTGTTTATGCCTAAAACTTGAGCTAAATTATCTCAATCTCGCTTATATAGAAGTGGTCTTATGATTTGAGTTCATGCAAAGTTGCAAAATCAATTTCGTGATAAGGGATCTTCCAAAAATCATAAACCGTCTCGCCATCCCGTGTCGTCTTTACCTGCACATCATTATTGCCTTCGTAAGACCAATACGCACCCACGTTATAGATTTTATCCGCATCCCAGCCCAGCTGTACCAGCATATCTTTCGTCATCCCTGCATATCCGCCGCCGCCACACATGAGGAAAATATTTTTATCCTTCGGAAAGAGCGCATTCATGATGTCCATAGATTCAGCATAGTTCGCTGTTAGCTTGCCGTCTTTGTCCTTGGTAAACAAGGTCTTGCCCGTATAAGTATCGCCCACTTCGTCCGGCAAGCCGCTCACGTTCACTAAATACGGATACGGCACTGCCTCAAACCCGCTTACGAACCCGGATAGGTAAGAATCCCCGCCAATCGCTTCGTAATTGCCAGGATCCTTCAGCATGCGCATATCGCGATAGACCGAATCTTTTCTGTGCAGGTATTGGTCAATCGTTGCTTCATTAATATTCTTATCGATGCCAAACTGCTGCCCGCGCAACCCTTCCGCTAGCTCTGGCTTTGGTAGAGGCTCTTCTACGCATGTCTGGCTGGACTGTGTTTTGCCGGCAGTATCTTGCTTCGTATTATAATGTATCATCGACCAACTCACCCCCGCAGCTATAATCACGAGCACCGTCGCCGCCACTATCGCGACCCAGCTTGGTTTCTTAGTATGTTCTTTCATCTTTCTCCTCTCTTATGCTTGCGTTTTAGCCTTGTTCACGCGGCGCTTGTTCGCCAGCCAAGCCGGCACCGCCGTAAACCGAATTTCTGGGCAATAATTAATTTCGTGCGAAGTCACATCATAATACTTCTTGTATACTTCGTCCACCGCCCCAAAAATCATATCTTCTATATTAAACCCTAGCTTTACCGCCGTGCGGCGTACTAAACGCGCACTTGGCGCCTCGATTTCCACGAAAGTTGGAATCCACGGCCAAGTATCAATGCAAATCTTGACGTTGCTAAACTCCCACTCTTCGCGCTTGGTTTCTTGACGTGCCTTCACCTTAAACCCACAGGCCTTCACAAACTTCACCGCTTCCTTATAATTATGCACCATCAAACAGACTTCTTTCATGCCAGAAATCGACAAATCGTCTAGACGCTTGTACGACAGCGTAATCATGTTTCCCTCATCACGCACGCGGATGTAGCTATGCTCGTCTACATCAAAAATCGTCCGCTCCATCAAAGTTTCTTGCTTAGTGAGTTTAGCGCCAATCGACTTCAGCCGTTCTCGCAACACTCGACGATCAATGTCGATAAAAGTTCCTTCGTTTTCCGGTGACATATTCCTCCTCTATGGCACCATTATAACACACTCTGGGCGGGCGTGGGTAAAGCAGGCGGAAAAGTGAAGGAGTTAGAGACTTATATACCACTCATAGCAACATTATCGTCAGCAGAGGTGATTTGCAAAATACTGAGAGGAGTAGTATAATGTAAGCAGGATATGTGCCCGTAGCTCAGCTGGATAGAGCGTTGGTTTCCGGAACCAAAGGTCGCACGTTC
>CAYUCN010000057.1:0-2189 GCA_964443395.1 uncultured Candidatus Saccharibacteria bacterium | reverse complement strand
ATTAGAGTAACTCCGTTAATTTTGCTTTAACTTCGTCCAGGGCTTTGCTACCGAAGCCTTTGAGATCTTTGAGATCGACTTCGGATAGAGAGACCAAATCGTGGACGGTTTTAATATCATTATTGATGAGAGCGTTAGTTGTACGAGCGGAGAGGCCAAGTTCTTCGATAGGTAGAGCAAGACCGGAATCGTCAACTTCAGTCTCGACGCCTGGAGCAGGAGCAGTATCTACGGTAGTGCTACCAGCTAAGGCGGTGTATTGGTTGACAAGGATGGCAGCGGCTTCCTCAAAAGCTTCTTGAGGAGTAATAGTGCCATCGGTATCGACAATTAAGGATAACTGCTGATAGTTCATGTCTTGCCCAACACGGGTGTTTTCTACTTTGTAGCGGACGCGGAGGACTGGCGTAAAGACGGCATCGAGAGCAATCATATCGCTATGAACACGCTCGGCACTAGATTTGTCGATAGGCAAGTAGCCGCGACCAGTCTCAACTACGAAGCGCATCTTCAGAACAAAATCGGGATTGCCGATGTGGCAAATAATTTGGTCTGGGTTGCCGATTTCGACATCTGCAGGTAGTTTGATATTGCGGGCGGTGACTTTGCCGTCGTCGGTAGTGTCTTTGCCTTTGATCTCAAGCTCAAGATCGACTGGGTCGTCAGTATGAGACTTGAAACGAATGTTCTTGAGATTCAACATGATATCTACGATATCTTCACGTACGCCTTCGATGGCAGTGTACTCGTGCGAAGCTCCTTCGATGCTGAAGGCGGTAATAGCGGCGCCTTTAATGCTCGAGAGCAAGACACGACGTAGCGAGTTGCCTAAAGTGTTGCCGTACCCGTAAAAGAGTGGGCGAATCACGAACTCGGCACTGTGGTCAGCCAATTGGTTGACTTCGGCCAAGTTAGCTTCGTGAATAACTTTTGTAGTCATCTATTGTTCTCCTTAGCGTGAGTAGTACTCAACGATTAGTTGTTCGTTAATTCCGGCCTCAGCTTCTTCGCGCTTTGGTAAGCCGGTAATTTCAATCTTCATGTTCTTTGGATCAGATTTTAGCCAACTAAGCGGAGTAGTAGGTGCGCTTGCAACGATGCTCTCTAAGCCCTTGAAATATTCAGATTTTTGTGATTTTGGTCTGACTTCTAGGACATCTCCTGGTTTGAGGCGAATGGACGGAATGTCAATTCTCTTGCCGTTCAAGGTGAAATGACCATGAGATACTAATTGGCGAGCTTGACGACGAGTTAGTGCAAAACCTGCACGATAAACGGTGTTGTCGGCTCTCCTTTCGAGATATTGAAGTAAGTTCTCGCCGGCTAGACCATCGGCACGAGCAGCTTCTTTCATAAGCTTAGCAAACTGCTTCTCTAACAAGCCGTAAAGCCGACGAACTTTTTGCTTCTCTCTCAACTGAGTGAGATAGAGGCTGCCGCTACGAACGCGCATATCTGCATGTTCGCCTGGGATACCAGATTTTTTGGCCATAACTTTGTGCGCTTTGGGCGCTAAAGCATAGCCTTCGCGGCGACTTTGTTTGACAATTGGGGAAATATCACGTGCCATTACGGTTTCCTTTCTCCCTTAGGACGGACACCACCGTGTGCAATTGGAGTGACATCGGTAATGCTGTCAATTTTTATACCAACGGTAGAGACGGCACGAATGGCGCTATCTCGGCCGAGACCGATACCGCTAACATAGATATCGACACTGTTTAAGCCATGTTCGCGTTTGGCGGTTTCGAGAGCCTTCTCGGCGGCGATTTGGGCGGCGTAAGCGGTGCCTTTTTTGCTGCCACGGAAGCCGTTGGCGCCAGCGGAAGAAGCCGCTAGAGCGCCACCGCTTTTGTCGGTAACGGTGACAATAGTGTTATTAAAGGTGGCTTGTACGTGGACTTGGCCAGAATTAACGACACGCTTGCCTTTTTTGCCTTTTGCTTTGGTGGATTTGGTAGCCTCAGCAGTAGCTTCGGTTCCTTCCAACACTTTTTTCTCTTCTTCTGACATTTTTTATGAGCTCCTATCCTTAAGTCTTACTTGCTGCTTTTGGCTGTGCTCCACCTACAGCAATCGCCTTACCTTTACGAGTACGTGCGTTCGTACGGGTACGTTGACCATTGACTGGTAAACCAGCTTTGTGGCGGACACCTTTGTAGGAGTTAATGTCTTTAAGACGTTTGATA
>CAYUCN010000056.1:0-2710 GCA_964443395.1 uncultured Candidatus Saccharibacteria bacterium | reverse complement strand
CCGCTGTGTCGCTAGATAATTATACCTTTTCCTATACTTAAGTAGGAGGAGAAGGTAAGCCTACACCTCCACCACCATCGCCGACATTATATAGATCCCCGTCTCCGGGTCCCGCGCTACATAATCAATATTCCTCACTACACCTGCAATCATTAATTTCATTACCAATTTTTTAAAGCCTTTTCCACCAAAATCTCCACCCTTCCCAGAGTGGAGATTTTGGTGTGTGAGTGTTATATTGCCAGGGCCAGAAGCATCTAAACTTCGTCTGTATCCTATTGAATCTGAATCCGCGTAGGCATGTTCTGCTGTTCCTTCTCGAAAGTAATCGTCAGCACACCGTCTTTCAAATCTGCCCGCACCGAATCTTCATCTTCCTTCACCTGCACCGGCAGAGCAATTGTCCTTGAAAATTCGCCCCAATAACATTCCTGAATATGCCAAGCCGTTGTATTTTCATCTTCACCACCGCTCAGCACGCCAGAAATCGTCAAGATGTTATCAGAAATACTCACATTCAAATCCGACTTAGAAATCCCCGCCGTCCGCGCCTTTACTACTAACTTATTGGCCGTCTCATAGACATCTACTGCGAGCTGTCCAGGAAAGTCGTCCGTATCATCCCACCCATCATTTACCCCCGGTTCTGATGGTTCTTCTACGCTAAGTGCAGCCCGAGGACTCGGTTCAGCTACCGGAGCCGGCTCCGGATCGTTGAAAAAGGCCTTGGCTAACTCATCTTCCATCAGCATGTCGTCAACATCATTGCGTGCCATGCTCGAATTACCTCCTTATATTGTTATGCTTTATTATAATGGCAAACCGTGCTAAAATCAATAGTAATTATGGGTTTCGTTGTAAAAAACACAACAAAATATCATCTGCTCGACCTCCTCTGCCCTCACACCTGTAGGGGTTGCGGCGCTTTGGGAAGCGTTTTGTGCGAACGTTGTAAAAATAACATGCTTATGCACCGCGATCACATTTGCCCCATCTGCAAACAAATCATTGCCAAACCCTCAAAACATGTCCAAAATGCCTCTAACACCTCTAAATCTTCCCCAACCCCTCTCCCTAGCGGTATCTGCCCAGATTGCTCCTCTGTTTTTACTGACCTCTGGGCCTTCGGCTGGCGCAAATCCCCGCTCAAAAATCTCATCAACGATTACAAATACCACTCCATCCGCGCCATTGCTCCCACTCTCACCGAACTCTATAATGCTACCATTCCGCCAAGTTTCGGCCAAAACCAAACCGTCATTATCGTCCCCCTCCCCACCATTGGTAAGCATGTCCGCACTCGCGGTTTTGACCATACCCTCACCCTCGCTAAGCACCTCGCCCATCTCCGCGGCTGGCAATGTCAAACCCTCCTCTCCCGCGCCGTCGACACCGTCCAAGTCGGCACCAAAGCCAAAGATCGCACCGCTCAAGCCGCCAAAGCCTACGCCCTCACCGGTCTCATCAATCCCAATGCTATCTATCTCCTCCTCGACGATGTCTACACCACCGGCGCCTCTCTCAATTCCGCTGCTAAACTCTTCCGAGATGCCGGCATCAAGCATCTTTATGGCACCGTTCTCGCCGTCAGCCAGCCCAAATCCACTGCTTAACCGTACTCCAACTTCCTTTAAACTTACTTTTTCTTAAATCTCTCATTTTTAATCTAGACAATTCCCCACCTTCCTGTTATGATAATATAGTTGTCATCGCTCATAAGCTATCCGACAAAGCATCTTATTATGCAGAAAGTGAATTTTTATGAACATTCCATCTTACTTTACCACCAGCAATCCCCCTTCTCCGCTCACCAAAACTCCCAGCCCCACCGTTACTTCTAACCATATCATTTCCCCTACCAGCTTACGTCTCCTCGCCGAGCAGCAGCTCGCCGGCCACCGCAAACTCGCCCATCAGTCCCAGCGCGACCCCGCCACCATGTATCAAACCTACATTCCCACCAATCCTCCTGTCGCCGAATCCACCCCACCCCAGCTGTTCAACCGCTACGGCTAATCTGTTCCCCTTCATCGCCCCCGTTCAATCCTCACCCCTTCTGCCTACACCAATGCCACCCCTTCCGGAGTGGCATTTTCTTTATCATAAAACTAAGCGCTCATTACGTCGTCGTCATCGCGCCAATCGAACTCAATACAAATCTAATAATCGCATACGCCAGCATCGCAATAATCAAACCAATCACCGCATATAGAATTGTATTCTTTGCATCCGTAATCTTCTTACTATCCCCACCCGAAATAATATAGCGCAAACCGCCCCACACCAGCATCAACACTGAAATCGCCCCCACAATCCCCAACGCAATATTTGTAATCCGATTAAAAATCCCCTCTGGCCCAACCAGCTCTGCCGGCATCCCCTCTGCCCTCGCCGCATCCGCACCTTCTTGCACCGTCAAGGCCATTGCTTTCCCTGCATACAGAGTCAAAGCCGTACCAATCCCCAGTATCACTTGCAAAACACACTTTGTTGATTTCTTCATTTTCTTCTCGCAGTTAAATGATATGAACTAATTAGCCCCATTATATCATATATTTTAGATAATTAAACCCCATTTTCTAGCAACATAAATAAGCAAAATTGTCACCGCAAACAATTTGAAGCGGTCTTGTTTCTCAATTCCACATCAAAGGCAGCTAAGTTTTAAGTAATGTGATGGAATGTGGGACTACGTATATGTTGGCATAGC
>CAYUCN010000055.1:0-2853 GCA_964443395.1 uncultured Candidatus Saccharibacteria bacterium | reverse complement strand
TACTATTGATACTAGTAATAAGTTATCCTTTGCTGCTAACTTCAGTGACAATATATCCTCAGGGCATTATACTACTAGCGTACTACTAAGTCTTGCTGTGGAGCCGAAGGCAGTGGTATTTAACGGTATTACTACTATGCAGGAGATGACTAATAGTATATGTTCTACTGCTAAGGAGAATGATACCACGACATTAATCGACACGCGAGATAATGATGGATACCTTGTGGTAAAGGGTGCCGATGGTAATTGTTGGATGAGTGAGAATTTGCGATATAAGTTAGCGTCTGGTAAAGCTTTAACATCCACTAATTCTGATGTGACGACAACCTGGACACCTACGGCTAGTGAAGCTACTGCCACTAGTAGTGCTCCGTCTGGGTTCACAAGTTCAAATCAATATGTAATTAAGTCATGGAATTATTCTGGAAACTTAAAAGAATTTGGCACATATTATAATTGGTATACGGCTACAGCAAAGTCTGGCACTTCTTCGATAAGTACCGATGGCGCTACTGTAACTACTAGCGTATGTCCTAAAGGCTGGACTTTGCCGAGTAAGAATCAATACGATACGTTAATATCAACTAGCGGGGTTAATATACAAGCTACGCCGTACGCGTTTTCTTGGGCCGGATATATAAATGCAGATGGATTTACTGGATATAAAGGCAATGGCGATCGTTCATTCTTGTATGTGTGGAGTAATACTTCTGTTTCTGCAGCTAATACGTATGCACTGTATTCTTTTATTGAGCCATCAGTAATACCCATACAACGATATTATGGCATGCCAGTGCGTTGTATAGCGAAAGTAGCTTCTGGACACAAAGACGAAGCGCCGAATGAGTAGGTAGATGTCAATATAGAAATAGGGTGCGGTGTGGGCGCTCTATTTCTATAAAAGATATGTAAAATTGTGGGAAAAGTGTTGTGTTAATAAGCATAAAAACTTTTATTTTTTAGCTTTTGTGTGATATAATGGTAGAAATGGGCAAAGTTATGATAAATAAGCCAGATACCACAAAAACTGCGAGAAGTGGCAAAGAAGGCGAGGAAGTGCCGGTAAGTACTCGCCTAGGTAAGAATGCGGCGCTAAAGCGTCCGGCACGAATTCATAGTGTGACGGATGGTGTTGGGGCGAAAAAAGATGTGAAAAATGAAGAAAAACCGGCGGGTGCTTTGAATAAGGTGAAAGTAATTCCGGCGAAAGTTTCTGATACTAAAAAGTCTGCCACGATAAAAGTGACTACTGATAGCGACAATTCTAAAAATAAAGTAAAGATGATTCCAAGCCGGTCGATGCGAGCTTTGGGTGCGGGTGAAATTAAGAAAGCTAACGGAGCGATAGTTGCGAAGGAAAAAGTCAGTAAACAGCAAGGTCCAGTACGTGAGTTGGGCACAATTGTGCGAGAGCGGAATATGGATATTATTACGCCGGCTAGTACGGCTCCGGGGCGTACTGGGGTGAGACATAGGCAGGGGGTAGGTACTGGTAGACCGGATGCGAATGGGCATGTGGCGCAGGTTGCCGTAGCAAAGAAGAAAGAGCTAGAAGATACTGAATCGCTGTCGAAGACCAAGTCGATGTTAATAGGCGTGGGTGTGGCGTTGGTAGTAGCGGTAGTGGGGTTTGCGGCGATTGCGTTGTTTGGCGAGAAGAAGCCGATGTGTGCAATACATTATGAGTCTAATGGTGGTTCGGAAGTAGAAGATACGGAGATTGTGTGTGGTCGGACTTTGCAACAGCCGGATGATCCGACTAAAGAAGGTTTTACTTTTGAAGGTTGGATGTACGATGGCGATCCGTTTGACTTTGAGAATACAGAGGTGTATAAGAATGCGACGTTGGTAGCGCGCTGGCAGGTAAAGGAAGGCACAGAAGTTGTAAAGGTGAGGTTTGATTCGGATGGCGGGACGGCGGTACAAGAAGTAGAGCTGGCGAAGGGTGGCAAGATGACTGCACCAAAAGCGCCGACAAAGATGGGATACTTGTTTGACGGTTGGCAGCTAGACGGTAAGGATTTTGATTTTAATACGGCGGTGAGTGCAGACATTACTCTGAAGGCAACTTGGGTGAAGCGGCCGGCGAGCAATACTGGTGGGAATAGTAATAATCAGCAGCCGGCAGTGAAGCAGATTACGAGTATGACGGCGAATGTAGGAAGCTTAGATTTGTTTATAGGGGATACAGGGACGATAAATGTGAGCGTATTGCCGAGTAATGCTGAGTATGCGCTGGCCGTGCAGGTAGAAAATGCGGATGTGGTGTCATGCAGCGTAAACAAGAATACGGTGAGTTGTACAGGTCAGGCTGAAGGCAGTGCCGTAGTACGGGTGTGGGACACGAAGAGCAATTTGAGTGTAAAGATTATGGTAGTGGTAAAAAGTGCGGTTCCGCCAGTGGTGGATCCGCCAGTGACGCCGGAAAATCCGGAGAATCCAGGGGATAATACTGGGAATGAAGGTTCGAATCTGCCGAGCGGAGGTGACGGTAATGAGAGCGGAGATGGTGACGGTGGTGGCACTAATGAGGGCGAGAATACGGGCACTGGGGACTCTCCTGGCTCTGGTGATAGTGGTAATTCTGACAATTCAGATGAAGGTGAGGCTCCGGATGGTCAAGAAAATGGTGGTACGGTTTAGAAATATAAATATAGCACTCTGGTTGTGCTATATTTATTATGGTCTGGTGATGGGGCGCTTGATGATGGGATTGATGTTGTTGTAAGTATTACAACATTATGGAGAAAATCTGAGATTATTCCTTCCCTTTTTACGATTTTTATGCTAGAATATAAGTATGGTTCCGTCGTCTAGTGGTCTAGGACGTCTGGTTCTCATCCAGAAAAT
>CAYUCN010000054.1:0-3937 GCA_964443395.1 uncultured Candidatus Saccharibacteria bacterium | reverse complement strand
GCGTCACTGATAATGACGAGGTCTGTGGTTCAAGTCCACATATCCCCACCATATTAAATCATATGGGGTAATAGCTCAGTTGTTTAGAGCGCCGCCTTTGCAAGGCGGAGGTCCAGGGTTAGAATCCCTGTTACTCCACCATAATATACAGAAAAATCCCTAGAAGGGATTTTTTGTTATACTATCAATACCCCCTAGAACCCCGTATACACTCCGCCCGCCACCAATGGTACATCTTTCGCCGCCGCCAGCTCCGACACCGTCAAAAACTCATAACCTTGCGCCCGCAAATCATCAATAATCCCCTCTACCGCATCCACCGTCGTGCTATGGATATCGTGCATCAAGACGATCGCTCCGTCCCTCGCATCTCCCACCACGCGCGCCCGCACCGTCGCCGCATTCCGATCCGCCCAATCTTTCGGGTCAATCGACCACAGAATCAACGGTTGCCCCAGCGCCGCCCGCACATTATCATCATACGATCCATACGGCGGCCGCGTAAACGGCGGCACCTCGCCCAAAATCTCCGTAAAGATCCGATCCATCATATTCGCTTCACCCCTAATTTGCGCATAACTCAGCAACGTCAGCTGATTATGATACGGCGTATGGCTCGCCACCTCATGCCCATCCGCCTTCTCTTGGCGCAGAATCTCCGGCGCTCGCTCCGCCATATTTCCCAACGCGAAAAACGTCACTTTTACATTCTTTCGCCGCAAAATCTCTAATAATCTCGGCGTCGTTGCCGCTGACGGCCCATCATCAAAAGTCAACGCAATCAATTTACTCCCCGGCGTCACCTCTGGCTGTTCTGGATGCTCCGGACGTGGCGCAATCGGCTCTACCGGCTCCTCCGGTTTCTCTGGTTCTTCCGGAGTAGGCTCTTCTTTCACCTCCTCGTCCGGTTTTTCTTCGGGTTTCTCCTCTGACTCCTCCGGAGTTTCCACCGGCACTTCCGGTACCTCCTCCCCTAGCGTTTCCTCCGGCAGTTGGCCTACTTCCGAGCTATCCTGCCGCCCTAACGTCTCCGCCAACACTACTCCGCCGCACGCCAACAAAATCACACTTAAAACCCCTACTAACCACCATATCCAGGTTCGTTTCTGCCGTCTCTTCCGTCCGCTCACCTCTGGGATTACCTGCTCTATTGTCTTTACTGGGCGATAATAATTCTGCGGTTCCTCCGCCTTCCTCTCCGTCTCTACGCTAGCTCGCTTCTCTTCCGCACCCGCCTCAATCCACACCCCTATTTCTGACCGCTGGTCATTTTTTATATCCTGAGAAATTGTAGCTTCCTCTACCCTTTGCTCAGTCTCATCGTTATGCACCTCTTCCGTTTCCGGTTGCTGTCCATTCTTCCCACCCTTTACCGATTCTGCCGTTGCCGCCAGCAGTAGTGCACTCTTAATCCGTTCCTTCTTCGCTAAGATTGTCTCTGATTCTTCCGGTTTTATTGACCGCTGGTCAACTTTTACCGCATTCTGTTCATGCTTATCTATATTTTTTATTGACCGTCGGTCATTCTTCTTCTGTTTCTCAGCCTGAGCTTGCCTGTCCTTCTTACCATAATCAATCATCCGCACCTTTTTCAGCTCTGGATACGGAGACTTTTGCGCACGCCGCTTATTCTTTTGGCGCTTCTTTACTTGTTTAGCACACATTGCCTTGCCCATTCATACATTGCGATTCCAGCCGCCACGCCCACGTTTACCGACCGTGTCGACCCTAAGCTCTCTATCTCACGCACATCGTCCGCCGCCGCCAAAATTTCTTCCCCTAAGCCGTCGCTCTCTCCGCCAAACACCAGTGTCGTCTCGTCCTTAAATTTCTTCTCTGCTAACGGCCGCGCCCGCTCGGTGTTATTCTCTATTGCCACCAGCTCCCGACCTCGCACCTTCTGATCTTGTATAAAATCTTTCGTCTCTGGCCAATACACAATTTCTAGATATTTATCTGTACACATCGCCCCGCGCCGATTGTATTTCTTCCGGCCGACAATATGCACCTTTGCCACATTAAAATTATTCGCACTCCGCACAATCGTCCCCGCGTTAAAATCGTGCGTCACGTTCTCTATCGCCACCTCTAATCCACTCCGCTTCTGCGCTAAAGCCTCAAAAACATCTTCATTCGCCATCCCCTTATATTCATCCCGCAAATTCCGCCTATCCGCCGACTTTTCCATCATCATGTTTGTTTTTGATGCTTCCATACTTCCATTATATCACCTTTTTCCAAAAATTGCCTTTCGTCCACAAAATCCTTTAAAAATTCTTAATTTCCAGAAAGAATCCCAAAACCTCAAAAATCCCCACGCCATACAGCCCAGGGATTTAAAACTCGCTTTGCAAAGATTAGCCCATCTGCACCTGCACACGGTATTTCTGTCCATGCAGCTGCAAATCAATCTCCAATTCACCCGACAGCTTCATCGTCACCAAGTTTACCTCGTCCACAGTTTCCGCCACCGGCGCTTGTACGCCCTGTGCTGGCTCTTCCGTAGTTGCATCCACGCATTCTGGCACAACTATCACCGATTCACCCGTATCTTGAGCAGGTTCAGCTGCCAACCCATCCGTTTCTGCTGCTGCCAGCGTCATTTCCGCGGACGTTTCCGCAACCTCGTCCTGCGGGACAAGACCCAGCAACTTCGGCCATTCACTAGTTCCGCCTAGCCGCTTTACAATCGTCGTCGACAAAGGTAAGCTATAGGCTCGCGCAAAATCATCATATTGCTTCAGTGTTGGTACTGCACCGTAACGTTTATATGCCCTTTGCAAAGCCTTTAACGCCTGCTCTTCGGTCACAAATGGTTTAGCCATATTTTGGTCCTCCTTCACAAAATCTAGTTCCGTCATTGCTGCCTCTATTGCTTTCTCTGCTATAGCTGTCACTACCTGCTGCGCAATCTGCACACCTAACTCCGCCTTCTCAGTATTCAGTGCTACCTTTGACCGACTCTCGCTCTCGCTCTGCGACAAAACTGACTTCCGTATCGTCCGCCCCGCCCGTTGAGGCACTCCGCTCTCACTCTGTTTTTGCGGCTTTATCGTCGGTGTCACCCAACCACGCTTATACTCTTCTAATCGCAACCGCCTGCGTATTGGTATCTTTACCACATTCTCGGTTTCCTTAGCCAAAGGCAGAAGTTTTTGGTAACCCCGCATATGTTTTCTCAATGCTCCAGGTTTTCGCAATTCCGCTAAACGCCGCTGATACTTAAGATACTGTTGTTTCAACAGGAGCTCCTGCTGATCCGTTGACAAGAACTCTTGCGTAGACGTCAATTCTCTTGGCGAACGCACTTTAGCATTATCATACAATAATCCCGCCGCTATACGCAGAGCCACCCCAAAACTACCAAACTCCACCGAATACTCATACGCTGATTTTACATGTGGATTCTCATTCATCTCTTGCGCCGTTGGTAACCGTTCCAGAATCACAGCATACTCAATCAGCTGCTTCATTAGCTGCTCTTTCTTAGTTTCCTGTGTCCACCAATTCCAATCATCAGCCAAAGGTTTCACCTCCAATCTCTGCAAATTACTAATGTACCTTATAGAAATAACTATCTTTATTATATCCTATCTTCTCTGTAAAATCTAGGCTCATGTCAAAAATAACAAACCAATAAATCACTATCGCCAGAGCTCTTATTAATACTAAAGCATCCCCCCTAAGGGAGATACTTTTTATTAACAACTTAGTTGTGCAATCATTCTCATCGTATAGTCAAAGCTTAAAGTCGCATCTCTTTCAAGACTCTGTCATGATATAAGCTTAGTACCACGACTACGACCGACCTAGCTAGACGTATGCTTCGCAAAACTCACGTTCTGCTCGCCCGGTGTTCGCTTACGCTCACACCTTACGCCTGCATCAAACTCCCTAGAAAGGAGGTAATCCATCGACACGTTCTCGTACCGATGCC
>CAYUCN010000053.1:0-4754 GCA_964443395.1 uncultured Candidatus Saccharibacteria bacterium | reverse complement strand
CTAAACTCAAAGACGGTAATTGCTGGATGACGCAGAACCTAGCCTTAGACCTCACTGATATTACACTTACTCCTGAGGATTCTGATGTGGCGGAGAGTTGGACGCCGAATGCAACATCAGGATTGTGGAAACTTGAAGGAGATGATGGAGGGGCAACGGAGAATGACCTAAAAGCTATTCGTTACTATAACCCTGGAGAGATCGTTTGGGCAGAACCTAGAGTAGGTGCCAATGGCGGTGACCATTGTGGCAATATTGGTTTAACGGACTGTAAGTTATATTCATTCAAAAATGTTAATAATATGCTTCCAAGTAATGTAATTACTTCTGTAGCATACAATGAGCAAGAGGAAGTTTATGATGCGCATTATTTGGTCGGAAATTATTATAATGGTAATGCGGCTACGAGCAATACTGCTATAGATACGGAACCAGGACGCGACGCTCCATCAAGTATTTGCCCGCTTAACTGGAGATTGCCAGAAAATAATAGCCTCTCATCCTTTTATGATTCGAATACAGCGACATTCGTTCATTATCCAATTTATTTTATGGCTAGTGGAGAGATAGAGAGTGGTTATATTTCTTTAGCGGGTGGATCTGGAAGATATTGGGGGTCTTACGTTGTGTCTAGATATAGTGGGGTTAACCTTCTATATAATTTGCGTACGTTTGGTTTTCTTACGGACTTGGTAGGCGATGGTGGCGCGTCCTTGGGCTATAAGGGTTACTCTATTCGTTGTATCGTCAAATAATTGTATGGGAAGAGCATGGATTGCTTTCGTATATCTCCTTAAAAAATATGCTTGTATAAAATATATAAGTTTAGTGAACCTAGATTAGCTAATTCAGATGTTACTGCCTATTGGATTTAATAATAATTGTAATATTGTTCCGATAGCAGTAACATTTTTGTTTTTTAGCAAAAACTTTTTGTGCTTGCTAATTCTATTAAAGTTTTGATTTTCTGTGATCATAGTTCTCCTTTCATTAATTCGGCTTCTCCGTCGCCGCGGGAGCGCAGGAGGTACTAGAATTCTCCGGATTTGATAATCTCCAATATATGCAAGACATGACTTCAGCTAAATGCTACCATGCTAGTATTGGAGAAACCAAACAACTAACTGATATTAGAGATAACAAGAAGTATTGGGTCACTAAACTTAAAGATGGTAACTGTTGGATGACCCAGAATCTAGATTTGGATCTCTGGGAGGGAGATGATGAAACAGGCAACGGAGTAACTCTTACGGCTAGTGATTCTGATGTAGCGGGAAGCTGGACTTCTACGACTGGAGCTTCGGGATTATGGACTGGTAGTAGCAGTAATTATAATGCGATAAAATACTATGACCCAGGAGATAAGTATTGCAGTGATAATACTACTGATGCATGTAATTTAACGAATAGTAATAATAATGGGCATGATAGTCAAGGTAATTATTATTCTTGGGGAGCGGCTACAGCTGGTACAGCTGCCAGTGTAAGCAATGATGGGGATATTGCCCCTTCTAGTGTTTGTCCTAAGGGATGGAAATTGCCGTTAGGTGGTAGTAGCAATAATACAATAAGTGGATCATTTAAATACTTGGCAGATGCATATAGCATAGGTGCAAATGCCACAGGTAGCATTAGTATACGCTCTGCTCCACTCTATTTCGTCTTTGGCGGGTACGTCAGTGGTAGCTCTCTGGGCTATGCTGGCTCCCGCGGTTATTACTGGTCATCTACGGCTAACTCGGCCACCGGCGCGTACAACTTGTACTTCAATAGTAGTAACGTTAACCCGTCCTACAACGGCGGTCGCTACCTCGGCAACTCCGTCCGCTGTGTCGCTAGATAATTATACCTTTTCCTATACTTAAGTAGGAGGAGAGGATATAGGTGCTTTAGTCTTCTTACTTCCGAAACCGACTAAAAGAACCGTATAGTAAACCAATATGTTATTATGGTTTAGGATAAGATATAATTGCGTGTCGGTTGAGGGAGTGAGAAGACTAAGCATTTATCTTATATATGCTTAACTAAGCTATTAGGAGAGTTTGAGTTTGCGGACGGGCTTTTTCTTGGCGGGTTGGGCTGAGGTTTTGGCTGGCTTGGGGGTTTTAGAAGCTTTGTTAGCTTTGGCGACCTTAGCGGATTTTTTGAGTTGTTTGCTGGCTTTTTTGGCGATGCGTTTGACGTCGCGGTCGGCCTTTTTGGCGGCAGCGGCAAGCTGGCGCTGAGTTTTAGCTCGGGCGAGCTTGGATTTAGGTTTATTAGTCTTAATCGAATTAGTTTTAGATGGAGTGAGAGATGGTTTAGAGGCGACATTAGGGGCTTTGTTATTAACGGATTTTTTACCTTTGAGTTGAAGTTTAGCGCCAAGGCCGAGCTTCTTTTTGCCCTGAATAGTGGTGACTTTGACAGCACTCTGGACGGTGGTTTGCTGAGGGGTTTTATCGACGGTAGCGCCGACAGAAAGCTCTTCGACTTTGACCGGAGGAATGGTGGGCCGAGGAGCGGCTTCGCGAGGCATAAGGAAGATCTTGACGGTGGTGCCGAAGCCAACGCGAGAAGTGACGTCGATAAAACGGTTGCTAAGTAAGGCGCAGGCGGCGTGAGAGAGGGTAGTGCCGGTATCGGTAATAGTGATAGCTTCTTTGTCCACGCCGATGGTAACTTCGCCTTTGTCACTGCGTTTAAGAGTGGAATCGAGATGTTCGCTGAGGTATTTTTTGACGCGTTCGGGGTCGGCGATTTCTTTGGTGGTGTCGGAGAAATCGAGATTAAGGATAATACCGTCTTTTTCGGCGAGAGGAAGGTATTTGTTATAGATTTCACTAATAATTAAGGATAAGCGATACATAACCTTATTATAACAAAGAATCGGAAAAACTCAAAATAATTATAGCTTAGTGCGGTTCTCGAGGGCGGCGGAGAGAGTGATTTGGTCGGCGTAGGAGAGATCGACGCCAAGCGGCAGGCCGCGGGCGAGACGAGTGACTTTGACATTTGGATAAGACTCTTGGAGCATTTTTTGGAGGAGGAGGGCGGTGGATTCTCCCTCTACGGAAGGATTAGTGGCAACAATGACTTCGGTGACGCGATCTTGGTCGATACGGGCTAGAAGTTCTTTAATATGAAGTTGATCGGCGGTAATACCGTCGATAGGTGAAATAGCGCCGCCGAGGACGTGATAAGTGCCGTGATATTGCTTGGTTTGCTCGATAGCGTAGATATCGAGTGGTTCTTCGACGACAAGAATAGTGGTTTTGTCACGGTCGGGATTATTGTAGAATTCAGAGGTCTCGGCGGATTGATCGATGAGGGCAAAAGTGATGGGGCAATTTTTAACGCCTTGATGTAGACTACTGAGAGTAGCGGCGAGATCTTGACTGATGCGGGGATTGTTCTTGAATAGAAAATAAGCGTAACGCTCGGCGGTACGTGGGCCGACGCCGGGGAGATGGCCGAGAGCGTCAATAGTGTCTTGTAACGATTTAGGCAACATAAACACATTATAGCACAAAAATACTTCTGAGAGGCTAATCTCAGAAGTATTTCTAGGTAATTAACGCTTGGAGAACTGCTCTTTCTTGCGAGCGGAGCGAAGACCGTATTTCTTGCGCTCTTTTTCGCGAGGATCGCGTTTGAGGAATCCAGCTTTTTTCAGAACTGGGCGCAAATCTGCCATTTCGGTAGTAAGCGCTTTGCTGAGAGCGAGTTTGATAGCGTCAACCTGGCCAGCGAGACCGCCACCGGCTACGCGGATAGAAACGTTGTAATCGTTTTGTTTCTCGGCGATAGCGAGTGGGTCAGTAATCTCGGCAAGTAAGCTCTTGTTGCCAGAAAGGTATTCGAGGGCGGGTTTGTCATTGATGGTGATTTCTCCTTTGCCCTGATAGAGGCGTACGCGAGCGGTGGCAGCTTTTCTGCGACCAAGGCCGTAAATGTAAGAATCTTTGGTAGCCATTATTTAATCTCCTTTGGATTTTGTGCAGTATGGACATGTTCGGCGCCATCAAAGACCCGGAGTCTGGCTAGCCGATCGGCAGCTAACTTGTTTTTAGGAATCATGCCCTTGACAGCATGCTCAATAGCTACTTTAGGATTTTTCTCGATGACTTCTTCGAGTTTGAGCTCGGTGAGACCGCCGGGAAAGCCGCTGTGGCGATAGTACATCTTGTCGACCATTTTGTTGCCGGTGACTTGGATGTTTTTAGCATTGATTACTACGACGTAATCACCATTGTCGGTGTGTGGGGTGTAAGTAACTTTGCTTTTGCCGGTGAGCTTGTCGGCGATGACGACGGCAAGCTTGCCAAGAGGCATGCTACTAGCGTCGATGATCCACCATTCGCGATTGATTTCGCTAGGCTTTTGGCTGTAGGTTTTTGCGACAGTTTTCATTTATTTCCCCTCCTTTTTGCTGAGGTCGATGTCGTCGACAAAGCTAATGGTAGCCATTTCGCTGTTGTCGCCACGACGGTAACCGGCACGCTCGATGCGGAGGTAGCCAGAGTCGCGCTTGATCTGAGGAGCGATGATGTCCATCAGAAGGGCTGCGGTTTTGTCGTCGTCGAGTCTGGAAATGAGTAGACGGCGATTGGCTAAGCCACCACGTTTAGCGATAGTAATTAATTTTTCTGCTTCACGGCGAATCTCCTTAGCTCTAGCAAGAGTAGTGGTAATCGCGGTGTTTTCTATTAGCGCTCTAATTAGCCCACGTTCTAGCGCACGTCGCTGGTCGGTTTCGCGACCAAATTTGCGAC
>CAYUCN010000052.1:0-5122 GCA_964443395.1 uncultured Candidatus Saccharibacteria bacterium | reverse complement strand
GAGGCTGTGATTGAATTTAGACTGAGGCTGTGATTGAATTTAGACTGAATGGAGATGATATTTAGACCAAAATAAACTATGGAGTGGAGTGGGGGGTTGATTGAGTGGCAATGAGATGGACTTCGGGCTGATGAACAGGATCTAACTAGTCATAGTCTAAAGTATGAGATAATAGTGAGATTCTTCGCAACTGTTCGTGTGACTGGCGAGATTTGGTGTGACCTAGAACCTTAGACGATGGTAGTAAACAGATAGATAGATAAATTAAATTAAGGATCATGAATATCAAAATACGCATGATACCAAAAGCGTCTACCAGAGCATCCTCTAAGGTTTTAGGGAGATATGTGGATCTGTATATCATAGATGATATAAGGCATATCTCAACCGGGGCTGACTACTATGGGAAAGTTCTAAATTGCTGGCAAAATGCCAAGGATTTGATAGTAATGTGTCACCCGAGATAACTGGTCAAGGGTTATCTGTAGGTAAAGCCCTAGCTGGGCTAGGGCCTCCACTTATAGATAATAATTAGAAAAGTCTAACTATTTGCGAGTGCTGCGACGAGCATTGCGATAAGCAACGACACCTGCACCAGCAGCGGTAAGAGCAGTAGCAACACCTGCAACCATAGCTACAGTAGTGCTTGCGCTACCTTCTTCACCAGCGAGAACACCAGTGTCTGGGGCTTTGTTGCCGCCGTTGTTGTTGTCTGGGAGCTTAACATCGCCGTCAGAAATGGTGCCGCCATTTACAGCTTTGTTAATAAGTTCAATGGCTTTCTCACCTTCACTTGCCCAAAAGCTATTTTCGCTCTTGATCAAGCTATCTGCATAAGTAACAGCCCTTTCGATATTAAGAGCCTTGGTAATATTGCAGGTACCATGATTGTTAACGTTGAGGCCTTTAGCTTTGCTGATAGCCTGAGCGTAGGTCAGGTTGGTATCAATATTATTATCTTCAGTAATAGCGATAATCTTAGGCTGGATAGTAGAATCGCTTTGGAGTTCTTCAACATACTCTAGGTCGTCAGCAGCGGACTTGAGAACGGCCTCAAGATACTGAGCAGCGGTGCGGTAAGCTGCTGATGCAGCGGGATTACTCTCGTTATTATACCGGTTAGCAAGATTAGTCATCTCAATACGAGTGGCACCAATAAATTCGACCGCATCTTCGTAAGTCTTTTCACTGTCAGTGAAAGTAAGTTCAATGCTGTCAGAAGGAGTAACAGCAGGAGTTAATCTGCTAAGAGTGGTATTGAGATTAGCAATTACTTCAGCATAGTAGCCCTTTAAGCCTCTTGGATAGCTAGCTAAGAAAGCACTACCAGCTCCGGCACCATTGGCGCCAGTCGAGGTGTCAAACAAGAATTCTTTTTCATGCTTGATGACGTTTTCTGCAACCTCAAGGGCATCATCAAGAGCAAGGAACTGATCATAGTAGTACTTCATGACAGCTGAAGAACCGGTGCCTTCGAGGTGCCAACCGCAAGACGCTTTACCGTCTTCGATGGCTTTATTCATCTTCTTGGTCATGTCTTTGTCGGTGACAAGAGCCCCCTTGTCATCAATTTTGACCATAGCAGCATAAGTGCTAGCGCTTGGAATGACAGTGACGCCTAATGCAAATGCTAATGCGAGAGCAGCCAAAACTTGACTTTTCTTCATTATTATTCTCCTTAATGAATTAATTGTTAACTAAGTCTATTTTATCCAATAAAAAAAAAAAAATGTCAAGCACTTTCTAGCACTTTTTTATGGATTAAGTTTAAATTTTGCCCAAAATCCTTTGTTTTTTGACATCATGCATGAATCGTGCTGTGCTACCTGCGTCGCTCGAAAGAGAACTTAAGATAGAGGGAGGCCAGAAAACCACCCCGAGCGAGGTGGTCTTGAGGAGTTATAATTAAATCTATCAACGGAGGATATCCAAAATTATGATGAAGTAGGGGCGGCTTGGCCAAAGATACTTTGGCGGATTTCTTCGCGATCGGCGGCGGTCATGGGGCGAGCGATGAATTTCTCGCATTCGGGAGCGGGAGAGGGGGTTTCGGTGATAAATTCGATGTCTTCGATGGGGTTGATTTCGCATTCTGGGCGGGCAAAACGCTCGCGATTGCGGCGGCGCATGAGCTTGCGACTATAGAGGCCGACGGCGACACCAGCGATGACGGCGATAGGGATGACGGTGCTGGCAGCACTACCGATGCCGGTGCTGCGAATAGTGCCGGTAGAGGGGACAATGGTGCCATCAGGGATGACGGTAGAATGGCGCCCGCCGTCTTCGACGATGGCGTAAATGCTAAAGTGGATGGTAGAGAAGACCATTTTGCCATCGATAAAGGCGGAAGGATATTTCTCAAGTTTGCCGTCGTCGCTAATGTAATAGATGCTGGTTTGGTTGCCGTCGAAACCATCGGGGAGATTGATAGAGACCTGGGCGGGAGCGGAAAGAGTGACGGGCTGATCCCCGGCCTGGAGAGTGATGTCGTAGAGGCGATATTGGAGACCTCTAAAGGCGGCAATATCGTAAGAGAGGGCGCGGGCTTTGACAATGGTATCTTGGGCAAATGCACCCAAGACGCTGACGTCGCCATCAGAGAGAGTGATTTGCGGAAGAGCGGAATTAGAGCTAGAGTGAGAGTCGCTAGGCTGACGAATGGGCTTAGGGATTACGGTACCGTTGTTGTCAAGCTGGATATCCCCAACAAGGTAACCGTTGGCCTGGAAAGAGCCAGTATCAGAACCTTGGTAAGTGCCGCCGGTGATCTCGATGTTCATATCAATAGTGTCACCGCCGAAGATCTGACCATCTATAGCTGAGAAAGTTCCAGAGGCGAGGTTGAGATCGGCTTGATTTTGAGTGGGGGTGGGCTGAGTAGTGAGGCCATATTCATGGAAGACATCAGCATGGACACTCGTATAAGTACCGCCATTAACATTAATAATAATGTCGTCATCAGCGTAACTGGGGTGATGCTCGATCTGGAAGACGGAACCAGTACTGTCCATGCCACCACCTTGTGGAGTAGGAGTACTGAATGGGCCAGTGGCAGTGATATTGGTATTATTGAAATTGAGAACACCAGCCTTGACGCCTACACCAGTATGGCCGGTGATCTGCGCAGCACCAATATCCCAGTGGGCGTAACCGGCAGCGTAGATGGCAACTTTTGTGGCATTAATGACGGCGGTGTCGCCAATGGTGATCTGGGCGGGATTATCAGAGTGTTGAATATCACCATTGATATATGGACCTTGTTTAGCATTGATAATGCCGTTAAATTCAACCTTAACACCATAGGCATAGGGAGAAAGTTGACCGTTTTTGGCAGTTTGATCTACAAGGAGACTGTAGCCATTTGGTACAGAAACCGTGATCTCTGACCCAACAATGAGATGCGTATAATTAGTGAAACGTGAATCATAAGAACCTTTGACAATGAGGCCGATAAGCTGAGCGGAAATAGTACCACGGCCAGTAAGCTGATAGTTACCAAAGAGGACATGCAGACCATAGCGCCCCTCAGAGGTAATATTGTGTCCGTTAAGATTAATGTTAAGTGGAGGGAGATTAGGGGAGCGATACATGAGAATGCCATTAACGTAGGCCTGGGTAGCAGGAATAACAATATCGCCAGTAAGGATGATGTCTGTGATGTCACTAGAGAGGACGGCCTGCGAGAAAAGCTCGGGGGTATCAACTTCTACGGAGCTATTAGAGTTAGCTGAATCGTCATCAGACTGGAGTGTGATGGGATTGTTCGAGTTGGAGGTGTCGGTCATGACAGCAGAGCTGCCTAAGGGGACTGCCTCAACGGAAGATTCGTCTATACCTAAAGAATTAGTAGGTGATGCGGAATCAATAAGCTCCGTGGCAGAGGCGGATGGATCATTGCTCAACGATACGAATGATACACCAATACCCAACGTGAAAGCTAACGCCAACACGGCAAGAACCTGTGTTCGTTTCATGTTTTTATTTTCCCTTCTTTACTTGCCTCTATTTTACCAAAAAGCTTAAGTTTGTCAAGGGCTTTGGCGAGTTTTTCGCAAAAGAAAAGTACCAAAATGGGTGGTACTTTTCCACAAGTTAATTGTCTCGTTTTAGGCGCCGACTCGATCTTTGGAGTGCTTGCGGACAGCGTTGTTTTCAACGTAGTCGATGATCTTGGAGGCAACGTTGCGACCAGTGAGCTTCTCGATGCCGAAGCCAGGAGAAGCATTAACTTCTAGGACAAGCGGGCCGCGATTAGAACGCATGAGATCGACACCAGCGACGTGCAGACCCATAGCTTTGGCGGCTTGGACAGCAATACGTTTCTCCTCAGTGGTGAGTTTGATGCTGGTACCTTCCCCGCCCTTATGAAGGTTACTACGGAAATCGTCATCCAGAGAGCGACGCTGCATGCTAGCGACGACACGGGAGCCAACAACAAAGGCACGAATATCAGTACCAGCGGACTCTTTGACATATTCTTGAAGGAGGATGTTAGTGCCGTCTTCATTATAGAGATAAAAAGCTTGAAGGGCGGATTTAGCAGCTTTCTTAGTCTCGGCGAGGACGACGCCATTGCCGTGAGTGCCAGAGGCGAGCTTAATAATGACTGGCAGGCCAATAGCATCTAAAAGGTCATCGATATCGGCAGTGTTGCGGGAGACTAAGGTCTTAGGCGTGTCAATACCGGCCTTAGCGAGGATTTGCTGAGAGCGCAATTTATCACGAGCGCGAGTGATGGCAATAGAGCTAGACATAGTCCAGACGCCCTGCATCTCGAACTGACGAACCACGGCGCAGCCATAGCGGGTCATATAATTAGCAATGCGAGGGATAATAGCATCGAAGCCCTCTAAAATTTCCCCCTCGTAATGGACGCTAGGATGTTTATCATCTAGCGAAAGATAACAATTTTTATACTTAATCACCCGAACGGTATGTCCACGAGCTTCGGCCTCGGCAGCGAGACGTTTGGTGGAGTAATTACCGTCACCATTCGATAAAATTGCGATGTTCATACTACCATTATACCACAGGTCAGTAGAAATGTCAATGCTTATGCTTAATGATGGTCTTGTTTCTCAATTGACAATAAAAATGAGTAGTTTATGCTTAAGTTATGAAG
>CAYUCN010000051.1:0-5390 GCA_964443395.1 uncultured Candidatus Saccharibacteria bacterium | reverse complement strand
GTGAAATCCGTTACCCTTCTGTCCGCGTAATTGGAGCTAATGGAGAGCAGCTAGGCATTATGTCTAGTCGCGATGCGCAGATGATCGCCCGAGAACAAGGAGTAGACTTAGTTGAAATCGCAGCTAACGCCGATCCGCCCGTTGTCAAAGTCATCGACTGGGGCAAATACCAATATCAGAAGATGAAAGAAGAAGCCAAAAACCGTAAAAAAGCTCGCGAAAAACAATCCGAGCTCAAAACTATGAAGATTGGCCTCAAAATCAGCGACAACGACCTTAACATCAAAGTTCGCAAAATCAAAGAATTCCTTGAAAACGGTGACCGCGTTAAGATTATGATTATCTTCCGTGGCCGCGAAATGGCTCACAAAGAGCTTGGTCAAGAAATGCTTACCAAGATCCTCACTAAAATCGGTGAGGAATGCGAATTCGTCCAAGAAGGCAAAACTCAATTTGCCGGACGCAACTTATCAGTCGGAATACGGAAGAAGTAATTTCCTACTTCCACGATTCCCTGATCGCACTTTTAATATCAACCGATTAGCTAACCATATACAATATATATCACATATAGCTGATCAATAACTTAAAGGAAACCTATATGCCAAAGTTAAAAACGCATAAAGGCACCGCTAAGCGTATCAAAATTACCGGATCAGGTAAAATCGCTCGTGAACGTGCCTACGGTAATCACATCCTTGCCAAAAAATCCAAAGCCCGCAAGCGCAACATGAAAACTGCTGCTTTTGTAAACGGCAAAATCAAGAAAAACGTTAAGACTGCATTAGGAGTTTAATCATGAGAGTAAAACGTGGCGTTCCTGCTCGTGCTAAGCACAAGAAGATCCTCAATTCTGCCAAGGGCATGCAGCATTACCGCACCCGCAGCTTCCGTTTAGCCAAGCAAGGTGTTATCAAATCTTTACGTTATTCATATCGCGACCGTCGCACCCGCAAGCGTGACCTCCGCGCCCTATGGATCACTCGTATCAACAATGCTTCCCGTGAGCTTGGTCTATCCTACTCGCAGCTCATGGCTGGCCTTAAGAAAAACGGCACTACTATCGATCGCAAGATTCTTGCCGAGTTAGCCGTCAGCCAGCCCGACGCATTTAAAGCAATCGTAAATACCGTGAAGGAGTCTAAATAATGGCCGTTTGTGAAATCACTGGCAAAGGCAAAATGTACGGTCACAACGTATCATTCTCCCAACGCAAGACTCGCAAAGTCTTCAAGCCTAATGTCCAGAAAAAGACTTTAATTGTTGACGGCAAAAAAGTCAAAGTCAACGTAGCCGCCTCCACTCTTCGCACTTTGAAGAAAAAAGGCCTCATCAAATAGTCTCACATATCGTATATTGAACACTATTTTAAAAATAAGTAGCTTAGTCTAAACCAAGCTACTTATTTTTGTACAATATTTTTACAAACCGTCACCAAGCTATTCTAGAATCTATGAACACAAAGAATGTTGCATAAACATACACATAAGGGCTCCCTCTCTAGGAGAAGAAGCCCTCAAAGCTATCAATAAGCCGGGTTCTGTAGCCTGCTCTCTCGAGCAAGCCGGCAATCATCTATCTAGTCTAGATATTGCTATCTAGCTCAAGCGGTGAGCGTGCATCCTCTGGCTAAGGTATCTAGCACTCCTTGCCGCTGACAGGGTTTGCCCCCAAGGCATGTCACCATGCCTTGCTGTGAGCTCTTACCTCACTCTTTTCACCGTTACCAATATATTATACTGGCAGTATAAGTCTCTGTGGTACTTTCCCTACCCTTACGGGCGGTCGCCGTTAGCGACTGTCATGCCATGTGCGGCCCGGACTTTCCTCTTGGACTCCCAAGCGATTGCCTTTCAAGCTCCCCTATATTGTATCACAAATCCCCACCCATTGCAAATTCCAGTCCCCAATCTACAATCCATATTTATTTTCACATCTCGCCCATCAATTCATACCAAACCGTCTATCGGCAAAAATTCCCCAAGTTTTGCAAAAACTCCCTTACTTTCTTGCCGATAGCATTTTGCCAATAACAGAGGTAAACAATGCCCTATCGGCAAAAACTTTCCGAGAAATTAAAAATTCTTCTAACTTTTTGCCGATAGACCATCCTCAAAAACCATCACTTACTTAGCGACGCAGCGGACGGAGAAACCGTAGAAGCGGTAGACGTTGTAGGAGTTGGACGGCTCAACGATGCTACTAAGGAAGTACAAGCTGTAAGCGATGGTAGAACTGGTAGCCGTAGAAGACCAATAGCAGCCGCCGGAGCCAGCATCGCTCGGGGAGCTACTGACGTACCCGCCATAAATGAAATTAAGTGGAGCTGATCGTAACTTAGTGCTACCTGCTTCATCATTGCTTATATTATAAGCCGTGGTGAGTCCGCCAAAGGATTTTTGTTTAGCGTCGGTATTATTACTAGTAGGCAATTGCCAACCCTTAGGACATATACTACTAGGTGCATTGCCACTTTTTATACTAGCATCTCCCGTACCAGCCGTAGCAGTATACCAGTTGTAGTATCCGCCATAAGTTGAATCAAGGTATGCTTTAGGTTGATTTTGATTGGATTTCGTAAATCCATAGGCATTGGAAGCGGGAATAGTAAAATCACTAGTAACATCTGAATCGGTAGAAGTTATAGTTTTGTCTACTAGTTTAAGGTTTTGTGTCATCCAGCAATTCCCATCGGCTAGTCTAGCTATAGTATACTGGTATCCTGGCTCTGACTCACTAGTTACTCTACTATCACGTAGGGTTAACGTGGGCACATTAGTTTCTGATGCAGCTGGAGTGGATACTTGCTCACATACTGCACCAGTCATTTCTTGCATATATGTAATGCCGCTATCTAGACCATTGCTCCATTTGGCAGTAAGCGGTTTAGGCTCCACTACCACAGATACCTCCACATTAGTTCTGTAGCTCCCGGCCGGCTTATCATCAGCTATGTTAGCCGCAAAGGCAATAGTAAAGGCTCGGTTATTAAGGCTAGTTACGGCTTCGGTTTTACCACTAGTACTACTAGATGCAGCCGGTACGGCTTTGTAGGTAAGGTTAGCCAGACTAGCTTCACTAGTCACTTCACCATCAGCTATGGCATAGCCCCATTGTGAAGTAGTAGTAGATGTTAAATCCTTACCTACAATGCCGTTACTATTACTAATCGCATCAATACTACTACCATTCTGGATAGTACTATCCGTACTAGTATAGCCAATTAACTTATTACCATTACTACCATTAGCATTATCTACTACATTAGCTAGGATTTGGTATTGTTTTATATTGTCTGCTGTAACATTAAACCTATTGTATCTATATAGTACTGTACTACTATCACCATAGGTAGATTGTATCGGATCATCACTACTATTCCAGACTAGTGTTACTCCGTCTGTAGTTAGATCGGCTAATGGAGCTATACCAGATTCACTATCATTTACATCAATATTCTCATCTACATCATATACTATATAGCCATCTTCATTATCACTGCTTGTATTGTCCGTATTACCTTCATTACTAATATTATTGACATTATTGTTGCTGATATCACTATTAATGCTAGCGCCAGCATCATTACTGTTATTTGTATTAACATTATTTTCTTTACTGAAAGCATTTAAAGCATAGGTATTAGAGTTTATCGTAGGGTTTATGATTATGATGTTTAATAAAAGTAGAGCAAGCATGCAGCCAATTGGAACATAATGATAAAATAGCTTATCAAATCTCAATTTATGATTATTATATTTTATTTGGCGCATACTTGCCCTCCTTTTGTAATAAATATATTTATTCCGAGGGCACCAAATTTAGTTTTCAGAGCAACAAAAACAGCACATCCGACCATCGTTATCTATAGCCGTCTTATCACGCGCGAGTTACCCATTATCACTAAAAATAGTGCCATCATGGGTCGAGTCCTCGCGCTCAAGTAAATGATAACGAGGGCCATGATGACACTAGTTATTACTTGAGCTTTATTTTTTACTCGCTTACGCAAGTACTCGACACTCTCATTGTCTCACATTTTTTATTTTTTGCCTAGCCCCAAAATCTTCAAGTCAAAAATGTACTCTCACAAGCACGCCAACAAAAACTTACCTCCCCTAAAAGTCCCTTATCCCTCAAACTGCCGATCCACCGCCTCGTTTGCCTCCCTGTCCGCCTTCGCATTTTGCTCACGCGCTACGTGGATAAAAGCGCATGCATCAAACTGCTTCAATAGTTCCCTAATGCTATCATAGATCGGCAAAACATCTCTGTTCTTTACTTTATAGATACCATTCATCTGGTTCATCATCATCAAATTATCACCTACAAACCTTACCGACTTCAGCCCCAATTCTATTGCCTTCTCGCACCCCACTTTCAACGCATAGTATTCCGCCACTCGCGACGTCGCAAACCCAATAAACTGCCCGCCACACGCCAGTACCTCCCCATTCGGCCCCACAATATGATAGCCGACTCCCGCCGGCCCTGGATTACCCCGGCTACAACCATCCACATATACCGTCGCACTATTCGCCACCGTCTTATATACCGACGATTTTGCATTATCCCGGCCTTCTATCTCTAGCGCGATCAAGCTCGCCTCATCTAGATGATATCCAGATAACTCATCCAGCTTAATATATTTATACGCCGTATATCGCTCTTGTGGTACTAGTTTCACCTTATCGCTCAGCTGCACCATATATATTATATATAAATTACTCAGTTGGCTCGACCCTTGCGGCGCCAAAAAAGTAATCACATCTTTCAAGGTAATTTTCTCCGGCTCTTCCACGCCCAGATACTCTTCCAGCATCCGGTCCATCGCCTCTTCTGGCTGTTCACCAAATTTAATCTTCCCCGTCGGCAGCTCCCAAACCGGCGCCCCGTCCACCCTACCCTGCGCCTTTTTCATAATTAGCACTTCTGCTCCCCTCTGCACTATGCCAGCTACTCGTATACGTTGTTTCACAAATTTTACCTAAATAAATCTTAATTTTAATAATTTATGGTCAACTCATTCCCTGAACAAACTCACCATAAACTACTATACCTCTCAAATCCCGCTCAGATATTTAATAGCAAAACAACGCGCAAAATCACCATCGAAGCCCATCAAAATTCGCCAGATTGGTATTTTCTTCGACAAAGCATCCTTGACATTTCCTCAAAGCCTACTAAGGTACCTAGCAGTGACTTAACAGTGAGATAGTGCGCGGAAGTGGCAAACCGCGGAAGGAGACGCACTACAAGTACGGCGACTGAGAGTGGAGCCACTGACAAAGCAATATCCGCTATTAAGGAGCCTCGGGGCGATGTTTTCCCTGTAGTATATACAAGGTGGGTAAAATCTTATGCGACATTTCCACGGAAATGAGCCACGA
>CAYUCN010000050.1:0-5421 GCA_964443395.1 uncultured Candidatus Saccharibacteria bacterium | reverse complement strand
CGTAACACTATTCTTTTTTGTTGTCTGCTATCTGAGATTATGGAACAAGACCGATTTGCGCTTGATTTAAGCACCGGTCTTAAACTCTTTGATTCTTATTCAGGTGATGAGAAAACCGCCCCAACGGGGCGGTAGAGGTTAACGCTTGTAGAAATTGAGGTAGTAGTCGTAGATGATGGTGTTGCAGGTTTTGTGGGAGAATTTTAGGCTCATTTTTTACCAACTTTCCAGTAGCTCGCACGAGGTACGGCTAGCTATGTAATGTGCAGAGCTAAATTAGCCCCATTACTGTTAGTATAGCACATTTTTGATGAAAAAGCAAGAGCATTTTGAGATTTGAAGGATTGGAAATTTCTGTGAATAGTGAGGTTGTGTGGTATAATGGAGGGGTAGTATTGATAAAACAGAGAAAGGGTAAAGCCATGGACGAACAAGTAGAGAAGATGCGACACAGCTTAAGCCATGTTTTGGCGGCGGCAGTACGGGAGCTTTACCCGACAACAGCTTTTGGGATAGGGCCAGCGATAGAGCATGGGTTCTATTATGATATTGATTTCGGTGGAGAGAAAGTTTCTGATGCGGATCTGAAAAAGATTGAGAAGAAGATGCGGGGAATTATTGCACGGGGATGCAAGATGACACGGAGGGAGTCTTCGCGGGAGGAGGCTCTAAAGTGGGCTGAGGATAATCATCAGAAGTATAAGGTAGAATTGATTAATGATTTGCCTGAGGGAGAGACGATTAGCTTTTATGATTTAGTGGATCCGCAGGGGAAGATTTTGTTTATAGACTTGTGCAAGGGGCCGCATGTAGATGATTTGAAGGAAATAAAGGCTTTCCAGCTGGAGAAGATCGCGGGGGCGTATTGGCGAGGAGATGAGAAGCGGGAGATGCTGACGCGGATTTATGGGGTGGCGTTCCCGACGGAAGAAGAGCTGAAGGCGTATTTAGAGCAACAAGAAGAGGCAAAGAAACGTGACCACCGGAAGCTGGGGAAGGAACTAGATTTGTTCTGTAACTCAGAACTGGTAGGGGCGGGATTGCCGTTGTTTACGCCGAGAGGGACGATCTTGCGAGAGATGCTGAATGAGTTTGCGCAGGGATACCGGGTACGGTGTGGCTACCGGAAGGTATGTATTCCGCATATTGCGAATGTAGACCTCTATAAAACTTCAGGGCATTATGAGAAGTTCCCAGAATTACTGAAATTTATTAGCTTGGAGAGCGGTGATGAATTGGCGCTGAAGCCGGTGAACTGTCCGCATCATAGTCAGATTTTTGCGAGTGCGCCAAGGTCTTATAAAGAGCTGCCGGTGAAGTATCTAGAGACGACGATGGTGTACCGGGATGAGCGCAAAGGTGAATTAGGGGGCCTGTCGCGGGTGAGGGCGATTACGCAGGATGATTCGCACGTGTTTTGTACGGAAGATCAGGTAGAGCAGGTGTTTGGCGAGTTGATTGAGAGCGCAAAAGATTTATATAGGCGCGTGGATATGAAACTGAAATTGCGCTTGAGCTTCCGCGAGGGGGACGAAGGCTACATTGGCGATAAGAAGATGTGGGAGAAGGCGCAGAACTCGATTGAACGGATGGCGAAGAAGTTTAAGATGGAGTACTACATTGGCTTGGGGGAGGCGGCGATGTATGGGCCGAAGATGGACTTTATGGCGGTGGACGCGCTAGGGCGAGAGTGGCAGCTGGCGACGGTGCAGCTAGACTACGCGATGCCGAAGAGATTTGGGCTAGAATATACGGATGCGGATGGGAGCAAGAAGACACCGATAATGGTGCATTGTGCGTTGATTGGCTCAATAGAGAGGTTTATGAGTGTGTTTATAGAGCATACGGCGGGATGGTTCCCGCTGTGGTGCGCGCCGGAACAGGTGAGGATTTTGACGGTTTCGTCGGAGGCAGAAGATTATGCGCGCAAGGTTGAGGACGTACTAAAGGGAATTGAGCTGGAAGAGCCGATTGTGCATAACCAGTTGCGGTATTCGCTGGATTTGTCGGATGATTCGCTAGGAAAGAAGATTAAGAAGGCGACTTCGCTGAAGATCCCGATGGTGATCATCTTGGGGCAGAAAGATGAAGAAGCGGGGGAAGTAAGTGTACGCTTGCGTGATGGTGAAGAGAAGGTGAAATTAGAGGATTTGGCGGAGTTCATTAGGGGTAGGGCGGAGAAACGATAGTGGATGATGCGCGTGATTTTGCCGATAAAAATAAGGTAGTGCGGATAGACGGTGTCGAGGACTCTGGCGAGGTGAAGGACGAGCGGCAGCGGCAGGCGGAGAAACAGCTTGATAGAGTACAGAGAGGGGTTACGACGGTTGCGATACTTTTGGGGTATACGTTCATAAAATGGACTTTGCTGATGTTTGAGTATTTGATACATGGAGTGAAAGCTGAAGCTAATATATACGGTCTTTTTCTAGTGTTCCCATTTGGTGTGTTGATTTGGGGAGCTGGTATAGTAAAACTTATAGCGGTTTGTGCTAGGATAATGCGAAAAGGATTTCCGTTGGAAAAATTACGAGCGGATACTAAGGTGATATTGGCGGCGAATTGGGCTTTAGTGCTGATAACTCTTGTAGAGTTAGTAGTGATTGTTGCGGAGACTTCTTAAGATAGGGGTGCGGGGTTTGGTAATGTGGTCTAAAAGATGAGATTTGATAAGACAGTGGTGATTTTGGGGCCGACCGCTTCGGGAAAGACCGGAGCGGCGATTAGGATAGCGCAGGAGGTGGCGGAGAAGCAGTTAGGGGGGTATGCGGGGGCGGAGATTATTTCGGCGGATTCGCGGGCGATTTATAAAGGAATGGATATAGGGACGGCGAAGCCATTGCCGGAAGAACAGCAGGGGGTATCGCATTGGGGGATAGATTTGGTAGAGCCAGGGGAGAGGTTTACGGTGGCGGATTGGAAGCGATATGCAGAAGGAAAGATTGAAGAGATAAAAGCACGAGGAAATTTGCCGATAATTGTAGGCGGGACGGGTCTGTATATTGATGCGTTGGTGTATGATTATAAATTTAATACAGAAGTAAAGCGGAGCCAGCAAGACCGAGAGGAGATGAGTACAAATTATTTACTCGTGGGAATAAAAACTGATACAGCAGAATTAAGATGGAGAATAACAGAGAGAGTGAACAAATTATTTGCTCAAGAGCTGTACGATGAGACTAAAAAACTAGTACAAAAATATGGGTGGGGAAGCCAGGCAATGAAGAGTGACATTTATCAGTTTGCGTGGGGGTATTTGCAGGGCGAGTATGACTTAGAAAAAGCGAAAGAATTGGCGGTATATGACGATTGGCATTTGGCAAAGAGGCAGGTAACGTGGTTTAAAAGGAACAAAAAAATTGTGTGGTTGCCTCTTGCGGAAGTAGGGGAGTACGTGGTAAAATGTATACAAGATGAGTAAAGAAAATAATGCTCCTATAGAAAAATTGTTCGGATCAAAAACTCGAGCGAAGCTGTTGGAGTTGTTCTTTTCTAATACGAATAAATCTTTTTACGTGCGCGAGATTACAAGAATTATAGAGGAACAGATTAACTCGGTACGGCGGGAATTGATGAATTTGGAGAGTATAGGGGTAATTAGATGTGAGACATTTGATAATAAAGTATATTATGTGGCGAATATGAAGCATCCGTTTGCACATGCTTTCCAAGAAATGTTTTCTCCGCATAAAGCAGTGGCGGCGACGAAGGTGCAAGAGATTAAACGGAGACCGTCGAATAGCTGGGATGAGTATATCAAGCCAGTGGCGCGATATTTGCGGGCGATGGCACTGTTTAACCGAGCACCGGGGCAGGATGGAGTGGATTTGTTGCTAATTGGTGATGATAAAACGAAGAAATTGACGCGCTGGGCGGAAGTGGTAGAGAAGAAGCAAGGAAAGCCGCTGAATTATGTGATTTTAGGACGGGATGATTATTTGTACCGATTAAGCGTAAAAGACCGATTTGTGATGGGGATTTTGGAAGACGCGGAAATATCTGAGTTGTATGATCCAGAAGGAATTGTAAAAGCCGATCCGATGGCGGAAGTATAAAGGTAGTGTAAGGAGGTAAAATGTTTGAAATAGAATGCAAAAATCCGGATGAAATTATTTTAACGACGAAGCGGACGAGCATTAAGTTTAACGTGGCGGACGAAACGATTGATGCAAACTTGAGCGTGGGGAAGATAGAAGGTCCAGGAGAATATGAGATAGGAGATGTGGCAATCCGTGGCTTAGCGGTAGGGAAGACGAAAGACAGGACGGTGTATGAAGCGGTGGTGGGAAACGTGCATATTGGTATCATTGGCGATAACGAGGAAGCGGCAATGCTGGATGAGTTAGGGGTGAGTGATGTATTATGTACGAGCTCGGTGCGGGCGGTGCGTGAAGTAGAGCCGAAGGTGGTGATAGCGATGGGAAATGTGGACGGAATGGTGACGGAGCTGAAGCTAACACCACGAGCGGAGAAGAAATATAAGCTAAAGAATAAAGATGCTTTGCCGGTGGCGCTAGAAGTGATTGCTCTAACTTAGGAGGATGATGAACGGGGAGAGTATTTTGCGTTTGGTAGTGATACTGCTGGTAGTGTTGTTCTCGATGGTACTGCATGAGCTGGCGCATGGCGTGGTGGCGTATTGGTTGGGGGATGACACAGCAAAACAAGATGGGAGACTAACGCTGAATCCGTTGAAGCATTTGGATCCGGTGATGTCGTTTTTGATACCAGTAGTGATGTTCTTGACGGGCGGGCCGATTTTTGGCGGAGCAAAGCCGGTGCCGGTAGATACACGGAATCTAAAACATGGAGCTTGGGGGATGGCGCTGGTGGCGGTGGCGGGGCCGTTGACGAATTTTATCTTGGCGCTGATTGGGTTCCTCTTGGGGTATTGGACGGGGGCGATAGGAGTGATGAATGGAACGTTATACTTTGCAGGGAATTTGTGGAGCTTGATTATTGCGGAAGTGGTGATGGTAAATCTGGGATTTGGGATTTTTAACCTGATACCGATACCGCCGCTGGACGGGTCGCGAGTGCTATATGCTTTGGCGCCGGATGGGGTACGAGAGGTGATGGAGAAGATGGAAGGTTCGGTAGGGATGATTCTAGTGATTTTCTTGGTAGTATTGATGCCAGGAGTGCTATCTAATATTATGAATGGAGCAATAAACGGGATCTTGGGGGCGTTTGACTGGTTGGTGCATTTGGTGGGATAGGGGGACACTTTGTGAGTGGATTGATACTTTGCGGGGATTATGTACTTTGTGGCTGGATTTGTACTTTGTAGGATTTTGGCGCTGCTGTGTGGTGGCTTTTGAGATTTGGGGTAGGCAGAGGCGTAGGTGTGTGGTATAATAGAGGTAAGCCTTGGTGGCGGCATGATTTTCCTGAATAATCATGTTTAGGGATTTCGTGGCT
>CAYUCN010000049.1:0-5535 GCA_964443395.1 uncultured Candidatus Saccharibacteria bacterium | reverse complement strand
GCTGTGTCGCTAGATAATTATACCTTTTCCTATACTTAAGTAGGAGGAGAGGATGAGGGTTGCACATTATGATAGCATGACTCATGTATAGCAGATTGCGTAGACTGTCTCGGAGACTAATTCTCGTTGTAGCCAAACTTGCGGGTAAGTAAGATATTCTTCCAATAGCTTTCTCTCTCAATAATGTCGTCATCATTGACGGTTGAGCGATAGATTTCAAGGAGTGTATAGCGAAAATTATTTTTAACATAGTCAAAACCTTCATTTTCAATCAATTTGATTAATGCCTGATTCCCGCCGTGACCATTCTCTACGTAAGCCGACCAACGTCCTAATAGCATTTCTTGGCCATACGCTGAGCCGACGTAGCGTTTATTGGTTTTTGTGTCAGTAATTAAGTAGACACCTTTTTGATTTTTTAAAGCAGTTCTCCAATCATCACGAGATAAAGCAATTTTTAGTTCAGGCCAGCTGAGATTGATGTTCTCGTACCCCTCGAACCGTTGCTCGTTGATAGTTTTATCTGGACGCCAAATTTCTAGAACCTCTAAGGTTGGCAAGATGCCACCTGCATTGCGCACACAGTTCTGAGAATTATTGTGAAATTTTACCACTGTCCGAAATTCGAACTTGCGACATTTATCAACATATTTAGCCTTGGCTGGCTGATTATAGCTATTTTCGTCTAAAATTTCAAGCACTCCAGTGAGAAGCCATTCATCATGGTGCAACCGCATGAAACCAATTACCAAGTCTCCGTTATGAAAATACATTTTCTTTTCTGACTGCCAGACGAGGTTAGTAAGATTGGTAAAATCACGCTCTTCTTGAGTTGTTACGTTCTTACGCGGATCAAAATCTATGCGCTCTGACGGCACCATAAAACGACATTTAGACCGAGCTATCTCCGTCTCCGTCAGATTAAGTAAATCATTGAGTTCAATTGCCATGGTGCTTTCCTTTCATGAAAATGTTTAAATTTTATTTAAAGTTAAGCATTGGATTAGCAATAAGTTTTCATGCAAGCTTATATTATATTATATTTTATCATAAATTCTTAGGAGTGTACGCCTAAAAAGCCTAGGTAAGATTTTACGTCTCGTTGCTGTAATTATCATGCAAGCGGCCTGGAACATCCCTAATTGGTGTAACGGTCATTCTACTTGGTTGCTCCTGCGTAAACCATTTGTAGTACATTCTCCTTCGATAGCTGTCATCCGGCAGTTGATTATTTCGACGTTGGAAGCCTATGTTTTTTATTGCAGCGTTCGATAAAGCCTGAGGTCTAGAAGATCTATTAGTCATAAAAATAATTATATCATGCAACTTTCATTATATAAAATCTGATTCTCGTTATATCTAGAACCGTGAGTAAATAAAGTTTCTTGTCCTCTAATCAAGCTCTATAAAAAAGACCTCTTCAGGGTCTGTTCTTATAGAGCTTGGCGGAAGGGACAAGATTCGAACTTGCGAGGCTATTAACCTGCTGGTTTTCAAGACCAGTGCCATCAACCACTCGGCCACCCTTCCGCTTTTTATTGTAGCACACCGAGAATAGAAATGCAAATTTTTCTCTGCCGTGTAGAGCTGTCGTAACACAAAGGTAAAACACTCTAACAGTATATTTATTATATAATAATTTTCCCTGAACGACAATTGGTTTATTGTATCATGTGGTAATATGCTGTCCTTAACCATGCGATTAGATACCTCATACTTCAGTAAAATCAGCAGCGCTAAGGATTTTTGTATTGATCCTACTCAGCGTTAGTATGCACAGCAGTGACGTCGTCAAGGTCGTCTAGTGCGTCAAGCAATTTCTCCAATTTCTCGGCATCCACGCCTTCGATAGCAATGTTGCTGGTAGGTACATAGCGCAACTCAGCCGTAGTAACCGTGAGATTGTGATCAAGTAAATTTTGACGCACTTTCATGAGGTCACTAGGAGCAGTTAAGATAATCATTCCCTCTTCGCCGTCGTCGACGTCTTCGGCGCCGCAGTCGAGGGCGGTCATCATAGCATCTTCACCGTTTTCCGACACCTCTATCCAACCCTTGCGAGCAAACTGGAACATAACCGAGCCAGGATCGGCCATGCGGCCGCCATTCTTAGAGAGGGTATTGCGTACCTCAGGCATAGTGCGATTTTTATTGTCGGTGGCAACTTCAATAATAATGCCAACACCGCCAGGACCATAAGCTTCGTAGGTCTCTTCGATGAGGGCGGCAGCACTTTTGTCTGCGACGCGGGCGATGGCACGCTCAATGTTAACTTTGGGCATATTAGCCTGGCGAGCCTTTTCTAGGACCATAGCTAAGGATGGATTCATGTTTGGATCAGTACCAGAACGCGCAGCAATAGCGATTTGATTAGCGATTTTTGTGAACAGAGCGCCACGTTTGGCGTCGACTACGGCTTTTTGGCGTTTAGTAGTAGCCCATTTACTATGTCCGGACATATCTTTCTCCCTCTAGGTTTAACATTTTGCAAAATACTTACTTATATTATACTGCAACTTGAGCTTTTTAGCAACTGTGATTAACTATGTTTATCTGGAATGTTATAAAATTTCTTAAAAAGACGTTGCCTTTTAACGTAATATATGGTATAGTTTTGGGATATAAAAGAATAGCTCTTCCTTGTTAGCGTTGAGCTAGTTTAGCATTTAAGGAGAGCTATGGAAGCACCATTATTTTCTAGTACCCAAAAGCCATTACGTGCGGAGGCCATTACACAACCAAATCAACGTTATTGCAATAACGAACAGGCGATCCGTGCGGCCATATGTAAAAATATATCGGAACGGCGGTTAGATGTAAGGATCTCAGAAATATGTGAAGCGGCAGGAATTTCTCTGCCGACTTTTTATGCACATCATCTAAACCTGAGTAGTGCGAAAGCTAAATATGAAGACACTTTAAACGAAGACTTTTGCTGTAGCGTGCATCGAGATACTAGGCGCGACGTATTCTTTGGCTTGTTAACATTATATGTGCTGAAGCATCAGGAGTATTTCTTAGCTGTTCACCAAGGTGCAGACCACTATCTTTTGAGTAAGATGATCTCACAGCATCGTACTAACTTAGTAAGTTCGGAAGTAAGCGATAGGACTTTCTGTGCTTATACCGGTTCTTTACAGATCGTGATTGGCTGTTGGCTGAATTTTGACGTGTTATCAAAAGTGAGCGCAAAGAAATGTGCAAATGAGCTGTTAAAAGTTCGCGTAGTGCAGATGACTTAGCAAAAATAGCCTTAAAGGCTATCTGCGGTACTGGTACCCGGAACAGGACTTGAACCTGCACCCAATTGCTTAGACTAGCACCTGAAGCTAGCGCGTCTACCAATTCCGCCATCCGGGCATAGTTTGATTATATCATACTTTTGTATTTTTATAGAGAAAAGCTTTGGTGACGCCAAAACTATGACGCCACCAAATAGTTTGTTTTATTGATGTAATTTTGCCGTAGCGGGCAATTTTGCATCTTTCAGTAGTGGCTCGAGATCTTTTTCTTCTAAAGTTTCGTGTTCTAGAAGTGCTGCAGCTAGGCGATCAAGAACTGGTTTATTAGCGCGTAACACATCCTCGGCACGCTTAGCGGCTTCGTCGGAGAGCTGTTTAACTTCTTGATCGATAAGTTCGGCGGTCTTTTCTGAATACGGTTTACTAGTTGTAATTGTATAATAGCCAGTGCTCTGATCGGGGTAGACTAAGTGGCGGGTCTGTGTACCCATGCCTTCTTCGACGATCATTTCTTTACTCAATTCAGCAACATTTTTTAGATCGGATGACGCTCCGGTAGTAATGGCATCCTCACCAAAGATGAGCTTCTCAGCAATACGTCCACCCATAGCGCGAGCCAAAATATCTTTAAGTTCGTAAATACTCTTATAACTGCGATCTTCTGGGGGGAGAAACCAGGTAACACCGCCAGTGCGTCCGCGTGGAATAATGGTGACTTTGTGAACAGGATCGGAATCGGGGAGAACGTGGCCGACAATAGCATGACCAGCTTCGTGATAGGCAGTGACTTTGCGTTCATGGTCATTCATGACTTTACTCTTGCGCTCCGGGCCGATGGCAACACGCTCAAAAGCTTCTGTGAGGTCGCCGTTGGTAATCTTCTCATGACCTTCGCGGGCAGCCGTGATGGCAGCTTCGTTCGCGATATTGGCAAGATCTGCGCCAGCGCTACCAGCGGTTTTAGCGGCGAGCGCGTCAAGGTCGACGTCTTTCTCAGTGGGTTTATTTTTGAAATGAACCTTGAGAATCTCTAGACGATCTTTACGTTCTGGCAGAGTAACGTTGACATGCCGATCGAACCGACCTGGACGTAGCAGAGCCTTATCCAGCATATCAACGCGATTAGTGGCAGCAATTACGATAACTCCTGAATCGTTGTCAAAGCCATCCATCTCAACAAGGATTTGGTTGAGAGTCTGCTCATCTTCGCGACCAGCACCCCCGCGAGCATCACGTTTGTGTGCGACGGCATCGATTTCGTCGATGAAGATGATAGACGGGGCGTTCTTTTTGGCCTTAGCAAAGAGGTCACGGACCCGAGAGGCGCCTACACCTACGAACATTTCGGCAAACTCGGAGCCAGAAATACTGAAGAATGGCACAGAGGCCTCGCCGGCGACAGCACGCGCCATGAGAGTCTTACCGGTACCAGGATCGCCCGCTAGTAAGACGCCGCGGGGGATCTTAGCACCTAACTTCTCATATTTCTTAGGCTCTTTGAGAAAATCCACAATTTCGGCAAGGTCTTGTTTGGCGGACTCGTTGCCGGCTACGTCAGAGAATAAAACTTTTTTCTTGTCTGGACCATATAATTTAGCCTTGGCTTTGCCGAAGCCCATGGATTGATTATTCATGGATTGGGCTTGGCGCATCATAGAACTAAAGAACAGAATAACAATTAGAATAGGTATGCCAATAATAAGGATGTCGACGGCATAGCTCCAAAAAGAAGAGGCTTCTTTATACTCGATCTCGGGATACTTAGCTTGGCACTGAGAAAGTTCTTCACCATTAAGCGCTGCACATTGATCAATTAAACCTTGCTCATAGAGAGTGCCTGACGGGTCTTTACGGGAAATCTGAGAGTAGCGATCGTCGCCCTTGAGAGTAATCTTAAGGTCGCTGCCTTCTACGGTGATTTTTTGGATGTTGCCGTTCTCGTCGTTGGCGCGCGCGATGACATCGGAGAGTGGAACTTCTTCAATTTTGCCGGATGGAGACATGGCAGAGGTAAAAATACCAAGGAACACGAGTACTAACAGCAAAAATGCGATCCAACGAATCATATTACTGTTCTTTGACGGTTTTTTCTTTGCTGCTTGTGCCACACATCCTCCTTATTTACGTAATTATAGCAAAAACGAATTGCAATATCAACTCATCATGACCCAACGTAAGTGATAGACCTAAGTTTATGGCGTTGTAATACTCAACGTTACAATGATCATCATGATGTATTCTGGTCTGGGTGATGAGACTTGAACTCACGACCTCGCAGTCCCGAACCGCGCGC
>CAYUCN010000048.1:0-5574 GCA_964443395.1 uncultured Candidatus Saccharibacteria bacterium | reverse complement strand
ATATGTCATTACAATCAACTGATCAAATCGCCGATCTTATCACCCGCATTCGCAATGCTATCATGGTTGGGAAGAACGAAGTTCGCATCCCTACTAGCAAGCTCAAGCTTGCCATTGCCGAAGCCTTGCAGGATGCTGGTTATCTCGAATCCTGCGAAGTCGAAGCTGGCGAGCCTCGCGGCACCCTTCACATTGTCATTAATCAAGAGGGTGTGCCCGCCCGCATTACCGAAATTACCAAGATTTCCAAGCCTGGTCGTAGAGTCTACACCAGCGTAGAAGAAATCCCAGTAATTAAATCTGGTCGCGGCATTGTTCTTATTAGTACTAGCAAGGGTATTATGACCGGCCGCGAAGCCAAGAAACAGCATCTTGGTGGCGAGATTCTCATAAAAGTTTACTAGAATTTCCAACAAAAATGCTCTCGGCAATGAGAGTATTTTTGTTGGTTTTTATCGCAAAATTGCCCTTCCCGCCAAAGAATCTCCACTCCTCCAAGCTCTACATTGTTTAGAGCTTTCTTTAGCCTCACTTCTATTAGGTCTTCGTAAAACTCTAAAGTGCGCTTTAGAGATCTCTCTTGCTCTACCACTATCAAACTTTCATCAAGCTCTAAAGTATAGTTTAAATTTTACCGTATTTTACCGCTCAGTCTATTTTCTATCCCAAGTCTTCTTTCACCCCTTGTCATTCTGGGCAATCTATGCTAAAATAAAAAGAATATTAGTTTAAGAAGGGAAAATATGAGTCGTATCGGAAAACAACCCATCAATATTCCGGCGGGAGTGACAATCACGGTCGGCGACAAAGATATTACTGTCGCAGGGCCTAAGGGTTCACTCACTGTTCCGCTTCAAGAAAACGTCAATGTCAATATTGACGGCAATGTACTCACCGTTACTCGTGTCGACGACGAGCCAAAGTCTCGCGCCTGGCACGGTCTCCAACGTGCATTGCTCAATAATGCCGTACTCGGTGTTACCAAAGGCTTCGAAAAAAAGCTCGAAATCAACGGCGTCGGTTTCCGCCTCAGTGGTGGACCAAAAGAGATCGAGATGGCCTTAGGCTTTTCTCACCCCGTCAAATACAAAGCTCCCGAAGGCGTCGAGCTTAAAACCGACAAAATGACCATCACCATTAGCGGCATCGATAAGCAGCAAGTCGGTCAAGTCGCCGCTGAGATTCGCGCTCTCAAGAAGCCAGAGCCATACAAAGGCAAAGGCATCAAGTATGTCGACGAAGTAATCATTCGTAAGGCAGGAAAGGCAGGAAAGAAATAATGAATAGCGTATTTCGTGCAAAGCGCACTCGCGCAAAGATCCATGGCACTGCTGAGCGCCCTCGCCTGAGTGTCCATATTAGCAACAAACATATCACCGCCCAAATCATCGATGATGACGCTAGAACCACTCTTGTTTATGCCACTACCGTTGGTACTAAACCAAGCGGAAACAAAACTGATTTAGCCGCCAAAATCGGCCAAGAAATCGCCGACAAAGCCAAAAAAGCTAATATCAAGACCGTCGTCTTCGACCGTGGTGCAAAATTATATGCAGGTAGGATGTCTGCGCTCGCAGAAGCCGCCCGCAAGGAAGGATTGGAGTTCTAATGGCAGATTCTGATAAAACTGCACAGGTAGTCAACAAATCTGGCACTCTCAAAATGAACGACCGCACCGCTGCTGGTAAAGTTCAAAGAGACATTAGCGGCCGCGCCATGCCACGTCGCAACAATCGCCGTGATCGCAATCGCAATCAAGACGCCGCGCCCAAAGAGTTTGACACCGTCACTATTAATATCGATCGCGTCTCCCGCACCGTCAAAGGTGGCCGCCGGATGCGCTTTAAAGCCCTAGTTGTCATGGGTAATCATAAAAATAAAGTCGGCATCGGCGTGGCTAAGGGTAGCGACGTGACTAGTGCCGTCCAAAAAGCTACCGCCAAGGCCAAAAAGAACATGATCGAATTCAACATGGATGGCGAGACCATCTGTCACGAAATCGAGACTCGTGCTACTGGCGCTGACATCCTTATGAAACCGGCCGCTCCTGGTACCGGTATTATCGCTGGCGGCGTCGTCCGTAGCATTATCGGCCTCACCGGTATCAAGAACCTCATTTCTAAATCCCTCGGCAGCACCAACAAAGTCAACATCGCTTACGCCGTAATTGACGGTCTCCGCGAGCAAATCCCGCGCGACGCTTGGGTTGGCAACCAAGGCAAAACTTCTGCCAAGAATGCTGAAAAGACTGGCACTAAGGAACCTAAGGCACCCGCCAAAAAAGCTCCTGCTAAGAAACCTGCCACCAAGCAATCCGCCGCTACCAAGGAGGAAAAATAATGAAATATAACGATTTAGAAGTCAATAAGAATACTCGTCCTACTCGTTTTGGCCGCGGTATCTCTGCCGGCAAGGGCAAAACCGCCGGCCGCGGTACTAAGGGTCAAAAAGCCCGTACTGGCCATCGCAAGATGCCAGCTGGGTTCATGGGCGGTCAACGCGCTATCATGCAAGCCATTCCTAAGCTCAAAGGCTTCAAGAGCTTGCATAACAAAGCCACCGTCGTCTACACCGACAGATTAAACGATCTCAGCGGCAAGATTGACAACTTTACCCTCGCTGACAAAGGTCTCATTAAGACGCCTTACGCCAAGGTCAAAGTTATCTCTCGCGGCGAGCTTACTGCTAAGGTAGATCTCTCTACCCAGTTTGCCAGCAAGACCGCTATCGAAGCTATCAAGAAAGCCGGCGGCAGCTTTACCAAAGTCTCCGTTCCGCAGCGCATTGCTCAAAAAACCGAGTAATCTTATCCAATTTTATAAAAATAGCCCTTCCATCGGGCTATTTTTTGTGGTAAAATAACCTATATGAGTGAAGAAATATCCTCTATTTCTTCCACAGAGTAGACAGAATAAGAGTAGGGAAGTATGAATTTCAAGACTATATTTAAATCACTGAAAAACAAAGACATGCTCAAGCGCGTTCTCATCGTATTTGGGCTCATTATTATTTATCGCTTTTTAGCGCATATTCCGGTGCCTCTCGGCGAACCTACTACCTTCCAAGAAGCCGTCCAAAATCTTATCCAGAAGTCCGATTTCGGTAGCTTCCTCAACTTAGTCTCTGGTGGCGGTCTCACTACCTTTTCTATCATACTCGTCGGTATTTCTCCATATATTACCGCTTCCATTGTCGTTCAGTTAGTTACTAAAGCTATTCCGCGACTCGAAGAACTCTCTCAAGACGGCGAGACTGGCCGTCGTAAGATTAGCCAATGGACTCGCATTTTAGCCGTCCCCCTAGCCATCGTTCAGTCGATTGCTTACATTTTTATCCTTTATCAGTCCGTCATCTCTGCTAATACATCTGTCGCCTATACACCTACTACTGCCGATTGGATGTTATCAGTCACTGCCATGGTCGCCGGCTCCATGATCCTCATGTGGTTTGGCGAGCTCATCACCGAGCAAGGCATCGGCAACGGCATTTCACTCATCATTTTTGCTAGTATCATCTCGCAGTTACCTACCACTCTTGCCAGCCTCTGGGCCGCTCTCTTCGATACTTCCGCTGGGTCACTCTCACTCTTCGGTTGGTTTAATTTACCAGTCAATCCGCTGATTTTCTGGGTCGTCTTAGGCTTCGCCGTCGTGTTGCTTGTCGTTATTTACTTCCTCGTCAAGCTCAACGAAGCCCAGCGTGTCATCACTGTCAACTACGCCAAGCGCGTCCATGGTAACAGTGCCTACGGCGGTATTAAGTCCATTCTCCCGCTCAAGCTCATCGCTGCCGGCGTCATCCCCGTTATCTTCGCCACTGCTTTCCTCTCCCTGCCTGCTCTCATTGGTCAACTTATCCAGACTATCAACCCCAGCAGTACTTTCGGTACTACTCTCATTCGCCTCTTTACCGCCCCCTCCGCTGCCAACTTCGCCACATATTATCCTAACGGCATCACTCCGCAGTGGTTCCTCTATCCAGCTATGTATTTCATTCTTGTAGTGCTATTTACTTACTTCTATACTAGTATTATCTTTAACACTAACGAAATCGCCGACAACCTCCAGAAGCAAGGTGGCTTTATCGAAGGTATCCGCCCCGGCAATCAAACCGCTGAATACCTTGGCAAGACCATCAATCGCCTTAATCTCTTTGGTGCTCTTGCCCTTGGCCTCATCGCTATGTTACCCTTCTTTACTGATTACATCTTTATTATCATTAACGGCGCTCCGATTGGCCTCTCCCTATCCGGTACCGGTCTACTTATCATCGTTACCGTCGCTCTTGAGAATCTCCGTCAGCTCAATTCCCGTGCACTCATGGTAACTTACGACGAATATAAATAATATTTTATAAAAAGGTGTGGCAAAAGTGGAAGAAAACATCACAAAAAACAATTCAGAAAAACCTCTCAAAAAGGAACGCTCTTCAAAAAGGAATTCCAAGCAGTCTATGAAGCTTCCTTTGATTCGCAAGGTCCATCTCCGGCCCATGTATCTCATCCTTGGCATCGTTGTCACTATTTTAGTCGTCTTCTTCGCTCGGGTGGCTCTTTGGGAAAATCACTACCTCAAAGCCATGGAAGGCTCCGAGCGTGACATTGTTGCCACCACTATCGAAGTAAACGAAGGCGGCGAAGGCGAATCTACCGACACTACCGAGCCCACCAAACAAGAAATCATCGAGTACGTCGTCGCTCCCAATAAACCCCGTTACTTCAGTATTCCATACCTCGGCATTATTAATGCTCGCATCGTCGAAATTGGCCTCAAGAATCAAGGCGAAATGGCCACACCTTATAATATCTACGATACCGGTTGGTATACTGGCTCCGTTCTTCCAGGCCAAATCGGTGCTACTATCATCAACGCCCACGGCGGCAACCTCGGCTATGGTATTTTTAGGACCTTACCTAAGCTCCCCGTCGGCGAAACCATCAAGATCGAAATGGGCGACGGCCGCATCTTTACTTACCGCGTCGTCGAAAGCGTCACTAAGGAACTCGGCGATGATGCCAATAACTATATGAACACTGCCTTCACGCCCATCAATCCTAACGGAAACACCCTTACATTGATTACTTGTACCGGCGATTGGTGGGAGAGCAGCCAAACTTATTCCCAGCGCCTCTTCGTCCGCGCCGAGCTACAATAAAGAACTACAAAAATGTCCTTAAAATATAAAATAAACTTAGAAAAAGTGTTTACTTTTGCCTATATTCATGATAAAATAGAACTTGTAATTTATGGCTAAGCAGAAAGAAGTTATCGAACTTACCGGTAAAGTAATAGAAGCTTTACCAAACACTCATTTTCGAGTGGATCTTGGCAACGGCCATGAAATCATTGCACATATGAGTGGACGCATGCGCAAAAACTACATCCGCTTAGTGCCGGGAGACCGGGTCAAAGTTGAGTTGACCCCTTACGATCTTTCTAAGGGTCGCATCAGTTTTAGGCTGCAATAAGTAATATTAGAAATACTGCGAGACGCTTCTAGCTACTATTTTCCAAAATTGTAGCATTTTGAAATTTCGTAGTACTAACGGAAAGGATTTTGACACTGTGAAAGTAC
>CAYUCN010000047.1:0-5699 GCA_964443395.1 uncultured Candidatus Saccharibacteria bacterium | reverse complement strand
CGTAGTCAACGTTCGTCCATTTAGGTCGAGTGCTAAGTTCTGCGTCATCCAACACTTCCCATCTTTTAATTTAGCAACCGTGTAGGTTTTATCGTTGCGTGAATCGTTTAGAGTTGTGGACACCCCTTCAGTGATACTGTTATTGCCATTACAAAAGCCACTCGTTATATCCTGCATATTATGTATTCCACTGTCTATGCCATTACTCCAAATTCCGGTAGTCACGACTCTCGGCTCAATCGCAAAAGAAACTAAGACATTAGCAGTATAATGTCCGGCAGCAGACCCTTCAGGGAACTTAGCAGCAAAAGCTAGTTTACCTTCTATATTAGCAGTATTGTTGACTGGACTATTATCACTCTTGATAATACTTTGACTCGTAGATATGGGTCTATAGGTGATGTCGCTGTTATTCGTACTAGCACTATCACTCCATCCCCAGCCCCAAGTATTAGCTTGCATACTATTACCACTCACTCCGCTACTTGCGACATCACCTATACTTACATTCGCATCACTGTTTCTTAGACTAGTACTACCATCCGTATAACTAATACTAAGACTATAACTATCAATCGATGATGCTGTTGCTTTTACTGTATGTGCTCTATATGCTACATTCTTCGTATCAGCATTAATGGTTTCATTCAGATTTCCACTTATCGTTAGACTTATACCAGTATCCGCTAACTCACTTATGCCTTCTTCGGCGTAAGCTTTATTACTGCTACCTAGACTATCATTCATACTATTACTCAACCCAGCAGGGTTAAGTAGACTACATCCTAACAAAAGGAGGCTAAAAGTGCTTAGCAAACCTACTGTATTATATATACATCTTTTCTTATGTATACTATTACTACATTCCTTTATTCTACTCTTTTTCTTTTTGCTAAGCATTTTAGCCCTCCTTTTGTAATAAATATATTTATTTCCCGTGGTGCTTAGTTCTTTTGGATTTAAAACATCAAAAAGACAGGCTTTTAATATATAACTTCTCCTGCTCCTTTGGAATACGGAAGGATGAAAGTTAAGTTATATATTAATATTTAGCTATATATAAGATATAACTTTTTGGCCTGTCTTATTATCAATATCCCCATAACAAAAACAGCACCGTTGACGGTGTTAAGAAAACCATTTGCAAGTTACTAACTCATCAAACAGCTTGTCCGCAACGGTGCTGTTTTTATCTGACGAATTAGCACTTATCTTTTTAAGATAACTTGCTTTTTATAAAATGGTTTTCTTAACATTTTCATTATAGCAATCATCCGTATTTTTGCCTAGACCCAAAAATTCCGGAACCCAGCCCAAGATTCGCTAAATCTGAAATGTTTATCACCCATCCCATTGATGCCAAAACTTGATCCCAAGATCAAGTTTGAGAACTACGTCACCCCAATTACACCGTTGAAAAAGCTGATCCTTAGATCAAGTTTTTCAATATTTCGCCTATCACAAAAATGCAAACATCTCTTATACCGTGCTATAATGTAGGTATGTTTTTTGAGGTAATTCCTACGGAGGTCTATAGAAACGGCGGCGGCGCCCTCACTTACTCATCAGAGGTCAAGCTTCTCCCTGGCCAAATCGTCCTCATCCCTCTCGGCAAAAAAACCGTCACCGGCATTGTCTGGCGCCAAGTTAAATCCGTCAACTTCCCCACCAAGCCCATTACTAGCATCATCTCCCCCATTCCTCTCCCCTTACATCTCCTTAAATCCATCTTTTGGTTGGCCAAATATTATCTCTCCCCCTTGCCCACCACGGCTAATCTCATGCTCCCCGCTGGCCTTACTGCCAAGACTGCCCTCAGTGTCCTCCAATCTGCCATGCCGCCCTCTCCGGCCCTCTCCAGGGCCCAGCAGAAGCCCGTCCAAAGCGCTTCTACTCTAAACCTTGGTCCTACCGCGCTTCACCCCCACACCCCCTCTACAGGCCCCAATAACACCTCTCCAGCCATGTCTGCACCACAAAACTCCTCTGTATCATCTCTTAAGCTACCGCTCATTCCCCTTAACCCCGCCCAAAAATCCGCCCTTACTAGCCTCCAATCCTCCCCTAGCACCACTAAACTCCTCCGTGGTGTCACCGGCAGCGGCAAGACCAATATCTATCTCCAGCTCGCCTCCAACGCTCTCTTGCAAGGCCGCTCTACCATCCTTCTCGTCCCTGAAATCGCCCTCACCAGTCAGCTCGTCAGTGTCTTCCAGCAAACCTTTGGCGACCGTATCGTCCTAATGCATTCCCAGCAAACCATGGCCGAACGCCGCAAAATCTGGATTAACCTCCTTCAATCTACCCACTCATCATCAAACCAGCCTCTTCCGCAAATTATCATCGGTCCCCGTTCCGCCCTACTTGCCCCTATCCACAATCTCGGCCTCATTATTATCGACGAAGCCCACGAGAACTCTTATTATCAAGAAAATCCTCCGCGCTATTCCGCTTTACGCCTCGCCAGTTTCATCGCCAATAGCGCCAAAATCCCTTGCATTCTCGGTACCGCCACCCCTAATATCACGGATTATTACCTCGCCAAGACCAAAGACTCCCTTACCGAACTCTCTCAAAAAGCCAAATCCACCGCCATTACTGCCGCCATCACCACGATCGACCTTAAAAAACGCGATAATTTTCTCCAAAATCGCTATCTCTCCACTCCTCTTTTGACAGCCATCGCTAAAAATGTTCAAGATAAACATCAAACCTTAATTTTTCACAATCGCCGCGGCTCCGCCCCGCTTACCATCTGCGAAGAATGCGGCTGGCAAGCCCTCTGCCCTAACTGCTTCCTCCCCATGATCCTCCACGCCGATACCTACATGCTCAGTTGTCACATCTGTGGCCACGAGCAAAAAGTCCCCTCTAGTTGCCCTAATTGTCATCATCCCGGCATCATCCATAAAGGTTTTGGCACCAAGCTTCTCGAATCCGAACTCAAAAAGCTCTTTCCCAAAGCTAAAATCGCTCGTTTTGACGGTGATAACAATAAAAACGACGACCTTGCCAGCCTCTACGATATCGTCAAAAACGGGGAAATCGATATTCTCATTGGTACTCAAACCCTCGCCCGCGGGCTCGACCTCCCTCATCTCGCCACCGTTGGCATCGTCCAGGCCGACGCTGGGCTTTCCCTCCCTGATTTTACCGCCGAGGAACGCACCTATGAATTACTTACTCAAGTCATCGGCCGTGTCGGACGCGGACATATTTCACGCGCTCAAGTCATTATCCAGTCCTATCAGCCCGATCATCCCATTATTCAAGCCGCCATCCACGCCGATTTTACCAAATTCTCTAATTATATCCTCCAGCGTCGCCGCGAGCAGCAAATGCCACCCTTCACCTACCTCACTCGCCTCAGCATCACCTATAAAACCGAAAAAACCACCCTCGCCAAAATCCAACAAGCTTACCAACAACTCCACCAAAACCCCAAACTCACCGTCTCTCCCCCTATGCCCGCCTTCCACGAACGCACCAACCGCGGCTACACCTGGCAAATCATCATTAAGTCTACCTCTCGCGAACAGCTCCGTACTAGCCTCATCCCCTTCGCTGGTAATTCTCAATACACCGTCGTACTCGACCCGCCCTCATTGTTGTAATAAGCTAAATGGTATAAAGAGCGATACAAATCTCTTTCCGAAGGACTCCGGAGGCAACGGCCGAGGTCGAGCGCCCGAGCCCCGTAACGACGGGAGCGAGGGACGCGGCCTGAGGAAAGATGGTTTGTATTGCTCTTTTATATATTTTACCTCTTCAAAAAACGTTTTTATGTTATAATATCAATATGAACAATATTATCACCACTCCAGACCCGCGCCTCCGTCAGAAATCTACTCGCGTCCGCGCCATCACCGACGAGACTCATAAGATCATCGCCGATATGATTGCGTTTTCTCTGGATTGGGAAAATCAACATCCCTATGAACTTTCCGCTGCCATGGCAGCCCCGCAGATTGGCATTAACCAACGCATTATCATCATCCGCGACGATCTCAACGACAAAGATCAACAGACTTTCACCGCTCTCATTAACCCAGAAATCATCCGCACCGAAGGCAAACTCGTCAAGGAGCACGAAGGTTGCCTCTCTGTACCAGAAATTTATGGCTTAGTTAGCCGCCCACACAAAGTTAAGGTCAAAGCTCTGCTCGAAGATGGCCACGAAGTTCGCCTAAAAGCTTCTGGGTTCCTCGCCCGCACCCTCCTGCACGAAATCGACCATCTCAATGGCATCCTCTTTATCGACCACATCCGCGACGACGCCGACGCCTTCTACCGCCTCGATTCTAAGGGCGACCTCGTCCCTATCACCAATTACGAAACCGAGATTAAAAACAACCCTAATCTCTTCCCTGAGGATTAAATGCCTACTCATTCTACTAAACCTCAAATCATCTTCTTCGGTAACGGTATGTTGGCCGATTTCACCCTCCAAGAGCTTGCCAAATCTTGCGAGATTATCTTTCACGCCCGCACCGCTGCCGACCTCGCTACCGTCCTCACCCTTAAACAGCAGAATCCTCACGCTTACGGCATCCTTGCTTCTTTTGGCATCCTCATTCGCCAAGATTTACTTGATGCCTTCGAGCCTATCGGCATCCTCAATATCCACCCTTCTCTCCTCCCACAATATCGCGGTGCTTCCCCTATCGAAACCGCCATTCTCGCTGGCGACACTAATTTTAGTTACTCTATCATGAAGCTCGTCAAAGCTATGGATGCCGGCCCTATTTACCATCAAGCCACTATAAGTCATCTCCCTCTCGACAAAACTGCCATCTACCAAGCTCTCGCTACCGCCGGTGCTACCTGGATTAATCAAAATCTATCCAACCTCGCCCATCTCACTCCGCAGCCACAAAGCACTCAAAACCTCAGCTACACCCAAAAATTGGACAAATCCTTGTCCATGCTCCAACCCAATCTATATACCGCCGCCGAGCTTTTCCGCCAAATCGTCGCCTACCAAGGCTACCCCAAGCCCAAATACACCTTCTTCGGCAAAACCTGCATCATCCTAAAAGCCCATATCGTCGACACCACCGCGGTCATCTGCGACCCCTCTATCATTAGCGATATCACTTCGCCCCTAATGATTAAGTGTAAAGACCGCAGCTTCATCGCCGTTGACGAACTCCAGCCCGAAGGCAAAAAACCCATGACCGCCTTAGCCTTCATTAACGGCTATGGCAAAAAACCGCACTAAGACACTACGACGCCAAGATATTCTGCCTTTCCTGCGTCAGCTCCTGTTTAAACGCCGTATATACCTGCTCCGCCACCTCGCGGAAATTCGGCGCATTCGCACTCAACCAATCCGCAGCTTGGTCTAAATCATCAATCTCCTCAAACTCCATCAACTGCGCATCCGTCAAATTCATACCCAGAGCCTGCCCCACGCGCACTTCTAACTCTTCCTCCGCATGCTGCATAAAAGCCTGCTTCTCCGCCTCCGGCATATCCGCCAAACCAACTTCATTCATAAATTGATCATCTATCCGCATAAACCTCCTCTAATACTACCATTATAGCACAACCATTATGTTCATAAAAGACTTTTCTCACCAAAAAACCGCCACATCGGCGGAATCTAACGAAATCTCCAAATAATAGTTTGAATAACGACTTTTTGGTGGGCGATAGAGGATTCGAACCTCTGACCTCGTCTACGTCAAAGACGCGCT
>CAYUCN010000046.1:0-6174 GCA_964443395.1 uncultured Candidatus Saccharibacteria bacterium | reverse complement strand
TTCATAACTTAAGCATAAACTACTCATTTTTATTGTCAATTGAGAAACAAGACCTGCTTTTTACGCAAAAATGCAAATTCAAAAGTTCATTTCAACATATTTCATAGCCGCTACCTACGCCTTGCTAGATGTTTATTTAATTTAGTAAATTAATGATTGAGTCTCTAGTACTTTCACTATAAGTGAGCGTCTCCCGGCTGGAGCGAAATGCCGAGGATAGCGAATAGAAAGAAAGTTTTACTTTCTTTCTTGAGCGACGCAGGCAGAGAGCAGCGTAGCTGCGACATCCGATTTATGTGAATAGCATAAAGAACAAATATAAGCTAGAAACATAATGAGGAGAGCTCCACCGACGAACGTTAGTGAAAGTGCTAGGGACTCTAAACATTACATAACCATCCAAATTTTTTCTAGCAAAACCCTACGGTGTGCTATAATAATATACATGTCACTGGCGGGGAATGACAAAATCTACAGCGCCACACTTAGGAGGTTAGCGCTACTTGCACCTTACCAGCGATAATAATAGCCTAGAAAAGGTGAGGATTATGAAATCACGCAGTCTTACCGCATTACTGCCCCTCTTGGGACTTTGCCTCGGCGTTTGCATTTGCATTTTCATGAGCATGGCCAATGCCGCCGAAAGCCCTCACACTGCCAACCCCAGCGCTCTATCTACCACTCAGCTCACCTCGTCCACCAGTACTGCCACCAGCAGCTCAGCCACCACCGCCGCATCCAGCATTCAGTACAACCCGCCCACGCCTTACCCGATTACCCGTCTCGGCCACGTCATTTACATCGACTGCGATTTTGAGCTGCTCAGCTTTAACCCCGGCACCGACGCGTGGGAACCGGCCGATTATATCGAGCCGGAATTCGAGGTCATGCCAGACAATGTATTATGGGTAATCGAACCCGAGCGCAGCTATCAGATGCACGTAGACTTCGGCGATCGCATCCAAAACATCCCAGTCGCCGCAGCCTCAACCGCCAATACCAAATATTCCTTTGATGTCATCTATACCGGCTTGTTGCCCGAAGGCTCACTCGGCACTTTCCAGGTTGAGTTCTCGGAGCAAATTGACGATGTCTTCGTCGTCTACCGCGGCGTGCTCAAATTCGTGGCCGATGATGGTGCCGAACTTTTCTGCGCGCCCAATGCTAGCCTAGATGCCGAGGGGAAATTCACCGCCGAATTCCGCCCCCGTTCCGAGGCCACGCGTTATTTCCAACAGACTGACGAGCATACGCTTGACTGCGTCAACTACAACATCAATACCTCATTTCAGGCCGACGTACCCGTCACCAACATACTCGACCATACCCAGACCACCGTCTACGACAGCGACCTCAGTCACTATCTCTACCCACACGGCGTACCGCACAAATTGCAATGGTATTTTGACCAGTTTCCAATGGAGACTGCCGAGCCTCAGCCTGTTGGCTAAAATATTATTACCCGCTATAGAGGGGTGTCCACTCGGACACCCCTTTTTATATCACAACATATATTAGTAAATAATATTAGTAAATAATACTAGCTATATATCCCTAACTACCACAGCGATACTCATCCAAATTACCGTTTTTCACATAAGCTTATTTTAAGAATTTTGCAAGGCGAAAATCTATGTAATTTTTACAACACTTTGACAATGACCACTGTTTTTTGTGTGGAAAACAGTCAAAAAACGCAGTTGACTTTTGATACCGACCGCGGTATCATGGTAGTAGAAACTAAAGTTAATTACGGACAGGATGCGAGGTTATGTCTGAATTACCAGAAAAACAAATCAAGCGACTGCGCGGCTTAATCCAAGAAGCCGAGACAAATCTTGCCGCTGCCAAAGAATTACTAATTTCTGTCTTGGGTGACGGAGACGCCGTTGCCGCTCCACGAGAAACTATCATGAGTAGCCCCGACGGCAAAATCATCGAAGGGGTTTTTGACGGCCAAATCATGATCGGCCCCGACGGCAAAAATTACCCTGTACCCGCTAATTACGCTTCTAAGTCTAAACTCGTCGAAGGCGACATCCTTAAACTTACTATTACTCCGGATGGCAAATTCCTTTATAAACAAATTGGCCCCGTCGAGCGCCGCACTGTTATCGGCACCCTTGTCCATCATGATGATCGTTATTATATTGAAGTTGGCGGCCGTGAGTACGAAGTCCTCTATGCTTCCGTTACCTATTTCCATCTGCGCGAAGGCAGCCAAGTCTCTGCCATCATCCCCGCCAACAACGACCAAGCCGCTTGGGCCGCCGTTGAGGCCGCACTCTAGATGGCGCGCAAAGTCCTCTACCGCGAATACCGCCCGACCAGCCTAGACAACGTCATCGGGCAAAGCCAAGTTACTGACGCCCTCAAGAATTCTCTTGCCCAGGGCAAAATTGGTCATGCTTACCTTTTTATTGGTCCGCGCGGCACTGGCAAAACTTCTGTCGCTCGCATTTTTGCCCACGCCGTCAACGGTTTTTCCTATAATGTCGAAGACAATTACCTCGACATTATCGAAATCGATGCCGCTTCTAATACTGGCGTAGACAACATTAGAGAATTACGCGAGAAAGCCATTATCGCCCCCACCCAAGGCCAATATAAAGTCTATATCATCGACGAAGTCCACATGCTCACTAAATCCGCCTCTAACGCCCTCCTCAAAACTCTCGAGGAACCGCCCGAACACGTCATCTTTATCATGGCTACTACCGACGCCCACAAAGTCCCTATTACTATCTCTTCCCGCACCCAAGTCTTTACCTTTAAGCTCGCCGACGCCGACACTATGCAAGCCCACCTTCGCAAAATCAGCGACCAAGAACACATCGACATTACCGATGACGCCCTTGCTCTCGTCGTGCGTCGCGGTGGCGGGTCTTTCCGCGATTCGCTCAGCATTCTCGACCAAGTCTCCACTCTCTCTAGCGAGCAAATCACTGCCGACTTCCTCAGCCACGCCCTCGGCCTTCCACAAGAACAAACTGTGCAAAATCTCCTCCAAGCCTATGCCGAACAAAACCACGCTCAAATCCAACTTCTACTCAAAGACCTCCTTAATACCGGTATTAAACCTGAAATCATCGCCAGCGAACTCATCGACCAAATCATCAAGGACCCGCAATCCGCTTGGCTGAACTTACTCGGCTCTCTGCCAGATGTCCAACCGCCTTTCCCCGAAGCCAAATTACTCCTTAGCCTCCTTAGTGACACTACCGTGCCCGCTAGACGCCCAGCCTTTACTGCTATATCCACCAGCTACCCAACCACTTCTCCCCGCGACATCCTCGCTCAAAAAATCGCCGCCCAAAAAACTAAGGCCACTACACCCTTAAAAAAACCTTCAGTACCCCCACCATCAAAAGATACCACCGACGCAGTAGAAACCGTACCTACCACAGAAGATACCACGCCAGAATTAGTATCTCACGCAACTTCCGCTAATTCAGAAACAACAACCGCTACCAACGACGATTTTAATTGGGAATCCTTTATTGATACTGTTAACGAAGCCAACGAAGCTCTTGCTCTTCAACTTAAAAAAGCCGAATATGAACTCATTGATGTCACCTTACATCTCTATCCCCTCCAAAAATTCACCAAAAGCATCTTGGAGCGCCCTGCCAATCATAAAATCCTCCTCGACTGCCTCCCCGGCTACGAAATCATTCTCCACGAGATCGGCGGCAAACCTAAAGCAAAAGATGATACACTCTCACAAATTTCTGCTATAATGGGTAATGTACGAGAAGTTAATGGAGATTTACCCTTTTAAACGTTAACTAAGTCGCGGTATTTCTCCGAACATTTTATGGAGGTAATATGGAGGAGAGTCCCCACAATAATCAGGATGGCCGCATTCCGCCCCAAGACATCGAGGCTGAGAAATCTCTACTCGGAGCGCTGCTTCTATCCGACCAATCATTTCCAGATATTTTGAGTATCGTCCAGGCCGAAGATTTTTACGATCCGCGCCATCGTGATATTTTTCGAGGCATGTCTAATCTCTATGGCCATCACAAACCGATCGACCTCATGACTCTCACTTCTGAGCTTAAAAGCAGTAAGACTCTTAAAAGCGTTGGCGGTTCACCCTATCTTACCGAACTCACTAACTTCGTCCCTACCGCCTCACACGCCGATGCCTATGCCGAGATTGTCGCCCAAGCTTCTTTACGCCGCCGGCTGATCGAAGTCGGTACCGACATTGCCACCTCTGTCTACGACAGTCAAAACAAAATCGCTGAATTAGTCGGCGAAGCCGAACAAAAACTCTTCGCCGTCTCTAATAAGACCGTTAAAACTGATTATAGCGCCCTCGGCGACCTTCTCATCGACGCCTACGACCGCATCGAAGATCTCCATAAAAACAAAGGCGCCCTCCGCGGCCTCAAAACTGGCTTTCGTGATCTCGACAATAAAACCGCCGGCTTCCAAAAGGGCGACCTCATCATTATCGGCGCCCGCCCAGCCATGGGTAAAACTACCTTCGCCCAAAACCTTGCCTACAACGTCGCTACCCGTAATGGCGAGGGACGCGGCGTGCTCTTCTTCTCCATGGAAATGGGTAAAAACGAAATCGTTGATCGTCTCATCTCTGATATCGCCGGCGTCGACGCCTGGAAGATTCGTACCGGCAACGTTGACGACGAGGATTTTGCCAAAATCGGCGATGCCCTCGGCGAAATGAGCGAAATCCCTCTCTACATCGACGACACCAGCGCCATGACCATCTACGACCTCTCTAACAAAGCTCGCCGCGCCGTCCACGACCATAATATCGCCATGCTTATCGTCGACTACCTCCAACTTATCCAAGGCTCCGACCGTTACAAAGGTAACCGTGTCCAAGAAGTTACCGAGATCTCCCGCGGCCTCAAAACCCTCGCCAGGGAGCTAGAAGTCCCCGTGATCGCTCTTGCCCAGCTCTCTCGTGGCGTTACTGGCCGCGACGACCCTCGCCCCGTCCTCTCCGATTTGCGCGAATCCGGCTCTATCGAGCAGGATGCCGATCTCGTCATGTTCCTGCACCGCCCCGACTATTATAAGCAGAATAACGATGATTTCGTCCCCACCCATATTAGCGAACTCATCCTCGCTAAGCACCGCCACGGACCCGTCGGCAAAATCGAGCTCTACTTCCACCCCGAATTGCTGCGCTTTATGACTCTCGACAAAGACCGTACCGAAGAAATGTAAACCCGAACACCATCGAGCACCCTATCGGCAAAAACTCAATTTTTACCGATAGATTTTTAACTTAACCGAGATAAAAACAGAAAAGTTATCGGCAAAAAATCTTTTTTCACCGATAACTCAAAACCGAACACCACACCTAGAACCGAGCCTACGCCCTAAGCATGCATAGGGCAAACTCGGCTTAGTTACATTTTATCTATCTAGCGACACAGCGGACGGATATACCACTCATTACGTCGACTGTTACTGTAGATGGGAAAGCCCCTGATATCATGTCAGCGCCAGTGGTACTGTACCTATTATTAGTACGCACTGCAGGAACTATAAAATAGGCAGCTGCACTGCCAAACTGATAATAATAAGCACGCGATCCAGCAAAAACAAAATATAAAGGTAGTCTTATCGTTTCTGCAGGCTTATTATTGAAAGTATATACCTGCGCTAAATTGCTCATTATGTCTGCATTCAACAGTCGCCAATTATGCGGACATATACTGCTGTCTGTAACTGCAGCTGCTGTATCACTAAGATCCAAAGTTTCTGCAGTTGCCGCTCTTACATTATAATAATTACCGGCAAGATAATGAGAATCATAATAGTTGTTCGACAAATCTAATATCTTTTCTGTACTAACTTCCACATTATAGGCTCTTAGCTCTTTCTTATCGGTGATATCTGTCCATCTATTCGGCGTACAATTCATTAAAGAAGTACCCGTGATGCATGTATCTGCCATACTTTTGCTTGGTGTCGGATTAGACCACAAGATTAATCCAGGATTATGATAGTACGACGTATTAATATCTATAGATTCATCTGTATCCCAAGTAGATGTGGATGTCAGATTCGGCGTCCAACTCTCCGCCACATCAGAATCCTCAGGAGTAAGTGTAATATCAGTGAGGTCTAAGGCTAGATTCTGCGTCATCCAGCAATTACCGTCTTTGAGTTTAGCTACCCAGTAGTATT
>CAYUCN010000045.1:0-6523 GCA_964443395.1 uncultured Candidatus Saccharibacteria bacterium | reverse complement strand
CCTATACTTAAGTAGGAGGAGAGGGGTAGTAAGCAGTTGGTTGGACGGATTCGTCCGCGAGTCGCTCTGAAATGCCGAACCAGCTAAGAAGATTAACAAAAAGGAAAGAGTGGACACCACTAAGCTACCCCCTCTTGCTCAGGCTGAACAGGCGCCTTTCGGCGCCGCACCGCAAGCCACGATGGTTGGCGGAGAGAAAAATAGTAATAAGCCAGAGAGCTAGCAGGACTTAGCTAAAGAATGTAAGATCTGGCGACAGTGATAAATTTAGAACTATGGTAGGTCTGCCAAATGCAAAAAATGACATTGAAGCACATCCTGCCGCGTACATTACCATAAAATATGCCCTTAGAGCTTAAAATTCGGCCTGTAACGTGCTTCTGCTTGTAAACACGATATTGAATGCGGTTTGGCTAGAAAAGGCTTTAAAATCGCCAAAAATGAGGCTAAAATTAGCTCCAGGCGGTGTACTGTAGCAACGAAGTGCGATATATCCCCCTGTGGAACAGAGATGGACGCTCTTCATGATGACGTAAGTCATAGTGAAGAGCGTGAGGGAGGTTACTGAATATGGCTGTTTGCAAATGGGCATGATTGAAAATTTAAAATAGTTAAGGTGACGCGTCGGTTGTTTCGTTCCGTGTGTTAGGCAATCGGCGTATTAGTATTGCATCACAAAAAACCAGAGATGACGCTTTTGACATTGGCGAAGTCTTTGGTTTTTTGGTTCCTACTCTGAAAGGCGCGGTTTCTAGAGTAGGAAAATATGAGATAGAATGTTTTTGCTTTGTAAAACTATGATACTTTGTGAATTTATGACACTTTGTGTCGATTTTTTGCTTTGTGAAATGAAGTAATTACAGCGGAGGGAACTTTTCCTTTGCATTTTATAATAAGCGTGATACAATAGAGATACTGCGGTTGGTATCGTTTCTTATTCATCGAAACGGTGCAAAAAGGCAGTAATCTTTTATCTTGCACTTCCTAAAAAGTGTGATAAGATGGGGATGTTATGGTTTTAGTGCCGCTTCGTTTTATTACGAACGGTACTAATTTTTACTTGCCATCGTACATACAGTCGGTATAAAGAGGTAAATTTGGCGACGGTGGTCGCCAAATTTAGGGTATAAGTTGATTTTGGGATTGGAACAAGCGACACAGCGGACGGAGTTGCCGTTGTAGCGATTGTTGTTGTTGGACGGGTTAACGTTACTACTATTGAAGTTCAAGTTGTACGCGTTGGTGGCCGAGTTAGCCGTAGATGACCAATAATAACCGTTGGAGCCAGCATTGTTCAGAGAGCTATTATTGACGTTCCCGCCATAGACGAAATAAAAATCGCGGTAAAGCGAGGAAGTTTCTTTACGCTTAAATCTGGCCGTAACCAAACTTAATTCTTCTAGCCTACGTGCATATGCTTTGTCTATGCCTTACGTAGGGAAACTTCACAATCCCAAAAAGGATTCGTAAGGGTACCGCCAGTTGCCGGAGCCTGACCTCAATTGCTAACTTTTGGAGCCCGTGGGGGTTTAGTCCCATGAGCTTATTATAGCATAATGCTAGTGTTTATGGAAATTGTGATTAGGCGGGGTGTCGGTCCAGTCGTATTCCCAGCCGACACGGTCAAAGACTTTTTTGAAGAATTTGCGACTATTGATATGCATGAGCGTGCCTTCGCGAGAGATGATGCCTTCGAGACTGCCGGTGCCGTTAGTGGTGAGGGCGTAGGCGGCAGAATGAGCGTTGCGGCGGGCGCGTTTACCGGGAATGATAAAACCGGGGTAGATGACGGCGCCGATGAAAGGTACACCTTGGCTGACGGGCTGGGCGTGGATTTTGTGAGGGTGAAGCTGGAGACTGAGCTCGTCACGGAGGTAGTTGCTAATAACGGTGACATCGCGCATGAGTTGGGATTTTTGGTGCATAGGGACAATGATAAAGAAATCGTCAACGTAGCGACCGTAATGTTTATAACCGAGGTCGAGAGTAACAAAGCGATCGAGCTGGTCGAGGAAGACATTAGAGATGAGCTGGCTAGTAAGATTACCAATGACGATGCCGCAGCCCTTTTTGCGGTGAAAGAGGCTTTTGTGCGTGGGGAGGGCGGCCCAGTCGGATTTGGACCCACGGATGATGATGTCGCGCATGGGATCATCGTAAATGATCTGATGCCAGAGAAACTTAAGGGTTTGGTAGAGCTGATCACGGTCGCGAGGCTGGCAGGTAATGGCGTTTTTGGGAAAGTAATTCTTAGAGAGTGCATGAGGATCAATGCCGCGTTGGAATTGCCGATCTAGCCCCCAGATGATACGCTCGTAGAGTTTGTCATGATTAAGACTAATAAAATAACTTTGAATATCAAGAGCGACGGAGAAGGCGGGTTCGGTATAATTATTAGTGACTTGACGGGCGTGCTGAGCGAGACGTTGTTGCCCGTAGAGGACGCCTTTACCTTTACGGCAAGAATACGAATCGGCGCTAAAACGACGATCCCACCAGTCAGCGCAAAAATCATAGAGAAGATGATGGACAACGCGGTCGCGGAAGGGTGCAGCGACGATTTCTCTAGTAACTGGGTCGTGAACAATAAAGGTAACGCCGCGGCTTGGCTCGTAACATTTGCGGATAATGCTGTCGCGTAGGAGGATGATATTCTCCATATCGTTGAGTTCAAAACGGTGTTCGTCGACGGTTTTGCGCTTGCCGAGGCGAGCGGTTTTGTAGGCTTGCCAGAGGGAACGGAGTAAGAACTCTTCGTAACTATTGGTGCTCATTTTGACCGGAAGATTTGTTTTTGTGCAGATAAGCTTTGGCGGCGATGCGTTCGACGGAGATGAGCTGCTCAAGGATCTTGCAGACTTCGCGGTGATGGAGGATCTGGAGCTTGCTAGCATAAGCTACGCCGAAGCGAAGTTCGCGAGCGAGCTCAATGATGCGGATGAGATATTGCTGATTATTGTGATTTTTAGCGCGAGCGTAATTGAGATATTCCATAGTCATGTCGTAGGTAGAGAGGATCATGCGCTGGCCGATAGTTTCTTTGGCGAGACTGTCTGAGAGGTGCTTGAATTGATAATAGATAAGCTGGCTGGCTTGGGTGACGGCGTCATATAGGGAAGGAATAGGTGAGGCAGGAAGGACAATGGACATAATGCGTTTGATATCTTGTTTGGCGTTGTCGCGGAGTTTGGCGATCTGTTCATCGTTGTAGACTTTGGTGAGTTTGAAATAAGTGTATTCGTCGCGACTGAGCTTAGGGTCGGGAAAGATGTTGATCTCGGCGAGGCGGGCGGCGACATTATTAAGTGAGCGAAAGGAGATAATACCGTCTTCGGAGACGGAATAATGGTCGGTGTCAAGTTTAAGGGAATAGCGCCAGTGGATGCGGTCGGCGATGGTGACTGCAAAGAAAAGGGCAGAATGTCCGGTGACTTTAACAAAACCGTTAGTAGAATTGTAAAATAATAAGTGGTGATCGTTGGTTTGTTCGAACTCCATGACTCTAGCTTTGATCTGGCGTTGCTTTTGTTGCATGGCGCAGCGTACGGCTGATAGCTCTTGATTAGTAGCGGTGGAGGGAGTGAGCTTTTGCTGATTTTGAAGGCGGTTAACAATTTCTTCGAGTTTGATTAAGCTGAGAGTTTCATATTTGTTAACCGTAGTCGGCTTGACTGACGATTTTTGCATATAAATCTCCTCATGTTAATTCATCTTCTATATACTATTATAAAGCATAATCGTAAAAAGAGAAGAAATAGATAAGAAGTTTGGACTTATTGTAAAAAATACTTGCAGAAATATTTGGATGGCGGTAAAATAGATTAAAGTAGATAAAACATAATTTTGATCAAAAGACAAAAAGGGAGGCACGAATGAATCCTAATGAAAATAATCCAACTTCGCCGTTTGGTGTAGGAGGTGCGTCTGGCGGGATGAATGCTGATTCAACATCTTCTTCTATTCCTTCGCCGTTGGATTTTACTAATCCAGAGACGATGAGCAGTAACAGCTCTTTATCTATGGCGGACAGTTTGGCGTCGGCACAGGATAATTTGACTTCGGCAGGTCAAGCTGCGTACGCGCAGGATAATAATGTACCAGGTCTGGGGCAGCTAGGCGCGTCTTCTCCGTCGGCAACGATGGCAGCGCCAAATCAGCCGTTAAAACCGGCGGATCCGGTGCCTGGGTCGATTGGTAGCGTGACGTCGGTGCCAGCAGCGAAAGCAGAGGGTGCTAGTGATGTAGGAGTGTCGAATAGTATGTCTACGGCTTCGGCGATGCCGAGTATGGCGAGTGCTGCCCCTACGGCTACGGCGCCGAGTATGGCGGGTGTAACTAGTAGTACGATGCCGACGATGAAGCCGGCGGGGGGCGAGGCTACGGAGAATAGTGCGGTTGGAGGTAGTACGGCGGCGGGAGTGAGTTCTAATGCGAGCACAGCGAAGCCTTATTATAATCCGTTTGCGCGAAATGGCATGAGTACGAGCGGTGGGTCGGCGAATACGGCGACGAGCAGTTCGGCGGTGCCGCCGGCTTTGCAACCGCCAGTAGAGAAGTTTTCTGACCGGTTGGCAGGAGCGGGGAAGGAAAATAAAAAAGGTAATAGTAAGCTGATGACGGTATTGTCTTGGCTGTTGGTTTTAGTATTGGCAACGACGACAGTAGTTTTTGCAATCCTATGGCAAAATGCCTTAAATGAGAAAGAAGTGGTGTATATTCCTACAGAAGAGCCAAATGAACCGACTCCGACGGAGCAGGTGGGTGTGCTAAGTTGTACACAAGATTTGGGCGGCGCAGAAGAGAATTTGGAGAATTTAGTCGATCATCATCGGACGATGACGGCGCGCTACAAAGATGGAAGTCTTGATACAATTGATCGTTTGATGGTTTATAATTTTACCGATCATGATGCAGCTGAGGCGGCGCGTGGACATTTTGACGAAATTAGGGCATACTTTGAGGGAATTGGCAATAATCTAGGAATTACGCCGGTAATTGCGGAGACAGTGGTAGAAGATAATGTGCTGAATTTTGATGCGGTAATTTCGTCGGATTTGTTGATGGGAGAATATATTGATGTGTTTGGCTTAGCGCGTGGGGAAGGCGATGCGCCAGTGACTGATAAAGATGGCATGCAGGCTCATTATGAGGCTGAAGGCTATGTTTGTAGTTTTGAGGAAGTGGCGGAGTAGGAAGATATACGCACTAAAAAATAAAATGAGCCCCTAAGGGGGCTTATTTTATTTTGGTAGCGACAGCTGGATGGCGCGGCTAAAGCCGCTTTCTGTCGGGCGTCGTCTCGAAAGATAGAACAAGTTCTATCTTTTCTCGTCTCCTACGACAGTTCGAACCATGCTGCGCAAGGTTCGCATCCAGCCATTTTTACCATACAAAAATAAGCCCTCAAAGGGCTTCTTTTTGTATGGTAGCGACAGCTGGAATCGAACCAGCATTGTAGACTTAGAGGGTCTATGTCCTATCCGTTGAACGATGTCGCCGATGTTACTATTTTAGCATAGTTCAGATAAAAAGGCAAATACTCGTTGGTTATGTCTTATTGGCGATGTTTGCAAAAAAGTTATTGCTGTTTTTTGGTGAGTTGATAATAAATGGAGGGGGCGAAACGGATAGGAGCAAGAAGGCTTTGGGCGCCCTTTTCTAGACGAATTAAGTTTTTGGTACCGAGGAGTTTTTTGAGTTTGTTACTGCGGAAGTTGGAGACAGAAAGAACTTTTGTGATAGTAAAGCCGGATTTTTTGAAAACGTCTTCGATATATTTAGGATGATAATTGTAAAAGCCATCGGAATTAAGTTCTTTCAGGTGGGCGGGTTCGTAACTGAAGGGGTTAATCTCGCTCTTCTTAAACCAATAGCGGAACATTTTGGGCAAAGTTTTTTTGTTGGCAACTTCAATCACAGCGGTGCCGCCGGGCTTAAGGATGCGATAGAGTTCATTGGAGACTTTTTGCATATCTTTGAAATGATGGGTTGCGCGCACCATAAGGAGAGCGTCGTAACTATTATCGGCGAAGGGCAAGTGGTAAATATCTCCGGCTTTGGTGTGGATCTTGTCTCCATAGAGTTCTTTGGCTTGGGCGAGTTCAGTTTTAGAATAGTCAAAAAGCATGGGATAATTAGCGCGAGGAATGTATTCTTCGGCGAGGCGACCATAGCCACCGGCGATGTCGACGAGTTTATCGACGTGTTGAGGTAAAAGCTTGCGGATGGCGAGGCGGTCGGACGTATCTTCGTATTTGCGGTCGGCATCTTCCCAGAAAATTTTTTTATAATCATAACCGTTGTAGTCGGCCACGACGGGCTGATCGGCGGTAGATGATGCAGTAGTGGTATTTGTCATAACTTATCCATTATAGCATAGTTTTGGGTGAAGGTGGGGAAATTTGCGTAGGAGTTCTCGCCTCTGGGCTATATGAAAAATAAAAAGAGACCTAATGGTCCTTTTTATTTTTGTGGTGAGCCGGGAGAGGCTCGAACTCTCGACACCGGGCTTAAAAGGCCCGTG
>CAYUCN010000044.1:0-7217 GCA_964443395.1 uncultured Candidatus Saccharibacteria bacterium | reverse complement strand
TGGAGCTATATGATGCAATTAACTCTAACTGATAAGCATTATAGCACACGGAGTAAAAAATGTCAACACTTTTTTCACATTTTCTTTTAAAAAACAACGAAATTGCACCCCAAGAGGACGATTTTACAGAGGTGTTAGAGTCCATTGCGGTAACGCCTAAAATGTTATATTTCTATGGAAAAATGCCGCAAAATATACAAAAAAATGCGAAGAAAGTGGCCGGAAAAAGCTCTGCAAAGACAACGATGCGACCAAAGACACTGGCGATAGTGGGGACGCGTAAGCCAACTAATTATGGTATTAAAATTGCGCGGGAGCTGGCTTATGAGGCGGCAAAGCGCGGAGCGGTAGTGGTGTCGGGAATGGCGTATGGGATTGATAGTGTGGCGCATCGGGGTGCGCTAGAGGCGGGCGGAATTACGGTGGCGGTACTAGGGACGCCGATTGACTATATCTATCCTAAATCCCATATTGGATTAGCGGAAGAAATTGTAAAAACTGGGGGATGTGTGATGAGCGAGTTGCCGGCAGGGGCGGAGTTTCAGGCGAAAACGTGCTTTTTGCAGAGGAATCGGATTATTGCGGGGCTGGCGGATGTAGTAGTGGTAGTGGAGGCGGCGGAGAAAAGTGGCTCGCTTAATACGGCGGCACATGCGCTGGAACAAGGTAAAGATCTCTTTGCGGTGCCGGGGGACATTACACGACTGACTTCGCAGGGATGTAATAAACTGATTAGCCATGGGGCATTTGCCTACACGAGTACGGCGGACGTGCTGGAGTTATTATTCCCGCCAGAGCGGAAGAGTCGTAAGTTGCAGCAGACGCAGTTACTGATGGGCGACAATATGTATGAAACAGCCATTCTCTATGCGATGGCAACAGGGGCGATTACAGGGGAAGAGATTTTGGCGGAAACGGGGCTGGATGCGGCGACGTTTAGTCAAAACTTGACGATGCTAGAGATAAAGGGGCGGATTGTGCCGCTGGGGTGTAATAGATGGGCAATTAAGTAAAAACGAGGTAAAAGAAACCCCGCTCGAGTGAGCGGGGCGTGTGGAGGAATATGGCGGAATATGGCGGGAATGGGACAAGGTAGCCGGTCATGAGGGTTACGCGTTGTCGTCGTCGGTGCTAGTGCTCGTATCGGCACTGTTGCCGGCACGGAACTGTTTGAGCGTGTCTTCGCTGGGGATGAATTGGGCTTCATCGACGACATCCCGACAAGCGAGCGGAACGATGAGTGTGTCCTCTGTACCGCCAAAGCTCTCCGGAGCGGCCATGACGATGTAATTATCGTCGATGGCTTCGTCTTCGTTTTCGCCGTCGGTATCTTTATCCCGGAGGTACGAGATAACGTGCCCAGTGCCGGATAACATGTCCAGATACAGTTCTAGATAAGTACCCCGTGTAATTCCGTAAGGGTCGGAGATATACTCAAAGGGGATGTCGTCCCGGAGCTTTTCCGGAATGCGGATGATGGGGGGCTGAACGTCGGCGTCGTAGACAACGCCCTCTACGCAGAAGGCGTTGCCGTCGATGCGGACTGCGCGCAGGCCGGTGGGTACAAAGGAGATAAGGCCGTTGGCATTAGCGCTGATATACTGCTGCGGGCCGTCGCCGTCGCGCCAGAAGCGCTGCACTTCGACGGTCAGCGGCGTTTTGGCTATGCCGTCGTACAGGTCATTAGGACTGACCTGATGGGTTAGCGCCAAAACATTGACGCTGTGCACGGGATGATAATTACTAAAACCTTTCATGATTTTTCCTCCTCAAAATGAACTCTACAAGAATAGCGGAGCTAAGCTGCAGTATCTTCATTATAGCATACATGGCTGTAAATGTCAATAAGTATTGCATGGAATTGTGGATATGGCTAATTATAAATATATGTAGTAATGTTTTTGGTAAAAATCAATATTGACATATGATAGTACATATGCTATACTGAGAGTATATCCTCTTGATGGTTTTTGCTGTCGAGAGAGTAAGTACTTTATGGAGGAACGCAAAAATGAAGAACGAAAAGCGACTCTACGATAGCGGCAAATGGCTGACGAACCGTGCCGCTTACGGGCTGTGGTTGTACCGTTGCCCGCCGCCGGCGGAGCTGCAGAGAGCAGTGGTTTCTGGCGCAACGGTGACTGTGCAGGCGATGAAGACGGTTTATGACCGTGACCGTCACCAGATGGACGTGTTGCAGCGGTGTGTGCCGCTGGAGTTGGAAATTGTGGGGATGATACCGGCGCGGAAGAGCCGGCGTTATGCCTACGCGATCGCTGAAGTCACCAAGGATGCGCCGCGAGGGCTGCTGAAGCCGGAATATCAGGATGATCCCGGTATGACTGTAATGAAGACCGGTACGGGGTTGTTCCTGGAGTATCGTCTGGATGACGGCAGCTGTCAGGTGACGGTGTTGGCGCATGATTATCTGAAGGGCGATGCTTTGTCGGGGTCGGAGGATGACTCGACAGAGGAACCGGCGGACGGAAGCAATGCCGGCTAGTCTCATTGCGATTTAACCCTTAGGAAGTAACGGCCGGGCCTTAGACCAAGGCTAGCCACCTAGGAGCTTGGCCGTTATATTCATTTTTACCCCTCTCTTTGGGCTGGCAGGTTTCGTACCCTGCCGGCCCTATTTTAAATTGAACCCCTTTTAAGAAGGTATGTTTGATGATTATGAAATGACCTCTAGGACGAGCTAGAGGTCATAGAACGAGTTTTTGCCGTATGTGTCCAAAGTTATTTTGGATTATTTTGCCACACAGCGGACAGAGCGACCGAGATGGTGCTGACTGCTATATGATGGAATAACACTTGTAGAAGTAAAACGTAAGAAGTAGGCTTTAGCGGTGCCGTTAGCAGTAGATGACCAATAAAAGCCTGCGCCATTATCGCCTGTGCCACTTAGATTATTACTATCTATTTGGCCTCCATAGACAAAAATATATGGGTTCGCAGTAAGTGCGCTTCCAGTAGTTAATCCGCTGAGCAACTTGGTGTATGATTTATCCGTATTAGAATCGCCATTTACCGGCAATTGCCATCCCTTCGGGCAGATGCTACTGGGTGCATTCCCGCTAGTGAAGCTAGCATCTCCAGTCCCCGCTGTAGCCGTATACCAGTTGTAATATCCGCCATAAGTAGAATCAACATATGCTTTAGGATCATATTGGTCACTGCTAGTAAAGCCAGAAATATTAGATGCTGGTACCGTAAAGTCGCCATCACTCTCCCGCATATCAGAGTCGTAGCTGCTAATAGTTACGTTAGAGAGTTTAAGATTCTCTACCATCCAGCAGTTACCGTCTTTGAGTTTTCGGACATTGTAGGTGCGATTATCTCTAGTGTCTAGGAGAGTGCCGGATGAATCTATCGTATTTTTGCAAATATTACTAGTCATATCTTGCATTTTGGTGATATTACCAAAAGGATAAATAGTAACTTGCGTTTGCGGACTAGCGACTAAAGAGAGAAGCGCGGAAGTTTTGTAATGCCCCGCCTCGGCGCTACTATCAAATTTAGCCGCAAAAGTGAGTTTCTTAGTAAAATCAACATATTTAATATATGCCATATTAGTGTTATCAGTACTAATGTTGGAGTTTGATTCTAGCAAGCCATTAGTATTATTAGTGCCAGTAGCGCCGTAGGCTGGTAAAGCATAATAATTCAGATTGGCTTCAGCGGCATTCTCTGCACCCCAGCCATAACCCCAAGTATTAACGGCAAGGTTAGTACCAGTCTGGCCAGTAGCTCCAGAAATAATCGTGCTACCATTATTTAGTGTGGTACTAGCGCCATCGGCAGCAGTTAGTTGCAAAGTATATCCGTCTAAACCGCGAATAGATACTTTTACTAGATTGCTAATATAGCTAGTCGTACCAGTCTCAGCTTCAGCGGAGTTATTAGTTGTACTGCTATCTGTAGGACTCATAATAGACATAGATATCACTGGATTAACTGCAATCCAGGTGCTGCCCGCCTCCGGATTTTCTGCGGCATATGTGGATTGACTTGCGCTGCCAACTGGGTTAAGGCAGCTAATTCCTAGCAAAAGTAGGGCAAATGCACAACTTATTGGAATACTGTGACATATCTTTCTATTGCTAAATTGATATTTCTTATTTTGGTGCATTTAGCCCTCCTTTTGTAATAAATATATTTATTCCGAAGGCACCAAATCTAGTATTAAGGTAACAAAAATAGCGCATCCGACCATTGTTAGTCGTATTCATTTGCGCGAGTTACCCATACATTTAAAATAGTGCCATCATGGGCAAACCCTCGCGCCAGAATTAATCTTAACGAGGCCATGATAGCACTAGTTATAATTCTGGCTTTGTTTACATCTGCCGAAGCAGAAGGTTTGCATTTTTATTATAACAAGGTTTGATGGCTTTGACTAGACATAAAAATTAATCTTTGGGCGATTCGGGGGAGGCTTGCGGATGGGGCTGGAGGCGATGGAGGAATTTATTAAGAGCTGGACGGAGCGGTAGATAGCAGAGATAGCCAATAATGCCACCAAAGACGTTTGTGATGATGTCGGTAATGTCGGAAAAGCGGAAACTACTGAGGAGGGGCTGGATTAGTTCAATACTAAGACTGAGGAGAAAAGTATAGAGGATGGTTTTGGCAAAAGATGGATGACGCTGAGTGAGCGGAAAGAGGAAGCCGAAGGGGATGGTCATGATAATATTGAGGATGATTTGGCGTTGATAGTCGCCATAGCCAGCGGAAACATCGATAAAAGGGGTGAGGTTCATAGGAGTATAGGGGTGATTAAAGATAAAGGGCAGAGAGGTGAGGATGGGCATAAGAGTGAAGAAGAGCACGAAGGAGAGATAGATGTAGAAGAGGGTGTTAATCAATAAGGTAGCGTGATTGCGGCGGCGCCATCGCGGGTAAAAGACCAAAAAATAGAGGAGAGCGAGGGTGGCGAAGTCGATAGAACTTTTGAGAAGATACGCTAGCATAGCAAATTACGAGAGAGTGAGCTGATCGATCCTTTGGGCGATGTTTTGGAGGAGGGCGGGGAGTTGGGACTTCTCGGTGGCGGTAAAATGGCTAAGGACAAAATCGATATCGCCAAGCTGTTGACGGACGGCGGGGTTGTCGGTGCCCAGGCGGAGGCGGGGAAAATTTTCGGTTTTGAGATGATTGATGATGGATTTAAGGCCGTTGTTGCCACCGTGGGAGCCGTGCTCCCGGTAGCGGATGGTGCCAAAGGTGAGATCGTAATCATCGCAGATGACTAAGAGATCGGAGGGGTTGATTTTGTAAAAACGCAAGAAATTGGAGATAGGAATACCGGACTCATTATAGAAATTTTGCGGTTTAATAAAGATGCGATCGCCGTCTTTAAGCCAGATGGCGCCGTTTTTGGCTTTTTGCCAAGTGAGATGGTGGAGCGTGGCATAAAAATCTAGAGCCAAAAAGCCGTAATTATGGCGGGTAAAGTTGTATTCGTTCCCTGGGTTGCCGAGGCCTGCGATGAGTTTCATGTTTTTATTATAACACTAGATGGCTATTAGGTGAGGATTTCGTAGGCGATATAGAGGGCGATGAAGAGGAGAATGGTGAAGACGATGGCGACGATGGTTTTGACGAGGCTGGCGTGATTATTAGTGCTAGTGCCGGGCTTGAGGGTGCTGCGTTCGTGGAGGTTAGAGGTAGCGAGCTTGTAAATGCCAAAAAGGATAACGATACCTAGACCAATGCCCATAAGGATTAAGACGGTGTTCGTAGTCATAACTTTATTGTACCATGGTAGAGATAAAATTGCGGAAAAAGGTAAATTTTGAGCTAATTTTAAGGAAATGCGCAAAAGTGGCGAAAAAATCTTGATTTTTGAGGCGAGACGTGATATAATGAGAAAATAGGCATGCCGTGATATGCGGCACGTACTTTTAAAAAGGGGGTAGCTGATATGGCTACTATGAGGCAAGAGACGACTTCTCAAAGTTGGTCTATGAACAGACTTTGAATGCGATCGCGGATTTTGGCAATTAACAAGGTGCTAAAGATGTGGGGCGTGTCTGCAACGATGAGCGTTGGTGGGTTGCGCTTGTTCTGCTTCTAGGCGGCTCATGTCTTTTGCATATATTCCCCCTTCCTTTGGGGCCGGCTGTAAAGCTGGCCCCATTTTAACTTGGACTCTTTTTGAAAAGGCCTCTAGGGCGTGCTAGAGGCCGTAGGAGCTAGTGTTTAGGCTGAGGTGGGGTGGTAGGGTGGTTGGAGGTGTTGGCGCCGTCTAGGCCGGTTTTGATACCTCTAGCGACGTTCTCGGCGATAGTGCCGGCGGCATTACCGACGGTTGGCGCCATGGTATTAATTCCCTCTTGGGCGATAGGAATCTTTTGTTGCACGGTAAAGGCGGAGATTTCGCGGCCCTTAGAGAATAGATAGAGGCAAAGAGAAATAGTGCAAGAAGCGATAATAATAAAACCACCAATAAAATAGAGAAAGATATACTTAGAAGTAGAAATAGTGTCTTTGGCGACATCAACTTCGTTTTTTATATCATTAAAAGAGTCGTTAGTGCTGATTTTGAGCTTGGCAAGTTCAGCTTGGTATCCAAAAATGCGTTCGTGGAGTTTGGAAAGTTCGACGTTATTAGTGCTGATTTGTGATTCAACTTGGGTAATTTCGGCTTCTTTGGCGTTATAGCGTTCGCTGAAACCATGGTCTTCGCGGAAGATTTGTTGCTGCTCGTTGCGAAGTTGACTAATTTGACTGCGTAGATTTATGATTTCGGTGTCAAGACGATCAGCTTCGGCTTGAGCAGAATCGAGGTCGGCTTGGACTTCGGTGATGCGGGCTTGCTGGCTGTCTTGTTTGGCGTCGGATTCCTGCTGAATACGGTCAGCAGTTTCGGCGTTTTGTTGTTTAGCATTGTTAGTTAAAATAATCCCTGCGGTGATGAGACCTCCGCCAAGGAGAAGCCCCGCAATCAGGATAATAAGGGAGAGACGCTTGAGCTTCTTCTTAGATTTTTGATAGTTCTCTTCGGTGAGAAATTGGTTGTTTTGTTGCATGTTAGGCTCCGTTTAATGTAACTATTATAACACAGTCTAAGCTTTATTTTATGAATGTAAAATATGACTTCATAGAATGAAGTCATAAAAAGCGGTGTCAGCTCAGAAGAACTTTAATAAATAGGCTCAATGGTGGTTCTTATTGGGCTCGAACCAATGACCTTACGAATGTGAATCGTACGC
>CAYUCN010000043.1:0-7639 GCA_964443395.1 uncultured Candidatus Saccharibacteria bacterium | reverse complement strand
ACACCGGGCTTAAAAGGCCCGTGCTCTAACCAACTGAGCTACCGGCCCATATATACTATATATGGTGATCTCTGCGGGAGTCGAACCCGCGTTGACGGGATGAAAACCCGTTGTACTAACCGTTATACTAAGAGACCCTATTGGTATTATACCAAAAATTACTATTTTTGCAATGATTTTTGTGAAATTTTAGTTTGTTTCGCATTCGGTGCCGTAGAAGACGGTGAAGTCGCGTGGACCGTATGGGGCGACGGGGTAATATCGGACATAGCTACGGTTAGTATCGCATTGGTAATAATCGTTAGAAAGGATAGAGAGAGAATCGGCGTGTTTGCCGTCGTTATAGAGTAACAATTGGCGTAAGCGGACGTTAGGTAAGCCTTGCTCGGTAAAATCGGCGAGAATCTGTTCTGGTTGGTCGAGATTTTTGCCGAGGGAGCGAGGGTAAAGATACTCAACGTAATAGGCTTTGGCGAGTTTTTCTAGTTCGTGTTCGCCACGACGGACGGGATTATAGATAAAACTAAAAATCAGTGTAATAATGATGGCAGTAGCGGCAACGCTAAGGAGAGAAATTAGAGTCTTTTCGCGCCAAGTGAATGGTATGCGATGGGATTTATTGGAGGCGCGAGTGGCCTTGCTTTTGGTGGCGGAAGTGTGAACTTTGGTAACGATTTTGTTAAAGCTCTTAGTGGTTTTATGAGCAACTTTTTGGGCGGTTTGAGTAAGCTTGGTAGCGGTTTGGCGTGTGCGGGAAATAGATTTGCGGCGATTAGCCATGGCAATGGCGGGCGCGTAATCTTTACGGAAGTACTGAGTTTTGCGGCGACTTTTAGACGTTTTATTCATAACTTTATTATAACACTAATGTTTAAAAACTGGCAAGGATTTCGTGCAAAATATGCTAAGACATGTTAAAATAGATGAATGAGTAAGATATTTAAACGTACTAAAATTTTGGCGACGATTGGTCCGGCCGTGTCGAGCGAGGAGCAAATTTATGAACTGATTATGGCGGGTGTGAATGGTTGCCGTTTGAACTTTTCTCATGGCGATAATGAAACTCGCGACAAGCAGATTGAATGGGTGCGCAAAGCGGCGGCCAAGAAAGGACGCTCGGTAGCATTGTTGCAGGATTTGCAGGGGCCGAAGATTCGTTTAGGTATAATTAAAGATAATCATTACGAAGTACATACGGGCGATGAGCTGATTTTGGATGCGGCAGTCAAGGAGCACGCGGGGGATAATCTATTGCCAGTGCAGTATAATTTAGCAGAGAAGGCGAAGCTTGACGAGCCAATTTATATTTTTGATGGAAAAGTGCGAACGCATGTGACGGAAATTGTTTCGAAGACGGCGATAAAGGTAAAGGTAGAGAATGATGGCGTAGTGATGAGCAATAAGGGCTTGAACTTGCCGGATACGGATTTTGGTGGGGATATCTTGACGCCGAAAGATATGGCAGATATTGAATGGGGAGCAACGCGGGATTTTGACTATGTGGCGCTATCTTTTATTCAATGTGCAGAGGATATTCGGAATTTGCGGAGGATTTTGCAAGAAAAGGGTTCGACGGCGAAGATTATCGCGAAAATAGAGACAAAGAAGGCGATTGAGAGTGATGAGACAATGGCAGAAATTGTTGAGGCGGCGGATGCAATTATGGTAGCGCGTGGTGATATGGCGGTAGAGGCGGGTGCCGAAGTGGTGCCGATCGTACAGCGTAAGCTAGTGCGGTTGTGCCGTGAGCGGGCAAAGGTTTGCATTGTGGCGACGCAGACGATGGCTTCGATGGTGGATAATCCAGAACCAACGCGGGCAGAAGTAAGCGATGTGGCGAATGCAGTTCTACAAGGTGCGGATGTGGTGATGCTATCGGATGAGACGGCGATGGGTAAATATCCACTAGAGACAGTGAATGCAATGCGTAAGGTAATTTTGTACACGCAGAATAATTCGGAAATGACGCCAATTCCACAAGATCCGCGTAGCGGTAATCAAGGGAACGATGCGATTTCTGCGGCGGCAGCGCGTTTGGCGGAGAAGATTGATGCCGACGTGATTGTGTGTCAGACGGCGTCAGGGGCGACGGCGGTGGCAATTGCAGCGCAGCGGCCGAATTTGCCGATTATTTCGGTAACGCCGAATGCGCGGGTGGCGAATCAGCTAGCTCTAAACTATGCGAACTCGGCGTTTGTACGGCCTTATTCGGTGAACTTTGGTTTGGATTTGGCGCGCGAGCTGAAGGCTTCGGGATATTTGCAGGTGCCGGAAGGTAAAAAAGATCTCGTGGCGGTGATTGTGGCGGGGAATCGGGATTTCCGAGGGACGGACACCATTAAAGTTCGCCAAATATAAAGAGTGAGGAATTATGTTTGACAAGAAAACGATTAAAGACGTAGACGTAAAAGATCAAGTAGTCTTGGTGCGGGCGGATTATAATGTACCTCTAGGGAAGCGTGAAGATGGCTCGGTGAAGATTATGAGCGATTACCGGATGAAGCAGGAGTTACCGACGTTAAAATATCTTTTAGAGCACGGGGCGAAGAAGATTATTATTATATCGCACTTGGGGCGGCCAAAGGGTAGGGATGAAGATTTGTCTTTGCGCCCAGTAGCGGAGCATTTGGCAGAACTTTTGCCGGGGGTGCAAGTGGGGTTTGTGGATGTATGTCGTGGAGATGAAGTAGAGGAAGCAGTAGCGGAGATGCCAAAGGGCAGTATCTTGGTGCTGGAGAATTTGCGTTTTGAGCCAGAAGAAAAAAAGAATGATGAGAGCTTCGCGGAAGAAATCGTGCGAGATACGGGCGCGACACTGTATGTACAGGATGGGTTTGCGGTGACGCACCGGGCGCATGCTTCGACGGTGGCGATAGCGAAATTATTGCCGGCGGTGGCAGGGTTGTTAGTGGAAAAAGAAGTGACGACGTTAAAGAAAACGTTAGAGGATCCAGAGCATCCAATGATTACAATTATTGGTGGGGCGAAGGTAGAAGATAAGCAGCCTTTGATTGATAAATTTTTGCCGGTATCAGATAGGCTAATTATCGGTGGTAAAATTGCGGCGGATGGCTATACTACGGAAGAGCCGCAGGTGTATGTAGCGGAAGATTTTGATGAAGATAGCGAAGGGAATCGTTACGACGTAGGGCCAGTGGCGACGAGTAAAATTGTGGATATGGTGAAGGGCGCGAAGACGGTAATTTGGAATGGCGTGTTAGGAAAGGTGGAAGATCCAGCTTACGCAACAGCTTCGGTGATTCTAGCAAAAGTTTTGGGTGAGAGCAAAGACATTACGTCGATTATTTGTGGCGGTGACACCTCTGGTTTTGTAGAAGAAATTTTGAATAATAGCCCGGAGTTGAGTTATACATTGATTTCTACGGGGGGTGGGGCGGCACTGAGCTTACTCTCTGGGCAGGAGATGCCAGGTATAAAAGTATTAAAGTAAGCTCATTGTGGAAAACTTGGTGGGAGTTTTGGAAGATTTGGGCAGAAAAGTAGTTGACTTATATATATATTAGCTTTATAATGGAGAACATAAAAGGTCACAGATAAATATTAAAAATAAACAAAGACAAACACGAAAGGAAAATGTTATGTCAAATATCACAAAAGCTATTGCTGTGCTTGGCGTTGTTGCGGGACTTGGAGTAGCTTCTTTGCCACTAAGTTCTTATGCTGCTGGTCAGTCTGTTAAATCTGGTGATGTTACTGTTCAAACTACCGTCAACAGCGAGATTGGTATTATCACTTCTACTGATTTAGTAAATATGCCAACTGTTACTAGTGGTGCGGAGCCTGCTACTGGCAGTGTAGATGTTACTGTTACTACTAACAAGGCTACTTATAGCTTGGTAGTGAATGATAAAGATGCTGATACGAATATGAATCGCGTAGCTGATGGTACTACACCAGCTGAGGGTAAGGTTACTGCCATTCCAACTGGTACGCCTGCGAAGGGTTCACTCGCTTGGGGTGTAAAGAATGAACTTGGTGCTTGGGCTCCTGTTCCAGCAAGTAGTGCTGCTGGGTTAGCTCTTGTAACTGACAAGGCTGGCAATGGTGATGGTGCTACTACGACTGTAACCTTCGGTGTTTCTGTTGATGGTACGGTTGCTGATGGTACTTACAACGATGTAGTTGTCTTTACTGCTACCGCCTCTGAATAATCTTACTTTTGATTGGTAGATAATAATAAAATATTGCCCTGTTGATGATGGGGCAATATTTTTGTTTTCGAGCCTTTTGATGAGAACGAATGATATAATAATGTTTTTTGTGAGAAAAGTATTGTAAAAGGAGGAGATTTTTTATATAATGGATGTAATAAATATAGGAGGTATTAAGTGAAGGTCTTTAAAGGCTTAGGGAATTTGGTTTTGGCGGCGTGTTTGGTGTGCTGTGGCTTGTTTGCTGGAGTGAATGCTGCTTATGCTCTTGATGAATCACCTGATTATTATCTAAAGGCTTCACCGACTTCGATTAGATTAAATGAGCTAAAGCCTGGCGAGACGGTTACAGAACAATTTAGAGTGTTGAATGGTGGTGCTAAGGATTTTGAGTACGAGTTAAGTGCAGCGCCATATTCAGTATCTACTGAGCAATATAAAGAAGATTTTGCGACTGAGACTAAATATAATGATATTGCAAAATGGATAACCTTTTCTAAAGATAAAGGGTCTCTAGCGGCTGGTGATACGGAGGAGATAGAAATCACAGTAAAGGTACCAAAGGATGTGCCGGCGGGTGGGCAGTATGCAGCAATCTTGGTAAAAATGGTGGCGCCTGGGTCTGAGCAAGATGGCGGGGTTGGTTTTGGTACAGAACAGCAGGTTGGCATTATAGTTTATGCAGATGTGGATGGTCAGACACGCAAAGAAGGATCGATTAGTGATGTAAAAGTGAATGGATTTTTGTTTAACCCTCCCATTACTGCTACTTCGGTTGTAGAAAACACTGGTAACGTACATGCTGAGGCGACTTATATTTTGCAGGTGTATCCGTTATTTGGTGGTGAGGAGGTTTATACTAATGAGGAACAGCCGGAAGTGCGGGTGATTTTGCCGGAAACGCGGAGATTTAATCAAATTTCTTGGGATGGGGCGCCGCAGTTAGGGGCCTTTCGCGTGAAGCAAACGGTGAAATTCCTAGGTAAGGAAGAGGTGGTAGAAAAGATGGTGTTTTTGTGTCCACTATGGTTCTTGTTTATCATCTTAGTTTTAATATTCTTAATTGTGTTCTGGATTGTAAGTCGTGTCCGTGGTAGAAAGGAGTAATATGAAGAAAAAGATTTCTGCGGGATTATTAGCAACTTTGATAATACTTGGGGGGATGCTGTTGCCAGTGGGTATGGCATATGCAGAGGACGAACCAGCTTCGGGAAGTGCGCTGGAGATTTCGCCGAGCGGGACGCGGTTGACGCTCTCGCCGGGGGATGTGCTGGAAGGTAAGGCAGACCATTGTCCAAAAGAAAATGATGAGGGTTGTGCGATTACGGTAAAGAATATTGGTGCCGATCCGATTAAGTATCGGGTATACGCATCTCCGTATGCAGTGAAGGGTGAAAATAATGAACTAAGCTTTTCTGAAGAAGCTTCGACTACTTATACGCAGTTATCGCGTTGGATTACGGTGCAAAATGCGGATGGGGAATATCGTGAAGAAGCACAGTATACTGTGCAGCCAGGTGAGACGCAGACGGTGCGCTATAAGGTGGTAGTGCCGGAGAGTATCCCGGGCGGGTCGCAGTACGCGGTGATCTGGGCACAAATTATGAGTGAAGGCGAAGGTGGCGGTATTGAGACAGTGGGGCAGATTGGTGCGGTGTTGACTGGTCGATCGACGGAGGATACACGGGAAACAGCGGAGATTCAAGAATATGATTTTACTAAATTTGGATTTCATGGACCATTGCATGCTTCGGCTACAGTGCAAAATACGGGCAATGTAGATTTTGCTATTAAGTATTATTATACGGCAAAGACGCTGTTTGGTAAAGTATTGCACAGTAACGAGAAGGGCGAGAATATGGTAGCGGCGTATCCAGATACGACTTACCATGTGAATTATGATTGGGAGGATACGCCATTCTTAGGGATTTTTCAAGTAGAATGGAAGATTGTGGCGGCCGATCAAGAGCGTACCGAGACAGCGGTAGTGATTATTATGCCAATAATCGTGATGATTGTGATGATTTTGCTATTGACTGTGATAATAATCTGGATTATAATCATAAGTAGAAAGCGCAAAGAGCGTAAGGCGCGTAAGCTTGTCTAGTCGCGAAAGATAAGTTTATGGACGTCGTAGTGGTATAGCGAGAACGCCACTCTGCGAGACGACGGTTGCAGCTCTAGCAATTTCAAAATAAAAAATCAAAAAGAAAGAGTGTAGAGTATGCAAAGACGAAAAAAGCAACTTTTGGGGCTAGGTGGCTTGGTGCTCGTTGCAGCGATGATGCTGGCGGCTTGTACTATGCCTAGCCCGGGTGCTTCGGCGGCAGATGAGATATTCCGCGGGAGCGTAGGGCTGCAGGTAAAAGTAGCGAGCGGAGAGAATACTTCTGCTTTGAATATTATTAGTCCAGTAGATCAAGAGACGGTGGTGCATAATAGTTTTGAAGCGAAGATTTCGTACACCAATCTGGAAGGCATGAATGTATATTTGCAAAAGAAGGGTTCGAGCGACAAGGTTGCATTGTCTGGTTGTACGGTGACTCCGAGTACGGAACCGCAAGAATGCAGTGTACAGGTAACGCTAGATGACGTGTTAACTCCAGAGAATCGGCAAGCTGAATATATCTTGAGCGCTGAGGGTACTGGTGCGGCAGCGGTGGCGGATTCAGTCAATTTCTTCTTTCGGGCGGCGCATTTAGTGTTTGAAGAGGAATATAATAGTGCGAATGGCAATCCTAAAGTGAGGGCCTTGCTGAACGAGAAGGTGAAGCTGGCGCGGATTCAGGTATATGACGCCAATAACAAGCCAATGTTTGTAGATGGTAACGGTAACGAGACGCCTTTAACTGTGCCAGTTGATCATGCTGGAGTTCCGAGTGGAGAATACGTAGTAGAATTACCATTCAAAGATTATAACTTGGCAAACGGAATATATAGAGCGGTGTTGGTTGCTTACGAGACAGAGACGCCGAGCAATGATAGTATGATTGCGATTAGTACTGCAGTGAACATTGCGTATCCGAAGGGCTATAAGCCGGGCGGGAATCCAGGTGGGGGCCCAGGGAATAATCCGGATAACCCAGATAAGCCAGATAAGCCAGGCGATGGCGATAATACGGATAAGCCGAATGTACCGGGGACTGGCGTAAATCTGTTTAAAGATCTAAATATTTCGCGAGCCGATTATGTCATTACGGGTTTGGTGGCGTTCGGTGTGGTGACTGCTTTTGCCGTATTTCTAATTGTTCGTCGCAATAGGCGGTAAAAGACTACAAGCTGCTGGTCGATATGTGCGTTTGTGACCTTGCGCAGGTATCGATAGGCAGCTTTGTGGTAGTTGATGAATAGTTTTGTGACAGGAAAAGCTTCACAAATTTTTTGGTCTGTGGTATAATGGGTTTGTAAGGGAACGGGCGGTTAGCTCAGTTGGCTAGAGCGCGTCTTTGACGTAGACGAGGTCAGAG
>CAYUCN010000042.1:0-7922 GCA_964443395.1 uncultured Candidatus Saccharibacteria bacterium | reverse complement strand
AATTTGAAGTAAATCGTTCGCAGTTTAGAAATAAAAGCAGTGTGCTTTGATGGAGCTGGCCTAGTATTTGAGTTTTAGGGGTCATGGCATACCAAAGCACGCTGCTTTACAAACAAATTATGGATCAAGCTCGAACCGTCAACTTTTTTATAATAATGACAGTAGTTTAAGATTAAAGAAAAATTCCATTATTTAGCAAGCGCCTGATATAGCTTTTCTAGTAAATCATCTTGCTCTGAGGCTTTGAGATTTTGTGAAACCCTAACAACTGCTGGTCCTATTAGTTTAGACTTGCCAGCACTGAGGATACCACCGGAAAATTGATCGAGGTATTTTTTGCGCTTATCGGCTTCTTCAATAGTCCTAAAGACTTCAATAGTTCCGCCGGCATCTGAGCCTCGGCTAGTACAGCTTTCTGGAGTGACGGTAAAATTAAAATTATTATCTAGTTCGCCATATTTTTCTAAAGGTACTCGATTGTCTATATAACTAATCTTAATATAGTATTGACCTTCTTTACCAATTTCATTATTAGGATCGGTATCTTCATTAAGAATGCAGACCTCTGTGATTGTATCTATAGTTTTCACTGCCTTAGCGATGGATTCTTGATCTGGAGCGGCATTAATAATTGCATCATCTGCATCAGTCAGCCTGGTAGTTACTTCTAAGTTATATCTCAGAATAGTTTGATCATCTTCTTTATTTTTCATTATAAGCGTATAAACATTGCTAGAAGAGGTAATCTTTTCTTCTCTAATGGCAACTTTTTTATACGAAGTTTCTGTGCCAATGAAGGAAAGTTTACCTTCGTTCACAGTTAAGTCATTAACGTCTTCGCCACTTATAGTGACAGCGTCTCCGCCGCTATAAGTACCAGAGAATTGAGGAAGTTTACAAACAAAGTAACCATCTTTTTCGGTTGCATTACAATCAACAGACAGTGAAGCAGAGATTTCTTTTATACCATCCTGAGTTAAAGTATTTTGAATTTCTGCGCCTTCTATGGTTATACTTTTCTGCGACATAGCTACCAAAGCTATTACTGCTATAGCGGCTGCTAGAATGATTGCCGCTAAACTTACCGCCAAAATAGTCTTCTTGTTTCTGGCTGTCATAATTTAAGCTCCTTAATTATTTCTTAAATTATATCACATAATGTATAATGAAGGGGTAGTTTGACACACACCCCAGTCAGTTTAGCTGAGGCGCGCATCATTTATGATCTAGCTATTTCTTGCCAGTTTCACCAGGCTCGTCAGCGACGACGCGGCCGACGAAATACCGAAACGCCAGAAGGAAGTTTCATTTATTGAGCATATTCATTATCAATAATTGCGCATTGAACGCGGTCGCTTCTGGTAGCGATGATGCCAACTTGAACTCGTTCCAATTATTTCTTCTTTAATTCTGCAATAGTTTTGCGAGCTTGCCACGGACGCCGCCTTCTTCTGGCGAGCCAACGAGCGTATCTAGAGCGACACGCAGTAAACCGAGTGCCGTGACGTAAGAATGGTCAAGGGTAGTGTTGGTCTTGTTCTCAATACCAGGGATGTCAGAAGAATCGACTAGATGAATCACTGGGCGTCGAGCGAATGGTAACTCTTTAAACCAATCTGTAGTACTGAGCACATCTTGAAGCTCAGTTAATCCGGCGCCGCCACCACAAAGCAGGATTTTGTTCGGTAGCATTTCGCTAAGCTGAAAATCTTCTAGAGTAATTTGGACACCAGACAGCCAGACAGCAAGATTGCGCTGGATAGCCAGAGCCATTTTATCGCGCATATCGGCGGGGACTTTGGTAGGATTATTAAAGCTAAGTTTATATTTTTCAGCAGTATCAAAATCAATATTAAGAGCTTCGGCAATCTGATGCGTGAAGCTTTTACCGCCGATGCCAAACATCTTAGTACCTTCTACTCCGCCATCATCAATCACAGCAATATCGGTAGTGCCGCCACCAATATCCATAACGATAGCCGACAAATTACCATCAAGATCGTCGCCCAGGCAAGCGCGGCAGACTGCAAAAGGCTCAACTGCAACAGCGAGAAGATCGAGCGACAGTTCGGCACAGACTTTTTCGATAGCGGAGATATGGACAAGTGGCGCAAATGCCGTATAGAACTGAATGACCACATCCGTGCCCTTAAAGCCAATAGGATTAGAGATTTTGTAGCCGTCGATTGTAAGGCTGACAATTGCAGAGTTAATTAAGCGCACTTCCACGCTAGGGTTGTTGGTCTCGTCGGCAATGGCTTTGCGAGCCTGTTCTCCGGCGCGTTCTTGGACGCGTTTGATAATGAGCGCCATTTCTTGTTCAGTAAGCGGCTTGTTGCCATTTTTGCGGCGATAGCGTACGCTGGTGGTATTACCCTTAATTAGTTCTCCGGCAATGCCAACTACGGCTAGCCGACTAGTGACGCCAGCGGTCTTCTCCGCTTGATTGAGCGCCTGCTCACAGACGGAAACAACGGACGGAATATCAGCGATGGCGCCAGCATACATATTATTATTACCTTGATGCGATTTACCGACACCAATAATGTCCAGACCGCCATCTTTTCTCTGTTTCGCAATTACAGCTTTAACAAACTCTGTACCAATATCTAGTGCTAAAATCGTGTCGTCACCAGCCTTGCGAAGGTTTAACTCTTCCTCTACATCTTTCGGGACGTCTTCGTTGCTGCCGACGGTCTTGACCGCTTGAGCGGCGGCTTTGACTTTTGCCTTGGTTGCGTTGACTGTTTTTGAGAAAAAGCCCATTACATTGCTCCTTGCTATAAAATTTCCCCGTCATCCTTTTGATTGGAATCAATCGGTTCTTCGTTTTCTGCGGCCCATACCTCCTCAACAGAATAGAAGCTACCAGTCTCTGGGTCGTATTGCCAAGATTCGCCAGTAACGTTAGAAATGCCGGTGATAATCAGCTCTTCAATTTTCTCAATTAAATCAGTGATAGAGCGATGGTTATCCGGAGCGGCAACTTTAACATCTTGATAATTGAAAATTAGCTGGCCGGAGATTTTAGTTTTTTCTTGACTGGATTCTATGATAATACTGCGAAGCTCATGACCAAAGTTAGAAATTTCTAGATAGACTTCGGCATCAATGTCAAAATAATCGCGTAGCTGGTCTGGAGTGACTTTATTGAAATCATCTGGACCAAACTCTTTCGGAGCAGTGGGGGAGACGGGCGGAGCAAGATCCTCATCGTAAGTAGAGCCGATGGATGGATCTAAGGTGCTATTATCTTTACTAGCAATGTAATGATTAATACAATCATAGGCTTTGCCAGCAACCTCTGTCTTAGGTAAGGCATTGATGAACTCAGCCATCAGATCATAGTCTAAGGATGGATCGTAATAATTATATCCACCAGTAGCTGTGTAGCTATTAACTGGAGCATTGATCGTGACTCCGAGACGTTTAATATTAACAAAGGGATACTTGCGATAAAGCTCGGCGAGTTCTTTATTATAATCCTGATTATTAAGATCTATACAGCAGGCGTATAGCTCTTTCTCTGGCGTAGGATCAACATCATTGCCCGCGAGTTCGTCTAGTAGGTCTGGGACGTTAATCTCCCACCATTCGCCATCAATTTCGGTAAAGAAATCAGTAACCTGCTCGATGAGACTTTCATCTACCTCTCCGGCAATAGCGAGATTAGTAACGATACTCTCGAAAGCCTCGGAAATTTGGCTAATTTGGAGATAAATCTTGCCATCTTGAAGGAGAACATTACCTAGCTGGACAGAGATAGCATCGCCGATAACTTCTTGATTCTGATCAAGAGCGTTAAGAGTAAGCGTAAGCTGAGAAGTACCGCTAGCGTGAGCAGCCATACCACCGAGGTTAGCGGTGAGGCGCAGGCTAGCAGCCCCCTCGCCATCATTGCCAAAATCGTGCTCGATAACCGCGTTACCAGCTAAGACAAGCCCTTTACCGGTACTAGAGCCATCTTCGGCAATACTGCTAACACCGATGTAATTACCAGAGATAAAGTTATCAATCGCGTCATAGGCGACCCGCTCGGGCTGACTGTAGATTAAGAAATACCATACGGCGCAGGCAGCGCCGGCGATAATAATGAGAAGTAAGATAATAATTGTGATAATTAGACCCGCATGCTTCTTCTTAGGGGCTGCGGCAGGCTCGACCATAGAACCAGCACCGTCGCTAGCGGACATCCATTGCGGAATAGGGCCGTTAGTAGGAGCAGCGGGCGTTACATTATTAGTGACGGTATTCTGAGTAGCGGTGATGGGTGCTTGGCTATATTGAACATTCTCGGAATTTGCAGAAGGATTACTCTGAAGATTCTCAGCGGGGCTAGGTGTAGCTTGCGGAGTATTTCGACTGCTGGCAGTAGGGTCTGGCCCGGCGCCAGTGGTTGGCTGGTTGTTGTCTGATGATGGATTGTCTCCCTGCATCTTGGGATCTTGGTTCATAGCCCTCCTTATTTTATTCTATTGTAACACAAATTTTTTAAAATAAAATAGCTTTTGTTTATGACTTTTGTGCTATAATCTACTTATGGATAGTTTTGTAATAAAAGATATTAAGGCTCGGCAGGTCTTGGATAGCCGGGGAAATCCGACAGTGGAGGCGGATGTTTTCTTGAATTCTGGCCATGCGGCGCGGGCAATTGTTCCTTCTGGTGCGTCGACAGGAGACGGTGAAGCACTAGAACTGCGCGATGGTGACCCAAAGTACTATAACGGCAAGAGTGTGTCTAGGGCAGTCTGGAACGTGAATCATGAAATCCATGATGTTTTAGTTGGTAATTCAGCTAACCAAGAGCAAGTTGATCAGCTAATGCTAGAACTAGATGGTACAGAGAATAAAAGCAAGCTGGGTGCGAATGCGATTTTAGCCGTGTCGCTTGCAACGGCAAAGGCGGCAGCCAAGGCGAAGAACTTGCCATTTTATCAGTATATCGCGAGTATTGCGGGGACTACCCGGGATATGTGCCTGCCATTACCGATGATGAACGTAATGAACGGTGGGATGCATGCCGACTGGGCAACGGATTTCCAGGAATACATGATTATACCACGTAGCGCGGGGTCGATTGGTGAGGCCGTGCGGATGGGGTCGGAGATTTTTCAGGCACTAAAACGTATTCTGAAAGACCGTGGTTATCCGGTGACCGTGGGTGACGAAGGTGGTTATGGGCCAAAAGTACGCGAAGGTAATAATGAGCCGCTGGATTGCATCGTGATGGCGATTACAGCGGCTGGGTACCAGCCGGCACAAGATGTAGTGATTGGGATGGATATTGCTAGTTCGGAATTCTGGAATCATGATCACTACGAATTGAAGACCGATGGCGCATGGAAGACTTCTGCAGATATGATTGATTGGTATGCGTGGATTATCGAGAACTACCCTGTAGTAAGTATTGAAGATGGCCTGGATCAACATGACTGGGAAGGCTGGAAGGCAATGACGGAACGCCTGGGTAATCGTGTGCAATTGGTTGGCGACGACTTGTTTGTGACAAATATTAAATTACTAGAATATGGCATTAACGAGCATGCGGGAAATGCGATCTTAGTAAAGCCAAATCAGATTGGCACGGTAACGGAGACGATCGCTGCGGTAAAGATGGCTAAAGCGGCGGGATATCGTACAGTGATGTCACACCGTTCGGGTGAGACTGAGGATACTAGTATTGCACATCTAGCCGTAGGTCTCGGTACGGGGCAAATTAAGACTGGTTCCCTATCGCGCTCGGAGCGAATTGCTAAGTACAACGAGCTGATTAGGATATCAGAAGATCGGCCGGATCTACGCTTGGCAGAACCATTCGGCAGGTAATACAGTGTACGTAAAAGTTTCTTAGGACTAGGCTTGTGAAAATCCCCGGTCGCATGACCGGGGATTTTGGTGGGTGGTGAATGAGCCGCGTTGGAATGCTAAGCGTTTTACATAAAACCGCCCAGCTTAGGAATAAAGCGCTGATACTGATAATCCATAAGAAAATAGGCAAAATCCTTACCTGTGCCATCGTTACGTTCGCGAGAAACGGCTAATACGGACGTGTCATCTTCTATAGACATTTCTTCCCAGTAAAGGGTCATATTCTCCGGCGTGACCGGCGCGGCGGTATCGCGCTGAATTAAGCTGAGTACCTCTATTGTGCCTGAATAACTAGCCAAGACCACATCTGTATCGGCGGATTCCAAGAGTTCCTTTAGTGCACTCAGGGTTGCGTCTTGCAGCTCGCCGCCGCCTTCGCTATCCAAGGAATCATCCATCTCTATAGGGTCGATGGTTTCGTAACCGAGCTCTTGACAAATCTCCGGGAAGGCAGAGATTGCAGAAATCATCACCTCTGGAGTAGCCTTACAAAAGTAATACAGTTCGCTGATTGCATAGTCAATGGCTGCAGGGTCATCTTCTGTAATAGTACGAGCCTTATCCGCAGTATCGCCAGCGGGGAGATCTGCCGGAGGCGTGCCGGCAACAGAAGTATCCTTAGATTTCGCATCCGCTGCAGAAGTGCCGTTGACAGAATTGGTTGCGGGTGAGTCCGTAGCCGATGGAATGTCCGGCTCGCCGATATCCTCTTCCGGCTTGGCGCTGCAACTGGTGAGGACCAGGAATGCCGCTGTGATCATCGCGATAAGCAAGAGCGTAAAGATAATGGCTGGCGCGGGAGAAATCGGGGTCAGGCAGGGGGTGCGGTCTTGATGACGGTTCATATAATCCTCCTAATTTTACGTGCTTTAGCACAAAGTTTACTACTAATAAGTAGCGCAAAAGCTGGAATTTTAAGACTATTTTAAGCTTTGTGGAATTCTAGCCTTGGCGCTGCCTATTAGTAATCAGGGGATGCTCATTCAAAAAGAACTTCAGCAAGATGTAAATCTCATCTTGATGATACTCTCATTATATCATAGTATAAGAGTTTTGTCTAGATTTGTGTTCGGTTGACAGTATATAACTTTTATCATATACAAGTGGTGTTTTGCGTTTTAGTTTACTGTTCCCCAGATTGATATGGAATTACGTTAATTGTATAATAAGCCTTGTCCATAAATATGGAACAGGCTATATATAATCGATTACATTATTGCATGAATTACGAGTTACGTCTTGTGTGCAGGCTGATTTACTCCGTGTAGTGACTGCCTCCTGCGCTCCTGCAGCAACGCCAAAAAGAGGGCTGACCTACTGTTTACAACAATAGGACGCCCTCATTATTATTATTCTAGCATATATGCAGTTAAAATACAATACTACTTTTTATAAAACCTGAGATCCCCCTGCTTGGAGATAATATACATTCTTCGAACCCTGCGAGTATGTCGGAAAGATTTTTCTAGCAAAGCTATGACATCACAATCCACGCCTTTTATACGCCGTAAATCAAAGATAACGTTAGCAGATTGACTACACGCTTGATAGAAAAGTCTTTCTACGATACGACGATGATTGATAGTAGGAGAGGGTCAGATCGTTCTACCGGCAAAAAATTGCCCAGAAATTGAAAGCTTCCATATGTTTTTGCCGATACACTTTTCTCAAAAAATTGTCGATTATCTAGCGACACAGCGGATGGAATAACCGTAGAAGCGATTGCCTTTGTTGGACGGGATAGTGCTAGAGCTATCAGAATACAAGACGTACGTGTAGTAAGGCGCAGAGTCGGCCGTAGATGACCAGTACCAGCTACTAGACCCGGAACTAATTAGAGAGCTAGCGTTGACATATCCACCATAGATGAAATAATATGGGGAGTCTACGAAGGCGCTGCCAGCGCTGATATCATTCAACAAGTTGCCGTAAGATTTGTCTACAGAAGCACTACCATTTATTGGTAGTTGCCAATTTTTAGGACAAATACTACTGTTTTCTATATTATAGCCGTCTACGACAGTATTACCTTTCCCGGCTGTAGCAGTATACCA
>CAYUCN010000041.1:0-8271 GCA_964443395.1 uncultured Candidatus Saccharibacteria bacterium | reverse complement strand
CGTGGTGCTTAATATATTCTTGTACTTAAATTAAGGTATCAAAAAAGATGGCATAGCTTATGCATAATATTATGGTGTAAATTAGTGCAAATAGATTACTTTGGAATACTTTAGATAATTTATTGCGCTAGCTTATCTATAACTTATTGCCATCTTTATACTATACTTGTCTTTAGATACAAAAATGGCACCACAGACGGGTGTAGAAAAGCGAAGATGATAAGCGAACTCACCAACACAGGCTTGCCGGCTGTGATGCCATGTTTATGCCCGTGACACAAAGATACTTTTACACACAAATACCTTCTCTTCGCTTTCTACATCTTTATTATATCACGCCAGCACCACCCACTCCACGGATTTATGTTGTATTTTTTACAACATGCACAAAAAATAGCCGCCGAGATGGCGGATTTTAGCAAAACGTAAGCCGTAGATAGAACTTTCTAGATTGGTATTTTCTTCTTGCGCAGCGCGTCTACTGGACGAGCAAGCAAGAAAAAATGCCGAGATAGGAAGTTCTATCACGGCGATGGTGGGCGAGAAGGGACTTGAACCCTTACTCGATTACTCGAACAAGATTTTGAGTCTAGCGCGTCTACCAGTTCCGCCACTCGCCCAATAGATTCTTAACCGAAACATTGCTGCTTCAACATTCACATTATACCACAAACTCTTCCTTAAAGAAAGACCAAAATTCTACAAAAGTCTTCCAACTTTCACATAACCTATGTTATAATACAATTATATGGATTCTAATAACGGTGGGTTAGATTTTTCCGATCAGCACGAATCGGCCGCAGAAATTGCCCGCAAGAAAGTACTTGCGGTCTATTCTTCAGCCAACGAAAGCCTCAAAAAGTCCCTTTCTAATAACGGTGCTTATACCGAGCATCGCAACGGCAACGAATATATCACTCCGCCCACCCCCAACATCGTCTATTCCGATCAAGAAGATTTTGATTTCACTAACGAAGATAGCGACCAAGCCGGCAACGACTACGAACAAGTCACTTATCATCCTACCGAGATTAATCATCAAGCACCTACGCCTTCCACCCCCGCCTACACCACCGGCGACGCCACCAGCGCCCTCAAAGATCTCCCTGTCAATCAAACCGTCGTTAATCAAGAATGGCAACAATACCACTCCGCCTGGCAAAACTATTACCAGAATTACTACAGCGAATATTACGCCAAAGCCGCACAAAACTACCTTGCTTCCGAGAAGCTCAAAAGTGAACGCATCGCTAACGGCTCTGCCCGCAAACAACGCCGCACTCGCAAACTCATTCCACTTTTCGCCGGTATCTTCGTCGTCTTGTTTCTACTCTTTTTGCAATACAACCGCTTAATTTTTGCCCCAATCATGGCTTACGTCTCACCCGAATCCGGCTCCATTAATACCAGCATCGAAGCTGTTGACCCCACCGTTACCCAAGCTGTCTCGCCCGAGCCCCGACTCATCATCCCTAAGCTTAATATCGACGTACCCGTTGCCTTTGACATCAGTACCGACGACGTTATGGAAGCCATGAATCACGGCGTCGCCCAGTTCAAAATCCCCGGCGCCAACGCTATGCCCGGCCAAATTGGTAATCTCGTCATCTCTGGTCACTCCGCTGGTGATATTTATAGTAGCAATCCTTACAAATTCATCTTCTCTGGCCTCGAACGTCTCCAAGTTGGCGACCTCATCTACGTCAATTACGACTCCATTCGCTACACTTACCAAATGACCAAAAGCGAAGTTGTTGACCCTACTAATGTAGCCGCTCTCATCTACCCCACCGACAAACCCATGATTACTTTAATCACCTGCACACCACTTGGCACCTCGCTCAACCGCCTCCTCATTACTGGTGAGCAGATCAGCCCTGCCTACAGCGATGGCGCTGGCGAAGGCGAAGGTATCCCCGACGGTACACCCGACGATTCCGCCGGTACTTCCATGCCTAGCAACGAACCATCCTTCTTCGAAAATCTTTGGAACGGTATCTTTGGTAACTAATCTCGAATTCGCTCACGCCGCAACACTACACCGTCTGCTTCGTCACTCGTTAAATAATACATCCAAACATTATTGCTACTTACTACCACTGGCTGATTTACCACTTTGATTCTATCTGCCTCATTCATACTCTCGGCCAAGTTCCGGCGATTTGCACCATCATAATCCCACACGATAATCTGTCCATTTTTAATCGCATACATCATACTCGCGTCATACCAACGTACCTGCGCCGTCGGCGCCTCATACACAAACTGATCCGCCATATCTAAGTCCACAATCATCAGCTTCTCATTCTTCTGCATCACAAGATACTCATTATCCGGACTCGTCACTAAGCTCGCTGGAGTCTCCGCTAGCTCAATCTCACTTGCTAACTGCTTTAAGCTACTTAAGTCCGCCCCTTGACTATTATAATTTGGAATCCGTCCGTAGAGAATCGTTAATTTATTATCGTATAGATAAACAATGTAATCTTCGTCATAATACCGCGCTATCGCCACTCGCACATCTTTTACCTCTTCCGGTACTTCCGTAACTGGCGTACCATCTTTATCATTATCCCGATACACACCTACTGTCCGTAGTTTTTTATCATCTTCTCGCACATACACTACATTAGCCCCATTATTCGCAAAGCTCACTACGTTATTTAATAACACTCGCGACATCACCCCATCCACCGTGTTTACTCTGCGTAATTGCTTACGCTCCAGCACATATAATTGGTTCGCCGCATTATCAATCATCGCAATCTGTGCTTCTTCTAACCCAAAAGTCTTCGTAATATTCAAACTATGCGCCAAATCTCTCAACTGCACCAGCACCCATTCCAACTTATCTTCATATTTTACTTTTACTAACACTGCTTCTTCATTACCACTCCACTTCACTTCCATAATCTCACCAGCAAAATTATATTCGTGCTTCGCAATGTTATTCGTTGCATTCTTTTGCGTTTTCTCTTGCTTATCTTGCTCTACCATCCCCGGCAATACACCAGAAAGATCCAACGTCGTCATCTTAATTTCGTCACCTCGGATATCGACTAACTGCCATTCATGCGAGCCTTTTAACGCGTATAATATATAATTACGCCCCGCCGACGGCGCATAAAATTCCAGCCCATCCATTTTCGACAACTGCGTTACTGCCATCGATGCACGATTTTGCAAAAACAGCCGCGGATAATATATTCTCAGTAAAACTCCCGGCCGTACTTTTATCTCGTTACTCCAGCTATCATATCCGTCTCGAGATAATTCTAACTGGTGCGTACCCGACGTCAGTGTCCGACTTAGATTAGTCCGCGGAAAGATCGTATTACCATCTATCTTCACGCTCGCTCCAGTCGGCAGGGAATGCAGCTGCATCAAACCCGACTGTTCAATCCCGCCGTTACCAGAAATCATAAATCCCATTGCCGCCAAAATCGAAACCACCACAATCACAATCACTGCCAGCACCATTGCCAACTCCGCCAAAAGCACTTTTATAAATTGCTTTTTCTTTCTATCTTCTCGATCCATACATATATTATATAACATTTTTCTGTTTTTTAGCCAAAACTTGCCTTTTACCGTTTCTTCTCTATTAAATACTCAGGTTTTCCACATTTTTCCAATTTCACAAAATTCGCTCTTGCTTTTTCATAGTACTTAACGTTATAATAGTATTAAGCAAAAACACAATGAGGAGTTATTGATGGCGGAAATCCAACTTGGTTCAGGTTCGTCTAGTGCAGCCACTCATCGGCTCACGCAATCTTCTCATACTCTTAATCGCCGTTACGTTAGTCGTCCTACTAACATTGCTATCGAGGAAGCTGCTCATTCTCACATGGATGATAAGCGCTCCGTTTCCGCTCCATCGCGTTTAGTTAATTTGCGTGTACATGCCGCAGATTTAGCTCAATTGCAACAGAGTACTAATGCCCCTACTCATCCTCCCACTAGTTCCAATTCTGCGATGGTTCCTAAAGTCATTGAACTTGGCTCCATTGACCGCACCATGCCAGACAATTTGCAGCCGCCTGTAGATCTCTCCCAGATAGTACCAGCAGAAGCTCCGCTCGAAGAAGAACCTAGTTATCTTCCTACTATCAGCAACCAAAGCGCTATCATGCCATCTAATAACTACCCGCAAATTTACGACGAGAATACTTATAATAATTATTCACAAAATACTTTAACATCATCCAGTGAACTCACGACCACTTCTAACTCTACCGACACTCAATCTTTAGCCATGAATATTGCCGCCGATTACGCTGCTGCTAGTTTAGGTGCTACTAGTACCGAGCCTACGTCTCTCGCTAATAGCTCTATCGACACCATTGCCCAAGCCGCTTCCGAAGCTATCGCTGCTATCCGTACCGCTAGCGGCCCCGAAGAAATTGCCGAACAAATTACGTCACTCCAGACTTTTGCTGAAAATATTCGCAATAATTCTAACACTCCAGAAATGGCCGAACTCAGCGACACTATCGACAAATTCATTAGCGTCGCCATGAAATCCTCTCGCGTTCAAGAAGAAGTCGATAAAAAACTCGCTCAGAAACAAGCTGCTGAGCAAACCGCTAAAACCTCCATCAAAGTTGCCGCTAAGAAAGCTGCCCCCGTTAAGACTGTTGCTAAAAAAACCGCTACTTCTACCACTAGAAAACCTGCCGCCACTCGCCCCACCATTACTAAATCAGCCGCTCGCACCGCTACCCGCCCCGTCACTCGCCCCACTCGTGCTAAAGTTTCGCCAATTACTCGTCGCAATACTGCCAAAACCACCCCTCGCCCTCAACTAGTTGCCGAAGAAGAGCAGGCTCTTCGCAAAGCCCTCCGCTCCGTCGCCGCCATGGATGGTGAAGACGAACCTACTGCTAAAACCGCCAAAAAATCCACCGCTCGCAAAAAAGGTAGCGGCAAGAGATTTGCTTTAGCCTTCTTCTGCGCCATTGCTTGCGTTGGTGCCGTAGTTTATTTTGTGGGGTCAAACATCCCCGATATCTCCGTCAAAGTCGCTGCTATGCAAACTGGCATCGAAGCCACTTACCCTGCTTATATCCCGCGCGACTTCTCACTCAGCGATATCAGCTCCGAAGAAGGCAAAATCACGCTCACTTTCAAAGGCCCAGAAAAAGCCACGTTCACTCTTACCGAAGAAAAATCTTCCTGGGACAGTACTACTTTACTACGCAATTTTGTCGAAGCTAATTGGCAGAATAATTACACTACCACCCATGAACAAGGAATTACAATTTACATTTCTGGCGCTAACGCTACTTGGGTTAACGGAGGTGTTCTCTATAAGATCACTGCTAATAGCAATACTCTGACTAAGAAACAACTTCGCAATATTGTGATCTCGCTCTAGGAGTGTTATAATTAAAGTATGACAAGAACACGTTTTGCTCCCAGTCCTACTGGTTATATTCATATTGGCAACGTCCGCAGTGCTATTTATCCTTATCTTCTCGCATACCACGACCGAGGTAAATTCATCCTCCGCATCGAAGATACCGATCGCGAACGCTATGTCGATGGTGCTACCGAACTAATCGAGCAGACTCTAACTTGGCTAGGCCTAGAATGGGACGAAGGCCCTATCGTTGGTGGCCCTTATGCACCCTATTTCCAAACCGAGCGCAAAGCTAGCTACGCTAAATGGGCTAAGAAATTGATCGCGAGTGGTCGCGCTTACGCCGATGACACTCCCGCCGAACAAATCCAGCAATACCGTGAAGAATGCGCTAAAAACAAGGTTCCGTATCTCTACCGCAATTTCCGCCCAGAAAATCCGCCAGAGTGGCACGAAGGCGTCCCACTACGCTTCAAATCCGATCCAAAGCCTCGCCAATGGCACGACGAAGTCATGGGCGATCTCGAAGCCGGACCCGAAGTACAAGATGATATCGTTTTGATCAAAGCCGATGGCTTGCCTACTTATAACTTTGGCCACATCGTCGATGATGCAGAAATGCACATTACTCATATCATGCGCGGCGTCGAATATCTGCCCAGCGTCCCCAATTATCTCGCTATCTACGAAGCACTCGGTCTTGAACCACCCAAAATGGCTTCACTCCCGCATATCCTCGCACCCAACGCCGGTAAAAAACTCGGCAAACGCGACGGCGCCAAATCTGCTACCGAATATCGTAAAGACGGCATCCTCGCCGAAGCCATGCTTAATTATCTCGCCTGCCTCGGTTGGAACGACGGCACTGAGCAAGAAATCTACACCAAAACAGAATTAATAGACAAGTTCTCTTTGGATAAGATTCAAACTTCCGGCGCACATTACGATGAGAATAAGTTACTCTGGACTAACGGTCAATGGATTCGCAAAATTCATGACGAGCAAGGGAACGAGAAGCTCTACGAGCGCACGCTTGGCTTTTGGCCTGTAACTGCACAGGATTACGATGATTATTATCGCCAGCAAGTACTCGACATCATCTATGATCGGCTCAAGACCCTCGGCGACCTCACTACGATGACCGCCTACTTCTTTACCGACCCAATCATCGACCTCACCATGATCACTCAGAATAAATTCCTTAAAAAATATAGTGAAGAAGAACTTTCTGATATGCTACAATTCGCCAGCAGGAAATTAGAAGCTTTGGAAAGTTGGACACCAGATCTTCTGCAAGAAACGCTTAATAATATGCTCACCGATCTCAATAAAAAACCTGCCGAGCTATTCTCTATTATCCGTATCGCACTTTCTTACGCTCCGTTTAGTCCTGCCTTACATCTCACTATGCATGTCCTCGGCAAAAACATCGTCCTCGCCCGCCTCCAAAAAACCATTACCGCCCTGGAGAATGACTAGCATGAAGAAAAAACGGTGGGTAATCATTCTTATCATCCTCATTATTCTAATTAGCATTAGCGCCATTTGGTGGTTTATACTCGGTGGTCAGCAAAAAACTCAAGAAATTCTTGGCGGCATTGGCGAAGGCGGTAATACTCCTCCGCCCAAAATCTACAGCAACCTCACCGGATTAGAAATCCAAGACGCCTCCGAGAATTCTTTACCCACTTTTTGCATCCAAATCCCCAATGGTAGTACCGACGGCGCCCGCCCGCAAGTTGGGCTAACTCAAGCTAGTATTCTCTACGAAGCCATTGCCGAGACCGGCATCACTCGCTTTGCCGCTATTTTCCAAGGCGCAGATCTCAGTATGATTGGCCCGATTCGTTCTTTGCGCCCATATTATCTAGAGTGGGACACACCCTATGATTGCACCATCGTTCACGACGGCGGCTCTACCGAGGCTCTCGCTACCGTTGGTAATGGACAATATCGCAATCTTGACGAAGATTTTCGCTATATGTGGAAAGTTGATTACATTCAAGGTCAATATCGCTATTGGAATAATGTTTTTACGTCATCTAATAAACTTTCGCAATTTAATCAAGATCACGGTTATCGTACTTCTAATCCCGAAGCTTTCCCACGCCTCACTCCCATTGAAGTCCAAAACATCCTCGACCACCCTAGCCACTGCCCTGAAGACATGGAATGCACTAGCGAGACCGATCATATCACTGCAGACCACGCCGATACTATCACCATTAACTTCACTGGCCTCAGAGATTACATTGTTCATTATCAATACAATCCCGAGAATAATAGCTATCTGCGCTCTTACGGTAATGGCGAAGCACACATGTCTTACCTCTGCTCCAATAGCTTAACCAACCCGCCCGAAGGTTGCGAACTCCAACAAATCGCACCGAAAGTAATTATCTCCATGCACGTACAAGAGCATACTATGAGCGACAATTATCACGAAAGTATCCAGACCACCGGCAGCGGCAAAGCAGAAATCTTCCAAAACGGCAAAATCATCACCGGCACTTGGGAAAAATCCAGCCCCAGTAGCCAAATTATCTTCCATAACGATAATGGGGAAGAAATTAACTTTACTCCCGGCCAAATCATTATCGAAGCCGTACCACAATTTGGTGGCTGCGAATGGGAATAAGCGACAAACAGCGCGTATCTAAGAGACTCCCGAGCATTTGGTTATTCAACAGGATTATACCTTGCTGATGCAAGCCATTTCGTCAAGCGTCGCCCCAAAAGAAAAATCAAACTATTTTCTTCTCTCGTCTCCTACAGCGACCAAACCTAAAGAGTTCATCTCCCACTCAATATAGATCAAAAAATAAAGCCCCGCAGGGTTCTATTTTTTCTATACTGGTGATTCCGGCGGGAGTCGAACCCGCGATTTTCTGGATGAGAACCAGACG
>CAYUCN010000040.1:0-8776 GCA_964443395.1 uncultured Candidatus Saccharibacteria bacterium | reverse complement strand
AGCCTGCCGGAAGCTATCGTACTAATGTAGAGGTTAGTGTAGTAGTAGAACCTAAGCCGTTGAATGCTATATGGAGCACTGGGGTAGATAGCGGAATTGCTTACATGCAAGAGATGTCTGATTCAGTGTGCAAGCAAGTGGATATACCGGCGGTGGATATAACTGACGTTCCTACCCTTAGCTTGATTGACTCGCGTGATGATAATGTTTATATAATTGCTAGATTGGTGGATGGAAATTGTTGGATGACGCAAAATTTAAGGATTAATAATGTAAGCATTAGTTCTTCGGACTCTGATATGCGTTCAGGCAGTAGTATAACGCTACCTCCTTCATCCTCTAGAACAGAGTTTGCGCAGGAGAATGGGGGTGCTTTGAAGGTAAATTATGTTGATGATACGTATGGGGCGAGCTATAACGGATATACGGCTACTGCTGGTACTAATAGTGGTAGTTATAGTATCTGTCCTAAGAATTGGCGATTGCCGGATCAATCTTTTGGCACACTCTTAAAAGATGCTAATATTGCTAATGATTCTGGTGGTTCGTTGAAGATACGCCAAAAGCCGTACAACTTTACGTATATTGATCGCTATAATACGCATGCTTCATATTTTACAAATTCATTTTCAGGAGGAAGCACTGCATATTTGTTATCTTTATCTTATGATCGCGTTACCAGTGCAGTAGGCATGGCTTATAGCGCTGCCCTTATTCGTTGTGTGGCGTTGGATGGTAAGCGGTGATAATAGCGATTTCGGAATGATTGACTAAGTAAGCTCTAAATTTGATCTCCTATTCTACGTAGTTTTTGTATATTGGAATTACGCAGAATAGGGACGCTATGTATTTTTAAGCAGTTGAGTTGGGCAGCTGTTGAAATTAATCAGTGATTTTGTGTTTTAAGTTTGACCTTAATACTATGTAAGAATTGTCTTCGTAATGGGCGGAGTGTTCATGACGAACGAAGCGTGGAGGATTGTGCAAATGTACAGCGATGCGGTATAATGGATGTAAGAAAAGAAGTGGAGGAATATGAAGATTACGAAATATGAGCATTCGGGCGTGAGTGTAGAGAAGGATGGGGCGGTGATAGTATTTGACCCGATTGAGATCAAAGAGCGTTTTCCGGAGCTAAAAGGCGTGGCGGCGATAATGATTACGCACGGGCATAGCGACCATTGGCAGCCAGAGGTGGTAAAGCGGATTTTGGCGCGGAATCCGGAGGCAAAATTGTATGTGCCGGAAGATGTTACGGTAGATTGGACAGAAGCGACAGTGATGAAGGCGGGAGATAAGGTGGAAGCAGGCGGGTTTGAGCTGGAGTTCTACGGGAAGGATCATGCGGAAGTGTTTGCAGGGAAAGTTCCCTGTGCGAATGTGGGCGTGATTATAGATGGAATAATAGTGAATCCAGGTGATATGTACGTAATGCCAGATGGTCCAGCGAAAATTCTGTTAGTGCCAGTGGCGGCGCCGTGGTGTAAGATGAGTGAGACTTGTGAGTTTGTGTGGGCGGCAAAGCCAGAGATGGTGATACCGGTGCATGATGGAGTGCTATCGGAATTTGGTAGAAAGATTTATGTAAACTTACTGAAAGCGACGAGTGAGACGGCAGGAGTGGCGGTAGTGGATCTTGCGGCGGGCGAGAGTATAGAGATCTGAAAATAGATGAGAATAATGGAGATTTGGGAGACGAATATACAATGGCCTTTGATTATAAAAAGGAATATAAAGAGTTTTATTTGCCGAAGCAAAAGCCGGGGCTGATAGAAGTGCCAAAGATGAACTATTTGGCGGTGAGGGGTGCGGGCGACCCAAATGCTCCGGATGGTGAGTATAAGGAATCGATAGGCTTGTTGTGTGCGATGGCTTTTACGATTAAAATGAGTTATAAAGGTGATCATCAAATCGACGGGTATTTTGCGTATGTGGTGCCGCCGTTAGAAGGGTTGTGGTGGCAAGAAGGTGCGGAAGAGCTGGATTATCGCCATAAGGAGAAGATGAAGTTTGTTTCGATGATACGGCTGCCGGATTTTGTGACGAAGGCAGATTTTGACTGGGCAATTCAAGAAGCGACACGGAAGAAACAGAGAGATTTTACGAAAGTGGAGTTTTTGACTTATGATGAAGGGATGTGTGTGCAATGTATGCACGTGGGTAGCTATGACGATGAGCCGGCAACGGTGGCGATGATGTATGAATATATGGAGGAGAATGGTTATGAGTTGGACATTCAGAATCCGCGGTATCATCACGAGATTTATTTAAGTGACCCGCGGAAGTGCAGTGTAGATAAGTTAAAGACGGTGATACGGCATCCGGTAAAGAAGAAAACTTGATCAAGAAGGAGAAAAGATGGATAAAAGTGACTCTGGTCGTAGCGGCTAAAATAGAGCGCACGGAAAACTTCGATTCGCTACGCTCATCTCGGCGGCAGGGTGTCGGTTCAAGAAATCTAAAATGAATCTTAGATTTCTTTCATGCTCCTATTGTCTACGAATCACTACACTGGCGCGTAGTAATTTGTTAGGCGCACGGATTTCGTGAATCTCTGACGAGATTCCCCTCTCTGCTGTCGTAGCGGCTAAAAAGTGAATAAAATCCCTTTTTGCCTATGACCACTCCAGCAGTTTGAACCACTTTGCTACGCAAAGAGGTTCGCATCCGTGTTGCATTCTAAAAACGCAATAAAAAGAAGCCCTAATGAGCTTATTTTTATTGCGTGGCAGGGGCGCACGGAATTGAACCATGATCTACGGTTTTGGAGACCGCTATACTAGCCTTTGTACTACGCCCCTAAAATGTGCATTTAGTAATGCTGTAACCATTGTATCATATTTTTGGAAAATATTACCTATTTTTAGTAAAGTTTGATAATTCTGTGTTATGATAAGAGTAATGGCTAGTAAGAGAGGTAATCTATGCGGGCGCTTCATCTGAGTTTTTTGTTGCATTATCCGTACGAACTGCAGGACGGGACTAAGTGGAAGAAGGGCTATTTTGGCGGGGAGGCGGATTTTAAACGTGCGGATAAATCTTACTATCAGTTACTATTTGCGTTATTAGAGCGAAATACGCAGCGTTATGCGCGGATGCGAGTATCTTTAGTGATCTCTGGAATTTGGCTGGAACAGGCAGAGAGGTGGGACCCAGAGCTGATTAAGCGATTACAAAAATTAGTGAAGAGTGGCGGCGTAGAGGTTGTGGCGGAGCCATATGATAATTCGTTGGCGGCGTTTTATGATTGGGATGAGCTGACGAGACAGATTGAGCTGTGTCAAGAGAGGTGTGAGGATTTGTTTGATGAAAAGGCAAAAGTGGTAGCACTGCCGAGGTTGTGTTTCCAAAATAAGATTGCGCGGTGGGCGGAGAAACAAGGGTTTAGGGTGGTTTTGGCGGGAGACGCGCGGAGCTTTTTAGACTGGCGGACGGAGAATCGAGTGTATGAGGCGAAGGGTTGCGAGGATTTGCGAGTGCTATTTATGAACTTGCCGTTATCGCGAATGATCAATGAGGCCGAGGCGGAAGTAGTGATGGAGGTGGAGGAAGAAGTTAAGGTAGAGCGGCTAGAGCGCCCAGAGAAAGCGCAGCGGAAGCAGACGGCGACGGATTTTGTGCGGGCGCTTGCGGGCGAAAGTACTGAGGAAGAAGTAAAGGAGGAGATGGCGCCGGGCGTGGTAATTAAAAAACGGAAGATTCTTTCGGCGCAGATGTTCCAAAAACAGTTAGATTTGGCGTTTTTGAGGGGTAATGTTGTAAATTTGTGGTGTGAGGTAGAGTCGCTTGGTAAGCTACGCGATTTAGGAATTATAGGATTTTATGATGAACTATTTAAGCTGTGGTCAACGAATCCTGGGAATATAATGCTAAGTGCGGCGGATGTACTGAAGCTGAAACCAGCGGCGGAATTGTCTTGTAAGAAAACGGTTAGCTTGGGAGGTGAGGCAGAGAAAGAATATGCTTATCCGGTAGAATGGAGTGATGCGAAGACGGTAAAGGTAGAGAAACGGCTGTACGGATTGAGAGACGAGATCCTGAAAAGTGAGGATAAGGAACTTTATGCGGATTTTGCGAAATTGACAGATATTGAGCTAACGAAAGACGTTCATTTTGAAGAAGTACTGGGGGATTTGGAGCGGCGAGTACGGGAAATAATGGCGCAGCCGGAAGCTGAGCGAGAGAAGGCAAAGCAGGGTATAGTAGAGAGTACGACGGTAAAAGTAAACTTCCAGCGTAAGTCTAAGGGCGCGTCTAAAGAGAAGGTGGAAGTGCCAAAAGAGGTAGAAGGAATAAAAGTAGACGATGAGGTAGGTGCGGAGGAAGTATATGAACAACTGCGGGATGCGGCGGGAATACCGAAGGAAGAAACGGGAGAGTTTTGGAATGCGGAAGATATGGATGATATGGAGGCGGCGATTCAGGTGTTGGCGCAACGAATGAAGAAGACGGGCGAGGGTACAGAAAGTAAATATGATGACTTGGCGGAGGCGGAGCTGGTAGAGACGATTGATGATGCGGACTTTTTTGCGGAGGCGGAAAGTGAACTAGAGGCGGAGCGGAAGTCTGATGCGGCGAAGGTAAAACGCAAACAAAAGAAAATAGTGATAGATTAGGACGGTGGAGTGGTTTTTGAGATGATTAGGTAATGGAATCCCTTGATCTTAGGGCTATCCTGGGGGTTATAGATACAAAAATATCGTGCGTTGGTTGCACGATATTTTAACGAGAAGATTAACACGATAAATTAGCGTTTCTTCTCTTTCACCTCGTTGCGACCGAGATTTTTCTTGGTCTCGGTGAAGATTACATGCTTTCTCAAAATTGGATCGTATTTCCGGAGGCTGAGCTTGTCAGGAGTGTTCATGGTATTCTTCTTAGTGTAATACTGACGAATGCCAGATTCTTCGGAAACTAGACCAACGAGTTTGCGCTTAGTATTATTCTTCTTTGCCATAATACCTTATATTGTATCACAAAACTTTTACACTGTAAATAAGAAAAGCTGAGGAGAAGGCGATTTCGCGGAGATTATGGATGTTTTTTGATGACATAGTAGATAAGATAGTAAATCTGATAGATGAGGACGAGCGGAAGAATGGGTATGTAGATAAAGACGGTGCCAATGACGCTGAAGCTGTTCCAAAAGGCTTCCCAGCCGTAAATTTTGGGGCAGTTAAAAACGCACAAGAAGGCGGACGTAGTGCCGTTAATGGCGGCGTTAATTGAGATAAGAAGAAGATAGATAATGGGGATGAAGCTGATGATAAGGATGATGCGCTCAATACGGTGGCGTTTGGGGAACTTGGCTTTACTCTTGAGTGTTGTCGTAGGCGCTGATGATACCATAATGCTCCTCTAGTGAAGTCCATTGATCGTTTTGATATAATTGGGAGGCGAGGTCGGTGCCGACGTAGCGGAAATGCCATGGCTCGAAGATGAAGCCGGTGATATCTTCCTTCCCTTCTGGATAGCGGAGGATAAAGCCGTATTTGGCGGCGTTTTGGCTTAGCCAGATACCGGCGGGAGTATCGGCGAAATCGGTGTCGCACCAGTTAAGATCGATGGCGAGACCGGTTTGATGCTCGCTATAGCCGGGGCGGGCGGAGAAACGATCGGCTTCGGCTTGATTACTATTACGCACATAGTTATGATAGAGCTGGTCTTGAGTGTCGTAAGAGCGGAAGCCACTGACGATATTGAGATTAATGCCGTCTGAGGCGGCGGCTTGGCGCATAGTTTCGTAGGCGGATGCTAGCTCAGGAGTGAGACTGGTACCGTAGCTAGCGGGGAGGCCGTAGGATTTGCTGGCAACTAAGATGTTATCAATATAAGTAACGCCGTCTTTAATTACGGCAGTGAAACCATTTTTAGTGACGAAAGTGCCGTCGAGAATGCGGATGGGGCCGAAGTTAACGCCGCCGTTGGCGTTTGGCTGATCCGTGACTTCGAGAGTGAAGACGATTTGCGAAGTGTTGCCACTGGCGTCGGTAGCAACGGCGGTAAGATGATATTGGCCGGGATGATTAAAGATTTCGGTAATATCGCCATCGTAATCAATGCTGATAGTTGGCGCGGCATCGCCGTTATCGGAGGCGTGGAAAGCTTGGGTGAGGGTTTCTGCGGGGGAGGCTTTGAGACCAGTAGAAACGACGGCGTTAGTATAGTATTGAGTGAAGACGGGTGGCTCGTAATCTTGTGGGGCGAGCGGGGTGTCGTTCACGACGGTGGCGTGGCGCATAGGTGTAGTAGAGAGGCGAATGATGACGGCAGCGATAAGAATAAAAATCGCGGCGATGAGAATGATGATTTCGCAAACGCGTAAAGTATGATTGATATCTTGGTGAGAATGTTTTTGGTTCATTAATATTATTATAACAAGTTTTGTAACGCAGTGGAAGAAGAACATACAATTCTTGTTAGTATTGTTTGTATGTTAGTCAAAGTAAGAAGAGTAGCGTAAACCGTCTTCGCTCAAGACCCGCTCGCGCGCCCGTCCACACGGGGCGCTTAGGCCAACGCGATTATCATCGCTACCAGTCGGGCGTCGTCTCGGTAGAGTAAACTAGTTTGCTCTACGCTCGTCTCCTACGACTGGACGCTGCGCGTGTGCTCGCTCTTTTAGTCTTTCGCAAAGAGATTTACACTGCTCTTCTTACTCTTTTACATATAAGTCAACAAAAACTCCGGATGAACGGAGTTGGTCAATATGTGGAGCCGTGTGTCAGACTTGAACTGACGACCTGCCGCTTACAAGGCGGCTGCTCTACCAACTGAGCTAACACGGCGATAGAATCATTATAACACAAGTTGGCTGGTTTGGGAGAAAATTGGAGGAGTTTGTGGGGTGAGATTTTGAGAATAGTGATATGTAGCGAGTAAAAAGTATTTGTGGCTTTGAAATTAAAGAGATAACGCCCCGGTAGACCGGGGCGTATTGAGGGGATGGTTAGTAGGAGTATTTGGTGACTTTCCAATATTTGATTTGTTGGTGGCGGTTGCGACCGATTTTCATGGTGACGGTGAGAGGCGTTCCTTCGCGTGTTTGACGATAAAGGCTTCTGTCGTTGATAACATCGGATAGGCCGTTGCTGGTAATGATTTTGACGTTGTATTGTGGGCTGTTGGTGGTGGTTAAAGGGACTTTTAGAGCGGCATTATAGGTGAGATGAGTGGTGCTGGGCGTGTAGCTTTTGCCGATGACTTGTGCGGGTAGGGTCTCGGTTTCGTATTGATAAGCGATGCTGCGGTAAATTATGCGGGTAAGTTCGATAAAGAGAGCTGTAATTAGGGTGAGGCAGATAATGGTGATGAGCCAGATTAAGATTGCGATGGTCATGTCGAGATAATAATGAGGTTCTTCGGATGTGGGGAGATTCTGGAAGGTGAGGATTTCCCAAAAGACTTTAATCATTTTGCACTCCTTAATGTACGTACGGGCTTATAGTAAGCGGCTATGCTTTTATTGTAGCATACTTGGGCTATTTTGTCAATACTGTTTTTGACATTTTCGCAATATAATGTTGAAAGCTTCTAGGGGTAAGGCAATAGTTTTCTGGAATAGTGTTTTATGGAAGTATGAGCCTTCGAGCTACTGCGTAGCTCTCAGCGGTAGGGCGTCGGCTCGGAGGGCGGAATGGATGGAAGTGCTGGAAGTAGGCAGGCGAAATCTCTGACGTGATTCCTACCGCAGTCGCAACGCCTAAAAATAAGTAAACTTATTTTTTGGCTACGGTCGCTCCTGCGTGCCGAACCTCGCCTAACGGCGACGTTCTCGCCCTATATTGCAGATACATAGTAAATACCAGAGCAAAAGCTCTGGTATTTACTATGGTGCTGGAAGTAGGACTCGAACCTACGAAGGCCGAAGCCGAGAGATTTACAGTCTCTTGTCATTGCCACTAGACGATTCCAGCGCAAGTTTTGATAATTCTCTGCCGCGCGACGGCGGTGGAACTATGCTTATTATAGCAAAGTTGGCGGGGTTTGGCAATGGTGATTTTTGCAATGAACGCTGTTTCGTAGAACAGAATAATGATGAGGAGAATCTTGGATAGCTGCGAATAATATCTAAGCCTCCAACGCTTTCACTAACGTTCGCCGGTGGAGCTCTCTCGTATGTATTAGAGCTAGACCTATGCTATACGAATTTTATCTCACGCCATCTTTAAGAAATGTCTGTCCGCTTCGCGTCCAGATATCGCGGCGTTTACTCGGAAATGGAAGCAAGTCTCCGCTTCGCTCGTAAACTTGCGATTTCATACACTGGTAGTCCGGCAGAACCGCCCTGACGGGCGAACCTGTCGGCTGCGTCAGGAATATACATTTTTCTTAAAGAAGGTGGTCTATGCTCGCTAAAATTAGTATAGCATAGGTCTAGCTGAATACTTCGGTTTAGCCGAGAGACGCTCACTTATAGTGAAAATATTGGAGGCTTAGGTGTGTATTTATTGAGGCTATTTTTAAATGATTTTTAGGCTAGGCAAAAGCGAAAAAGTTTAGTACAATGGAAGTGCGTACCGTTTGCTACGGCAAACGAAAAAAACAAGGCAGCGGTTTTTGCTAGTGCCATTATGGCCCTCGTAAAGTAATCGCTGCGCGAGGGGTACGCCCATGATGGCACTATTTTTAGTGATAATGGGTAACTCGCGCGAAGAAAACGACTATAGATAACGATGGTCGGATGCGCTATTTTTGTTACCTTAATACTAGATTTGGTGTCCTCAGGAATAAATATATTTATTACAAAAGGAGGGCAAGTATGCGCCAAATAAGG
>CAYUCN010000039.1:0-8876 GCA_964443395.1 uncultured Candidatus Saccharibacteria bacterium | reverse complement strand
TGAACTCACGACCTCGCAGTCCCGAACCGCGCGCGCTACCAACTGCGCCACACCCAGATACAGGTATATTTTATCATATTTTACACGGAACTGGAGAAAATCATGCAAAATTGCGAAAGTTTGATGGTTTGTAATGTTATAAATAGATGTCGCTGAGTTTTGTTTGATGATAAAGTAGACATTTTGGCAACTTTTTAGCATAAAAAGTATTGACTTTTTTGCGAAAGTGTGATACAATGGAGGTATAAGGTGATAGAGATATAACCTTATAGTATATTACTGTAGCTGGAATCTGTCTAATGTTTTATTCGATAGCGATTCGTGGACAGCGCAAAGCTTAGATTGTCATAAATATAGGTTTTGCGCTGCCCATGGGTTGGGTAGTACATATTTTGTAGGGGGAGTTTTACAAGTTCATGACGTACTAGCTTTTGCGCCTTTGGCGGCGCGATATAAGTAAGCCAGCAAAAACTATTAGACTAGAGAGGAGGTGAAAGCCAAAAATGATGCGTATGATGAATATTTGGTGTGGCTGGCGCGACTTTTCTTGGTTCTGTGAGCCCGAAGAGTGCGCAATTCGCCGCGCAATTTTCCATCCAGTATGTGTCGACCGCCCGATTGTTCAGCCTTTCCAGGCACGAAGGACAGCAGGGCGAACCTATCCCCGCTGGCACGAACGATCGCGCTAGGGCGGGTGGAAATGGTTAAGACTAATGCGAGACCGCTAGACGGCAGTGCATACAATGGAGATTTGGGGCCTACGCCTCATAATGTGATCTCTTACCTTTCCGTTTCCAGCTACAACCGCCACCCCCAGCCACGGCTGGGGGATTTTTATTTCTGAGCGATTCAGTAAAAAGTTCTGGTAAAATCTAAAATTTGTAGTATAATGTAGGTGTGAGCTTGGCGCGTGTTGCGCTTGGCTTGGATCAGTAGGGTGATTCCCTATGCATAAGAGAAGTTTCGGGGCGTAGCACAGTTGGTAGCGCACACGGTTTGGGACCGTGAGGTCGCCTGTTCGAGTCAGGTCGCCCCGACCACAGTTTATATAAATGTGATTTTAGCGAGTTCGACCCCTGTAAAATGGGCGAATTTTTTGTTAAATCCCCAGATATGGAGTTTTTGAACAATTCTTGTTCGATTTTACGCTTGCCCTCATCTATAACTTGAATCCATTTATATGGTTCTACCTCTATTAGTTTTGTTGTTAAAGCCTTGGTAGATTTTTATGGAACGACGATTGGGTTGTCTAGTTCGTCAATGTTGACTTGGCGGAGGGTGGCTTTTGGACCGATGGTAAGTAGGATTTCTTGCAGTAGCATTAGGGTAGCGAGGAGCGCTAACAAACTGTCACTCTTGGTTAAAGTAGCCTTCGCCTATTAGCATTTCTAGAACGCGAGCTTCGCGCATATCTTCGTCTTGCTCAATACCTCCGCCTGGGAACTTGTAAAAACCATACTTTTTACTATAAATCATCGCAATTTTACCATCACGAATCATAATCCCGCGTGCAGACGGACGCTTGCGAATCGTGCCGTTCAGGTCGTAGTCGTGTTCGTCTAGCTCAAATAGTGTGCGCATTATTTTTGTAAAGCCTTACGCAGCTCCAATGCACGGTTAATCTTCTCTTGGCGAGCAGGGTCATCGGCGCCGAAGAACTTATTATTATATTCTTCGTTAATCTGGTCTTTATAGCTTTCGTCGCGATTATGTTCGTAGTTAAGCTTGTGATGTCCGTAATGGTAATCAGGCGAATAAGCGGCTTCAAGCGAACCAGCAAGGGTGCGGTTACCATTTTGACTATTTCTCTCGGCGCGAGATAGGTCAGCTTGAGCTTTGGCGATAATGTCATTGATTTCTTTAGTCTGTTTACGGAAGCTTAAAGCCGTCGTGAGGCGCCCGAAGAAGCCCTTAGATTTTTGTTCTTCTTGTAGCTGATTTAACTTTTCTACTGCGCTAGTCAAAGTAGTTTGGGCTTCGGCATATTGTTCGCCAGCATCGCGCCAAGCTTGCTCGCCGGACAAGATTTCATCAACCATTTTTAGAGTATGCGCGCGATCCAAATCAGCATTTTCATAATGAAGCTCGGCTAGCGCATTCTGACCATTTTCGCGCAGTTCATTGAAATTGTTAGTATCGTCCAGCTCTAGGCCGTTCTTTTTGTAAATGTTCTTGATAAATGCTTCATCGCCACTATAACCTCGACGATCACGCACTGCGCCATCTTCCGTAACTACAGCAGAGTGTATGGCTTCTGGACTAGTAAAATTATCGCTTAAATCGTGTAGCAAATCCATATACTCGCGAGCGATTTCTCCGGGTTCCATCTCGCCAATTGGACGATAGGCTTCTTCGGTTTCCGTAGTTTCTAAGACTTGTAAGCCAACCGTCTCAGCAGGCCTTGGTGTAGACTCTGTTTCTGCAGGGTCTGCTTGCTCCTGCTGCTCATTGTTAAAAGGAACGCTGGATAGTTGCTCCCACTGATTTTCGCTAGGAAGTGCTGCTAGTGACTCTGAATTATGATTGATAGTTTCGCTCATATGATAACCTCCATTATTTTTATCGCGATAGTCAATCATAAAACAAAAATGCGACTATCTGCTAGTCGTCAAACTGAACAACTTCCAAACAAGAAATTGCGCAAATAGTCGCATTCTTTCCTCGTTTGGAATACGAATAATTGTTGTTCAATTTGACACTCTTATTATATCACGACATGTTGGTGTTGGTACGGAAAACAGAACGAAGAACTTAGTAAACTTTACGCCGAACTTTGGGAAGAATATCATGAGTGGGCGCTTGAGAATTGGATGGGTGAGGATTTGGGCATTATTTGAGAACTACAGATTAATGTATCCAATAGTATTGGGTAAAAAATATGCTATAATATAATCAATGGCTGAGGCTCAACAGGACAATAAACCCGTATTTAGTAAAAGCAGGTTGTCTAATTTTGCTAGAAAAGGAAAAAGACTCTCTCCGCCGCTCCTGAAGTACGAAGATGAGGGAGGCAAAGTTGCGCCATCTTCATGGATGAATGATAGGTTGCCAAATATGCTATGGGCAATATTATTGAGGGTTCAACGCCCCGAAGAGTGGAGAAAATGCTTTAGAGTGATAGTGAACTGGCTTCATGATCAAGGGATTGATGACAGCATGAAACATATTACTCACACTGGCATCTCGGCCATGCCAGATGAAATGAGGAATCTAACTATTCATAAGGTTGTTAATACAATCGGGAGTGAAACCCTGCGTCCATTATTGCTACTAACGATCCTACCAGATTATGAAGTATGGAATAAGGCCATTAACCTCCAGGCAAAAGATAGTGATTGGCAGATTCTTGGTGAGAGTGTCGCCGCCGTAATTAACCATCAATCCCAGGAGGCGACGGATGTAAAATGGATGAAGGTTTTTACTGGTGTTTTTGTGTCAAGACACCTAATAATACATGATTTTTTGGATGAGATAAATTGCTACCCGTTTCTAGGAGATCAACGCAAGATTAGGCCAAATATACGTGCTATAGAAATCGCCACTGGGTATAATGATAAGGAAGAGCTCGCCTGGAGTAAACAGTTTTGGGATTTCTGCATGAAAGAAACCGAGTGTGTACCAATGCTTGACCCAGAGATAATTGATAAAGCATCTGTTTCGTTGCTAAAAAATGAGCGAAAGCTTTATCATGATGAGTTCGCCGCTACTCGCCTCGCTTTAATAGATCACTTCTATGACACATTTGAAACCACTACTATAGATCCAAGGCTTGAATCTATCTTTGGCCTAGCTCAATACGTGGTTGATGTCGCCTCAGAATGTTTATTAAATTGGAATGGAATAATGATTTCTGGGAGACTATTATTAAGAACTGCGCTCGAGGCGTATATCACTTTGCGATATTTGTTGCAAAAGGAATCGGAAGGTGAGCCACTGTGGAACGTATATAGAGAATATGGTTCTGGCCAGTATAGCTTAATTGGAAGCAAATATATAGAGAACAATTTTTCTGCTAGCTCGGTAGATTTAAGAGCAATAGAGTTCATAGCCAACGAAGACAAAAGCGCCGAGTTTACACCAATTATATTAGGAAACTGGGACAATTCTAATCTTAGGAAAATTAGTGAAAGCGTAGGAGAAAAGGAGTTGTACGATAGGTTCTATGATTACACGTCAGGTTTTTCGCATGCAAGTTGGGGTGCTATTAGGGAGTCATCAATGCAAAAATGTCTAAATCCGCTACACAGAATGCACAATATACCTGCGTGGGGAATATTGATGTTACCGAGCGCATGTGGTGATATTGCTGAATTAGTAAATAAGACGATCCATCTGGTGGAGTCTGAGTATCCTACGTTACTCAACAAGATAGAAGATCGCAAATCTGAGCTGAATAACGATAAGCAAAAAACTAGTGAGCGGTAGGCGGTAATTACTGACTTTCCAGCACGAATCGTTGAAACTAGACGAGTTGTGTCCGATACTAGCAATGTACGCAACTACTCTACGATTGATATGTTAGTGCTACTCCTCCTTAAACACAGTAACAACCTGACGAAGTTGGGCGCACCAAGTTTGATAAGAAGCCGTTTTAGTTATATTTTAACCCTGTTGACTCACGATAGAAACTTCCCGTAGTCCACCTTGACTTTGTCTGGGGAAGAAATGATAGTTTACACATGCCCCTCTAGAAACTTTGTTAAAGCCGAACAAACTACGTCCGACCATCAAGATGAATTGTGTAATGATAAAATGGATAACAATCTAGCTAAAATCAGAGCCGTCGAGAAATCAGCACATATCAGAATGTATGGCAGCAACAAGGTGCTTAGCACAAACAGTTGGCTCCGGAAACCGGTAAAGGCAGTTCAAGAGTGTACTGCTTTTTGATGATTATAGTAATCTGCATGTGCTAGATTTAGGGTGTGGAATTGGTCGCAACTGCATCTTTATCGCTGAAAAGTACGGGCCAAAACGTTGTACCATAGATTGCGTCGATTTGCTTGATGTGGCTATTAAAAAACTCCGCCAAATCGCTAAAAGACATAATGTAGAAGAAGCCATTCACGGCATCGTGCAACCGATCGAAGACTTTGAAATCCAACCGACGGCATATGACTTAATTTTAGCTATCTCAGTATTGGAGCATGTCGATAGTGAAGGTTCTTTCGTTAAGAAACTCATAGAGATCAAGAATGGTCTTAAGAAAAATGGGGTCGTATGTCTCCTGATTAACTCAAATATTAAAGGAACTAATTCAATCTCGGGAGAAGCTTTGGAACCACAGTTTGAAGTACAGTTAACTTCTGAAGAAGTTTTTACTATTGTGGACAAAATATTTGCTAAATGTCGTATTATAGAACGCTCCCGCAAAGAGCAGGAGTATGATATTCCGCGAGGTTCAGTCACAAGTCGCCTATTTACAAGTGTCATAACTTATGTAATCCAAGTTCCATAATAAAAATCTACCTAAGATGTCTGGATTAAACTATAAAGGCGACAAAATTCCGCCACTGCTCAACCATGCACAAACTCAACAAGTTCGCTATTTTTACGGTTAGAATCGATTACAGCTGTGAAGCATTTATTACATAATATATCATTTGTCCCTCCCCTAGGAACTTTGACCAAGTGAATCACGTCCGATCGAGCAAGGAGATGAACTAGAAGAAACGGCTCATTTTTTCTGGTACTAAGCCCTCAGGATCTTTCCCGTCAACCTTTCAATTCTAGAGTTTATCCGCCATAAAAATCATCATCCCTGTGTTTTCGTGTTATAATTAATAGATAGGAGTATCAACCATGTCTAAATCGAAGAAAAATCTTCGCAGAAAACCTCAAAATGATTTTAATCTCAGTGACGTTGATGAGATAATTCAAGCATGCGCTCGGCCTGGATTAGGCAATCTCGCAACGAATGACGAACAATTAGAAGAATATATATGTGAGTATAATAGCACCTATGCGGTACCCAACGAAGATGAGATTCCTCAACGCAAGAATTACCCAAAACGCAATTTAAGAGAAATACGAGATTTACGTGGTTATGAAGACCCAGATTTAACCGAGTTACTTAACCATATCGTCAATGATGAACCAATATCGCCCAATAATCGTCTAATTAACCGCGATCACACTGAGTTTGCGGATCTTTATGCGCTATCAAACCTGCGCAACGCGATTAATGCTGAACTTGATTATATTGACATCATCAGCGTTTACATAAACAATCTAAAACAGGATTTGCTCAACTTACCCGATCATCTCAGAAGAGAGAAAGCTCTGTTGATTTTTAGCCTACAAGATTTGCTCGGAAGTATCGTAAATGCAATGAGTGAGCGAGAGTATTATCATGATATTATCGACAAATCGCTAATTGATACCGTTCGGAAATTGGCTGACGGCAAGATAAATGCTGCCGAAGCTAAAAAGATCGCGCGCGACCATGAGATAAGTCTAGAAGGTTTTACTCGCATAGATGAATGCATAACCACCAAGACTTATATGGATCCATTATTGGAATTAGAGGATTTAGGCTTCCCGTCTCATGATGCAAGACTTTATGAAGATGAGTTTACAGGATAATTTAGTTTCTTATTAGTGCTCATCTTTTTAGCCATTGTCCTGCCCTTATTTCTGAAGCGCCACAATATCGTGCTTACTAGTATCCACATTATAGCGCCGTATATTCTCGCTACTAGAGGGTGTGTTGCACAACAAAGGATAGAGAGGTATAATAAGGGCATGCCGAGATTACGTAAGACTCATACGGAGAAATCGAGGAGGAATAAATGAACATCCGCAGAGCGACCAGCGACGATCTTTCTAGAATCGCTGAGATTCTGGTGTTTGTGAAACGGGCGACATATCGACCGATTTTTCAAGATGATGCATATGCTTTTGGTAAAGAAATGCAGGTGCTTCCAATAGCTAAGGAGTACACTGACCCAAAGATTTTGGATAATATCTGGGTTTATGATGATGGCATAGTTAAGGGAATGATTCGCATTGATGGCACTGAGGTTAAAGAGTTGTACGTTGATACGTTCTTTCAGGGCAATAGGATCGGCGGACAACTGTTGGAATTCGCGAAGTCGCATTATGCAGTAAATAAATTGTGGGTAATAGAAAAGAATACGCGAGCGATTCAATTTTATGAGCAACATGGGTTCTATAAAAGCGGCAACAGGCAGCTAGTGGAAGGTACGGCTGAGTTTGAGATTATGATGAAAGGCTAAAAGTCTAGGACTAGCGTAATGTAGAGGCGGGGAGCTGATAGGTACGTAAAACATACTAAGTCTTACGTTTATTAATGTTATTATCGAATGGAGTGCAAATGGCAACTTTGGACTACAACTTTTTATGCGCTAAACCAAAGCGCATTAACGCCGACAAAGTGAAGCCATCTTGAATCTTTTGCGTATGTATCATACTTTTAGCTTCATCATGGGTGATAAATTTGCGGTCTATGATTTCGTCTACTGGTTGTCTATACTGAATAATTCGTTTTAAATCGTTATCAGTAGCTTTTCCATAAAACACAAATGCGCACTGCGGGGTGAGGCCTGGTGCGGGGTAAAAGACACCGATTTGTTGCAAAGCTACGTCTATACCAGCCTCTTCCTTTAGTTCCCTAGTAGCAGCGACAGCTGGAGTTTCTTGTGCGTTAATACCACCCATGGGTAGCTCCCAAGAAGTTTTACCTATCGGAAAGCGATATGACTTCATGAATAATATACCTTGGCGATGGTGCTCAAGAATCATAATTACCGTGTCTTGACGCTCTATTACTGTATACTTCCCAGTGCGCCCATCGGTCTTAGTATCATATTCAAGAACTCTAGCCCAAGGACTCTCATAACAGACTTCCCCATTAGACATGTCAAACTTGCGGTCTTGTGCCGAACCGAGATTTTTTTGAATTTCATGCTGAAATTCTTCGGGAGAGAGTTTGATGAGATTGCTATCAAAAGCAAGGACGGATTGAGTAATTTCTTCCCCCATCCAGGCTGCTTTGATATAAGCAGCTTCTTCTGCCTCTGAGTGGAATTTAACTTCCACCCTATAGAGACCGTCATAATCTCCGTAATATTTTTTAATGGAAACGCGATCATCGTCTAGATATAAGAAACTATCGCGGAGGATTTTTGCAGTAGCTTGCTTCTTTAATAGTAAGAATTCGGATTCAGATATATTAATTCTTTCTATAACATTTCCTTGCTTATCTAGAAGTTCTTTCTGATACTGATCACCTTTCTTTTGGACTCTGATCCGCTTGCCAATATAATATCTTTCATACCTGAGAGGCGCACTAAGATTAAGACCATTCAGCGATTTGATGATAAATCTCTTTGTGAGTCTTCTCATAGTATATTCCTTGGATTTAATCTTACCTAATATTATAGCATGCATAATCGGCCTGGCGGTCTAAAACTTGCGAAGCCGACTGACGAGCGCTGACTATGTTATAAAATCAACATCTCTAGGGCAGAGTCCTGAGGAATTAAACCTGGCCAATGATTAAACCTGATTAATTATTAAATAATGGAAATTGGAAATATCAAGGCTGGCGCATCGCATCGAAGACTGCTATAATGGTGGTTGTAGCCTGTTTGCCTTGTGCAAATAAAAAAGAATGCAAGTATTATTACTAGTGCCATTATGGCCCTCGTAAGAGTAATACTTGCGCGAGGAGGCTACCCATGATGGCACTATTTTTAGTGTATGGGTAACTCGCGCGAAGAAGACGACTATAGATAACGATGGTCGGATGCGTTATTTTTGTTACTCAGAAATACTAATATAGTACCCTCTCCTGGTTAATAAATATATTTACAACAAAAGGAGGGCTAAATGCACAACCAAAGAAAATATCA
>CAYUCN010000038.1:0-9227 GCA_964443395.1 uncultured Candidatus Saccharibacteria bacterium | reverse complement strand
GAGGTAGGTGTTATTCCTTACCATGGAAGTGCTCTACCACTGAGCTATCGCGGCATCCCATTCGCTGCAATAATACATCTATTGCACTAAAACTATTCTAGCACACTTTGTATTCGTTGTGAATACTTAAAACTTAGATTTTTACAAAAACTCATCATCACAATATGAACTATCCTTTCTTAACTTCCGCAAACTCACCTTCAGCTAAGCCATTGAGCTGATACGGACCAAACTGAATTCGGTGTAAATTTACCACCGTATACCCTAGTGCACCAAAAGTCCGTCGAATTTGCCGATTTCGCCCCTCGCGCAGAATTACCAACCAGTTCTTCCTGCCGTTGTCCAGTCGCTCTAGGCCCATCTTGGACACACCGTCATTCAGCTGAATTCCAAAATCCGCTATTTCTTGCTGATGTAGTGGCTCTAACGGTTTATCTAACGCAACTTCATATAGCTTAGTCTTATGGAACTTCGGATGCGTCATCTGAAAAGCAAAATCGCCGTCATTTGTTAACAAAATCAATCCTGAGGAATCTTTGTCTAGTCGTCCTACGGTTTTTAAAGTCTGATATTGCTCTGGTAGCAATTCATAAATTGTTGGGAAGTCTCCTTGTCGCTTGCGGGAACACACGTACCCTGTCGGTTTGTTCATTCCTAGATAGATATAGTCTATATTACCTAACACGGGCTTGCCATCTAACTCGATTTTATCATCGTCATTCACTCGTGCGCCTAAAACTGCTGGAACACTATTCACCCTTACCCTACCGGCCGCAATCAAATCGTCCGCTTGGCGCCGCGACAACCCAAGCCGTTCCGCCAAAAACTTATTTAAACGCCAAGTCTTTTCCATAGTGATCATTATAACATCTTTTACGGATTTTTACATTCCTGGCATTCCGCCTGGCGTTTCTAACACGCCTGGATTTATCAGTCCATTTGCATTACGATCACCTAGCACTTCGTGCACAACATTTACAACATCTTCTATTCCTACTTGTGACTTTACCAAATATCTATCCGCACCTAAATTTTCTCCGCGCTCACGCTGATCCTCCGACGACAAAGCCGTCATCATGACTACCTTGATATTTTTAGTTTCAGGGGTAGAACGCAAAATATCCAACATATCAAACCCAGAAATCTTTGGCATCATTACGTCAGAGACGATTAAATCCGGACGCTCTTTCACTGCTACTGCTAGGGCTTCCTCTCCATCGCGTGCACTCACCACGGTGTAGCCTTCTGCTGTCAGTCGTATGCTATAGATTTCGCGCAGACTATCATCGTCTTCAACAATCATTACCTTACTCATATTTCTCCTTTCGTCACGATATAATTATTATGTCTCTTAACTTTTCTTCACTGTCTTAGCGCTAGGCGGTGTCAACGTCCGCGCCTTGCTATTAAACATCATCGGCTCTTGCTCTAGTGCCACTTCTGGCATATTCGGCTCTTCCTCTTGATACTGTAATGGCATAACATGACTTTTTATCATCGAACTTTGCTCTGTATTTGGTGCAGGCTGCGCTTCCGTTGTTTGTAATGTGCTGCTCGCCGGTTTTAATTTTACAGTCGAAGTCGTCACTGTACGCGTCAAGCCTGCTTGCGGTATTGGCACACTATTCAGACTGCTGGTCACCGGCACGACATGTGGGGTAGGCGCCATCTTTTCATTACCGTAGGCAATCCGCATTCGCTCATACTCGCCTTCAGATATCCGCGGCAGAGAAACATAAAAAGTCGAACCATGGCCATACTCGCTCTCCGCCCAAACTCGCCCACCCATTGTCTCGGCGCGCTGTTTTACGAGATACAATCCTAGCCCAGTACCGCCAATCTGCCGCGTTTGCGAATTATCTACTCGGTAGAATTTCTGGAAAATATGCGCCAAATCTTCCGCCGGAATGCCGATACCGCTATCCATCACCGTTATCAAAACTTTGTCCCCATCGCCTTTTACTGAAACTTTAATCTCTCCACCGTCCGGAGTATATTTAATTGCATTTCCTATCAGATTATCCACAATCTCGTGCAAAAAGTCATAGTCCACCGCCATATAAATCCGCTGTGACAGCCGTTTTTTGTCTAAGAATTTCCCGTTACCGCCAAAACTGTATCGCAGCTGTTTTGCCTGAAATTCTTTCTCGTGCTCCCCTGCAATATGCTCTACTGCCGCCACTGCATCTACTGGTATCATATGTATCTTTGCTCGACTATCATCAAATTTTGTTACATCTAATAAGTCCTTAAACAAATGCCCTAGATGCTGGCTTGCCAGATGAGCTGCCTCTAGATACTTGCGTGCGCGGTCGTCAATCGTAGCGGTTTGCGGGTTTAAGGCGAGGCCTAGATATCCCTCAATCGACGCTACTGGCGTACGCATTTCATGGCTGGCTGTAGAAATAAACTCCGCCTGCTCATGCTCCTCTGCTAGCTCCGTCGTAATGTCCCGGAATGTAATAATTCGATCTGCCTGTTGATCTCCCGTTGGTATGCAAGTTAAGTCTATCGCAATCCGCTTCTCGCTCTGCACCGCCACTAAGACATAATCCCGTGTCTTCAGCGGCTGATTCAGGCGAATCGCAGTATACAGTAAGCTTTCACTCGGGTCAATCACTACTCCACCTGCGCCTTCTAAGTGCAATACTAGCTGATAATCTAACCCTGTTACGTTATCCGCCGAATTATACCCTGCCATATTCGCTGCTGCCGGATTAGCAAACTTAATCATGCCACGCTCATCCACTACTAATACTGCTTCTGCAATAAAATCCAATGAACGCTGTGCTAACGTTGCCGCATCTACACTATGATTACTATTAGCTATTCTTTTCTTCCCAAACAAACCCATATTTCTTTCATTTTAGCACAAGAGACTTAAAAAAGTAATAGTGATAAAATGTAACATCAGTTTTCCACAACCATTACCGGCATCACCTCGCCGCGCCATGTTAATTTTACAACACTTACAATAATGTAAGCTTACGTTTTTTACCACAAGCGTGCTAATATATGATATATTAGAATTATATGAATAAGGAAGTTATTTATTTAGAGCCGGAAGATGATATCACTGATATCCTCACTAAGCTCCAACAGGCTGAGCAAAAACTCGTGGCCCTAGTGCCGCCCAAAAAAGGCACTATGCTGCGTAGCGCCGTCAATATGAAGCTCGTTGCGCGCGTAGCCAAAGAATGCGAAAAAGTCGTCGTGATTGTGACGGCTGATCCTGCTATTGTTAAGATGGCAATGGCCGCTCGCATCCCCATCGCTAAAACTCTACAGTCGCGCCCAGTTGTTCCTACCGAAGAGCAGGTCAAGGCTGCCGAAGCTGATGAGCAAATCATCGAGGAGGATCTAGAAGCAGATTCGCGAGACACTAAACATGCTAAGAAGCCCGATATGCATGCCGCTGATAAGGCTACACCAACTAAATCAGAAAGCGCGCTGGAGCTTACTGAAGACTCTTTCGAGCAAGGCGAGAAAGGTAAGAAAAAAGCTCAAGAGAAGAAGAAATCCGCCAAAGAATCCAATAATACTTCCTTTATTCAAAAATACCGCAAACTTATTATGATCGGCTCGGCCGCCGCTGTGGTGCTTATTATTGTCTTAGTCTGGGCTTTTGTCTTTGCTCCAGCTGTTAAGATTACCGTTGCTATTAGCAGCACACCTAATAACTTCTCCGAAAGCGTACGCTTTACTACCGACCAAGCCGCTCAGAACCTAGAAGAGAATCTTCTTTATGCTCAGCAAATCACCTTAGATAAAACCTATAAGACCGACATTACCGCCACCGGCGAAGAAGACCGCGGAGAGAAAGCCATTGGTACCCTCTCTGTCGTCTTTCAGTTCCGCTTGCAAGAATACAAAACCGGTTTTATTGCCGGAGTTACAGAAGGTGATGTCTTCACGAGCGCCGAGGGTCTACAATATCGTGCCACCGAAACGCTCGATCCTGTCAAATGGGATGGTGATAGCTTTCCAGTAATCTGCGACACTAGCGTTAATAGCCTTAGTGGTACCTGCACTAAAACCTTCACGGTTGCTGTCGAGGCTATGAATGGCGGGTCTGATTATAATCTCCCGGCTCGCTCTAGTTGGCGGAGATTTGAGGATAAGGCTACTGTTAGTAACTCAACCGCTATTAGCGGTGGCACCACAAAGATGGTTAAAGTTATCAGTGCTGAAGATATCGCCAAGATCAAGGATACTACTTTAGCTGACCATAACGAAGATGGCAAGGATGATCTCATAGAAGACCTTAATCAAGATCTCATCCCCATCGACGCCAGTTTCAAGAGCGAAGTCACCGAAGTTATTACCACGCCTACTCAGAACGAAGAAGTCAAGCCAGACGACCATCCTACCGCTGAAGTCAAAATCACCTATTCAATTTATGCCATTAATAAGCAAACTATCGAACAATATATTGATGACAAAACTCAAGTTGCTGCAGACCAAAAAATATATGATTATGGCCAACCTTACTTTGAGCGCTTTAGTGGTATCGAGAATGACGCGCGCCTCAAATCCACCGTCGAAACCGGCCCAACTGTTACTGAAGAAGATATTTTGGAAAAGGTCAAGGGCATGAAGACTGGCCAAGTTGCCGCTGCGCTTCGTTCTATCAATGGCGTGAGTTCTGTTAATATTGAGACCTCGTATTTCTGGGTTTGGTCTGTTCCTACCGACCCTAGCCGCATTACCATAAATATGGAGGTAGAAGACAAGCAATGAAATTAATTGCCCTTGACGTTGGTAGCAAAAGAATTGGCGTAGCCAAGGCTGATTCTTCCGTTAGAATAGCTATACCGTACAGCGCCGTAGAGGTAGACGGTAATGAATTCAAAAAAATCGCCTCGCTTGCGCGCGCTTGGGATATTAATAGCTTTGTGATTGGCCTACCGCGCAATGCTTCCGGAGAAGAAACTCAGCAGAGTAAATATGTTCGCAAATTTGCCGCTCAACTTAAAAAAGAAATTAGCGGCGCTAAAGTTTGCTTCCAAGACGAATCTTTAACGTCCGTAGAGGCCGAGAAGCGCCTCAAGAATCGTAAAAAAGGTTATAAAAAAGGTGATATTGATTCTGAAGCCGCTGCAATTATTTTGCAGGACTTCTTAGAACAAAAAACCGGTAAGCCCACCACGCGGGCGGCAGCTGCCAAGAGTAAAGGTGTGAAAGGGAAGAAAACTAATCGTTTAATGACCGTTATTATCGCTATTATCATCTTCCTCGGTGTTGCTGCGGCCGCCGGATATGGCTATTACAGATACAATCTTCGCTCTGTCGCCGAAGTTGATTGCACTAACGTGGAGAGTGACGAGTGCGACAATGAGGCTTTTGCTGTTGAAACCGGATCTGGCGTAGGAGATATTGCGGCTAACCTAAAGGATGCTGACCTCATTCGGGATTCTTTGGTCTTTCAGGTGTATGTCCGGCTCCACTCTGGCGGTAAGAGTCTCAAGGCTGGCACCTATGAGCTTAATAAGTCTATGTCTGTTGAGGAAATCGTCGATAAACTGCTCCATGGCGGTAAGGACAATGTTTTTAGTCTCACTATTTTCCCCGGCGAAACTACCATGCAGATTCGCCAAAAACTCATCGAATTAGGCTATGACGAGTCTACTGTTCGCGCTGCCTTCAGCAAGCAATACAATGATCCAGAATACGCCTGGATTTTTGAGGGTCGTCCTGAAGGCTCTATGTCTCTAGAGGGCTATATCTATGGTGAAACATACGAATTTTACAAAGACGATGATGTCGAGACTATTATTGAGACCACTCTCCAAGAAATGGCTCGTGTCCTCCAGGAAGGTGATTTTAAGGCTAAATTTGAGGCGCAGGGGCTTAATCTCTACCAGGGGATTACTTTAGCCTCTGTTGTCCAGCGCGAAGTGGGCGACAAAAACGAGCAGCCCAAAGTAGCTAAGATCTTTTATAATCGTCTTGCTCAAGATATGCCTCTTGGTAGCGACGTCACGGTAAAATATGCTACAGAATTAGCCGCCGAAAACGGCGAAACTTACGATAACAACGAAGATGCCCTAGGAATTGACTCTCCTTATAATACTCGTAGGTATAGTGGTTTACCATACGGACCTATTTCTAATCCTGGCCTTAGTGCGCTTACCGCAGTTGCTACCCCTGATGAGGCAGCGGAGGATCTACTATACTTCTTGACAGGAGACGACGGTTTGATGTATTATAGTACTACGTACGACGATCATCAGAAGAATATCGCCGAACATTGTCAGGAACTCTGCGCCGTACCTCTGTATTAGTATAAAAAGGAGAATAATTATTGGGGATAGGGGGATGCGCGGTGGAGTGCGCATAAGTATCAAATTATGAAGACTAAGAAGAAAAAATCTGGGTTTTTCGGCAAGTTAAGCAGGATTTTGCCTTATTTTGTGGCTGCTGCATTAATTTTTGCGGTCGCTAGGTTTGGCTCAGAGGACAAAAACAGCTTTGGTTCAGCTGGTATTGATATGAACGCTATGGCGGCCAGCAATAGCGTCTCGGCGGATCAGCTCTCTGAGCTATACGTAGTAGCCAGCCTCTCTAGCTCGTTTAGTCTTGCCAGCACTGATTCTGTCTCTAGCAACTACGTTGCCGCCACTGTCCTTAAGGAAATCAGCCAGACTAGTACTGATAAGATTGAGAAACCAGGTTATGTTGCCGTTACCTATTCTCCGGGTATTGAGCAATACTTCGTCTCCGAAGGCGAGACTATGGACTCCATCGTAGCAAAGTTATCTGTCGAGTATCGCACTCAGCTCACCACTGATCTCATCCGCTGGTCTAACGGCCTCAAAACTGCTGATGTTGCCGTTGGCCAGGCTCTATCCATCCCCAAGACTGCTGGTATTATCTATACAGTTAAAGCCGGTGATACTGTTGAATCCCTGGCTAGTCGCTATAATGCCCAGGCCGATCGCATTATCTCTTACAATAATCTAGAAGAGACTGGCCTAGTGGTCGGTATGTCAATTGTTTTACCAGGCGGTAGCTTACCTCTTACTGAACGTCCAGAATATGTGCCGGTTTATACTTATTCATATTATGGTTCTACCTCCGATCGCCAAGATATGCGCGTAGTTTATGAGAATGTCACAGGTGGTTATGACAACCGTATGACTTGGGGTCAGTGTACATATTATGCTTGGTGGTGGCGGGCTACTAGCCCATATAGCCTTGGCGCCCTCCCTGCTGCGCTGACTGGTGATGCTAAATACTGGGCAGTTAATGCACGTGCCCTTGGTATGCGCGTGGATAACACTCCAGAAATCGGTGCCGTCTTCCAGACTACGGCTGGCTGGTATGGTCACGTGGGTGTGGTACTCAATATCTTAGACGATGGTTCGCTCATTGTCCGCGAAATGAACTACGGCTACCGTGCTAATGTGATTACTGAGTCCACTATTCCTGCTAACGTGGTCGGTAACTTCACATATATCCACTAAGGTGTTATAATATAGACAAGTATGTTTGTAGACACGGCAAAAGTTAAGCTCAAGGCTGGTAAAGGCGGTGATGGCGCGGTATCTTTCCGTCACGAAATCTACATTCCTAAGGGCGGTCCAGATGGCGGCGATGGTGGCAAAGGCGGTTCAGTCATCTTCCGTGCCGATAAGGATACTAACACTCTTCTCGATTTCCGTTATAACCCCGAGCTGACCGCCGAAAACGGCAAAAATGGCTCTGGTCAACGCAGCGCTGGGCGGGCTGGCCAAGATCTCATCGTCGAAGTCCCGATTGGCACCATTGTCAAGCGCGACGATATCGTTATTGCCGATCTCACTCATGATCGAGAAGAAGCGATTATCGCTAGGGGAGGGGATGGCGGCTTTGGTAATGCTCATTTCAAATCTTCTACTCGCCAAGCTCCGCTCATCGCCGAAGTCGGTGAGCCTGGTGAAGAATTCGAGGCGGTTCTAGAGCTAAAACTCTTAGCCGACGTCGGTTTAGTGGGCCTACCTAATGCCGGTAAATCGACTTTCCTGAGCGTTGTCTCTAATGCCCGGCCAGAGATAGCCGACTACCCCTTTACTACATTAACTCCGCAACTTGGCGTTGCTACCGTAGATGGACAAGATCTCTTAATTGCTGATATCCCTGGGCTTATCGAAGGTGCTGCCGAGGGCAAGGGCCTGGGTCATGCTTTCTTGAGGCACGTGGAGCGTACGGCGGTCCTATTGCATCTAATTGACGTATATAATAATGATGCCGGCGCCGCTTATCAAACCATCCGTCAAGAACTTCAGCACTATGGCAACCTCGCTGAGCGCCCAGAAATTGTCGCCCTCACTAAGTGTGAAGGCGTGGACGCCGAGATCATCACCATGCAGCGGCAGAGCATTCTCGCGATGAATCCTCAAGCTCAAGTCTACGCCATCTCTGCCCAAGCTGGTGCTGGCGTTACGGAGCTACTGAGGAAGCTTATAGAAGTAAAAAAGCAAAATCAAGTTCATGCTTCTCAATCCAGAATAGAATCCCCCCTAGATACCGAACTCCCGGTAGTCACGCTAGGAGATGAACAACTCAGTCAAGCCTGGAAGGTAGAGAAACTAGATGATAAGTATATTGTGACTGGTCCTAAGATCGAAAAATTCGCCCGCCGCACCGACCTCAATAATTATGAATCCGTTAATCGTTTGCGTGACATCCTCAAGAAAATGGGTATTCGCGCTGAACTCACTTCTCAGGGCGCCGAGCCCGACTCCATCATCAGTATCGCTGGCAAAGAATTTACCTTGGTCGAAGATTGGTAATCCAGCCGTCGCGGCTATGTTTCGCGAATATGAGTCATCGTTTATTGAGAATCTACATAGGAAATTTCAAGGCTGCCACGCCAAAGTTGCTAGAGATGTATATAAAAATCGTTGTATTTTTTACAACATTATCCTAATACAAACTTGACGGTTTTGCGCAGCTGGCTTATAATAAACATAAGCTGGTACGCTCCAGGGGTTCCACTACGCGATTTGTCATAGTGGAGTGTGGAGACGAAACAAAAAGACAAAAACCAGGATTAAAACAAAAAATTGTGCCCCTTAGGGTGGGCGCGCATCAGCGAGAAAACCGGTCATTTAGGCCGGTTTTCACGGCTAAGCTTATATCCAGTATTGTTGCAGAGAATTGCCCTAGGACTGACTCGAGACCTAATAAGCGGTCTTGTTCCATAATCTCAGATAGCAGACAACAAAAAAGAATAGTGTTACGCT
>CAYUCN010000037.1:0-9294 GCA_964443395.1 uncultured Candidatus Saccharibacteria bacterium | reverse complement strand
CTGGACATTACCAAGCTAATATTCTTGTTTCTTTTGCGATTAAGCCGCAGGAGGTGGCGACGATTCCGTTTAATGGGATTACGACTATGCAGGAGATGACTGAGGCGATTTGTCGATCGGCCAGTCCGGGCGCGACGGGGAAATTGCAGGATACTAGAGATGGTAAGCTGTATTGGGTATCAAAGACGGCACAAAATTATAGTAAGTGTTGGATGGCGCAGAATTTGGATTATGATGGCGGCGGTACGGAGTATTTGTTGGGTGAGGTGTATGTTGATGAGAGCATGGCTTATTATTATGATTTAGGGGAGAAGTATTGTCATAGTGGTAATTGTAACCAGAGTACAAGTAGCAATGATGGTCATGATGCGGTAGGCAATTATTATTCTTGGGCGGCGGCGACGAATAGTACTTCTACGGCTGGGGATGGTTCTGCAGGTATTAATGCTACGGGTAGTGTGTGTCCAACGGGTTGGTATCTGCCTGGCAATTATGAGTATGCATATTTAGATGGTATAGCTTCGGCACAGATTACTGGTTTGCCATATTATTTTGTGCTAAGCGGAGGAATATCGAATAGTGTATTGGATAGTTCTGTAGGAGCTACTGGTAAATATTGGACTTCTACGGTGGACAAGAGCAACAGTGGTCAGGCGTATTATGGCAATGTAACAAGCAGTGCAGTAACGCGCGTGTTAGGAGCAAAGACGCAAGCTTATCCGATACGATGTGTGTCGAGTGTATGTAGGAGTAATTGTGAACCGCTTCCGGAATAGTCGGTATTGATAGTTTTGATAGATATTCTGAATGAGAAATACCCTCCGGGAGACCGGAGGGTATTGGGGCGTAGAAGGGACTGAGTGCTGAGATGTTTTGACAAGGCGTATGTAGGATACAATGAGGAGCTTATAAGATGATTGGTGACATATGCAGGAGACGATGGGGGTTACAGGTGCGGGGCGAGGACGATGTAGTCGGCCTCGGAGCTGGACGCGTTCATGAAAATAGAGACGCGATGGCGGGTGCCGTTGTACACGGCGTAGCCTTGCAAAACACAGCTGGCGGGATAGAGATCCTTCCAGTCGAGTTCTACTTCTATGGTGCTTGGTTGACTGCTGTGGTCGAGGACGTTGAGGTGGATAGTGGCACCGGGCTGGATAGTGAACGGCGGGCGTTTGCTATCGGCAAAGGTGAAGTGCAGGATAGAGGGCTGAGGCCGGAAGAAAGCAGGGCGGGTAGGCTTGAAGGGGATAATTTTAGTGGGAGTCGTTTCGGACTCGAACGGGGAAGACGGGACAGTTTGAGGCATGGAGCATCACTTTCCTTTCTTTTTCGGTACTACTGCAAAAATACTGATTTGTGCGGTTTGGCAGCAAACCATATCTTTATTATAGCACACTTTGGCGAAAAATGCAATATCTTTTATGCTTATTTTTGTAATCTTGGCGAAATTATTGGATAGAAGAACATAAAATGATTGTTTTGGCTAGTGAAATAGAGGTGATTTTGAAGGATTTTGGAGGTAGCGAGATAGGGGAGTATGGTATAATGGGAGTATGGATGATGCTAAGGAGGAGATCAGGGCAAGACTGCCAATAGAGGATGTGGTGGGGCAGTATGTAGAGCTGAAGCGGGCGGGGCGGACGCTGAAGGGGAAGTCGCCTTGGGGGGTGGATAAGACGCCGAGCTTTATGGTGTCACCGGAAAAGGGGATTTGGCATGATTTCTCGGCAAATAAGGGCGGGGATGTGTTTGCTTTTGTAATGGAGGTGGAGGGGATTAGCTTTAGGGAGGCGCTGGAGAAGTTGGCTGCGCAAGCAGGGGTGGAACTGCAGCGATATAAAGGGGGAGATGCGAAGGTGGCGCAGCGGAAGGCGCGGGCGAAGGAGGCGCTAGAGTTGGCGACGAAGTATTATCAGTACTGTTTGAGCCGGAATAAGAGGATTCTGCAATATGCAATGGAAAAGCGGGGGATGACGAAGGGAACGCTTGCGACTTTCCGGATAGGATATGCACCGCAAGAGGGGAGGGCGCTGCTGACGTTTTTGACGAGTCGAGGATATACGAAAGAGGAGATGGAGGTGGCGGGACTGCTGAATAGGTTTGGCGGAGATTTGTTTCGGGGAAGGATGATGGTGCCTTTTATTGATACTTATGGGGTGATAGGGTATACGGCAAGGATTATAGATCAGGGGGAACCGAAGTATTTAAATACGCCAGAGACGTTGTTGTTTAATAAGGGGAGATTTGTGTTTGGACTGGCGCAGGCGAAGGAAGCGATTCGGCAAAATAATTTTGTGGTGATAGTAGAGGGGAATATGGATGTAATATCATCGCATCAGGCGGGGGTGCGGGAGGCGGTGGCGACGAGCGGAACGGCGATGACAGAGAATCATCTGAAGATACTTTCGAGATTGACGGGAGATGTACGGCTGGCGTATGATGGGGACGCAGCAGGGGTAAAGGCGACGGAGCGGGCGATTATGATGGCGGGGGATATAGGGGTGAACTTGAGTGTGATTTCTGATTATCATGGGGCGAAGGATCCTGATGAGCTAATACAGCGAAGCCCGGAATTGTGGCAGCAGGCGGTGAAAAACTATCGGCCGGCGGTGGATTGGTTATTAGATAAATATGAGGAGAAGCTAGATTTGACTTCTGGGGCGGGGAAGCGGGAGTATTCGGATATGGCGATGAAACTGTTGAGATATATGAGTGATGCGGTGGAGCGGAAGCATTATGAGAAGCAAGTGGCGCGGAAGTTGGATTGTAGTGTGGAGGATTTACATGCGAAGAAAATTAACGAGACGGAAGCAAAGCGGCTGAAGAAGGTGGAGATAGAGGCAAGTTCGGACGTGTTGGCGGGGGTGAGAGATAGTTTGCAAGCGATAGTAATATATGGTGGGGTGACAGGGATAAAAGGAGTGGAATTGCCGGAGGATAAGGTAAAGCTGGCAGAGCTAGAGATGGTGTACGAGACGCGATATAAAGATTGGTCGGTAGAGAAGCTGGAGGCGGAGGCGAAGGAATTATTGAAACGTTTGAAGCTGGAGACGGGAAAGCGGGAAGTGGATATCTTGACAAAGAGGTTGGCAGAGATAGAAGAAATGGCGGATGAGGAGAGGACGGAGAAAATAGAACAAGAGTATGAAGAGATATTGAGAAAAGTTATGGTATTGAAGAAGAGTAGCTGACGAGAGTCTTGGTGATAGCTGCGATTGGGGGTGTATTGGGTGTGGTATGGGGAGTCTAAAAAGTAAACGTAAAAGTATTGATTTTTGGCGAAATGTGGGGTATGATGGGGATAAGGACTATTAAAAATAAAAAAGGTCTCATAAATATGAAAATAAAAGAACATAAAACACAAATTTTGTCGGCGTTGGCGCTGGCGTTTATGCTGGGTTTAGCAGTACCTGGGGCGGTTTTTGCTGAGGGTGGTGACACCGAGGCGGGGATCAGTGCGCAGGCGGAAAGTGGCGATAAGACCGACGATAAGAAGGTGATGGATTTGCCGGAGAGCGTGGCGACGCTATATGGTAGGATTAAAGATGGTGGTTCGTTTAAGGATTACCTGAGTATGAAGGCGCTGATTGAAAATACAGTGAAGATCCAGAAGAGTGCTTTGCTAAGCAACGCGACGGACTGGGCGAACAACACGGAATGTACGAGTGCATCGGGGACGGCTGGTAAGGTAAGTACGTGGATTTCTACGGAGACGAAGGACGCCCTGAAAGACAAGAAAGTGTATGAAGTGCTGACCGTGTTGAAGAGCGATGCGATTTATGACACGAACACGGCGTATAAGAAGATTGTGGATGGGTTGAATACGAATTATACGACTTGGAATCCTATAGAAATTGCACAGTTGAAGCTGGCGGCGCCAGAAGTAACTGGGATTGATGGTATGTCGCTACAGAAGTTAGTAGAGGTAGCGGTAGGGTTGCCAAAGTACGAGAAAAGTGCAACTCTGATCACTTCGATGGAGTTCTTGGAGAATGCGATTCAGACGGACGGAACGGTGTCGGTGAAGGCGCTGGAAGCGCTCTATAAAGATGAGGACGATCTGATGTTGCATTATGCTAATATGCTGAATGCGGCGGTGGCGATTGATAAAGATGTAGCGGATGGATTGTTCCAATTGCCAAAGACGAGCGCACCGACGGCGCCGGGGACGGGCATCTTGGACTGGATTGAGAATGGGGCGATGGATTTAAGCACTTTGATCTTAGTAGTGAGCGTGGCCGTGGCGAGCGTGGCTGGGCTAGCGATCTTAGTAAGGCTGTACACGAAGAAGAAATTTTAGTATATAGCAGAGATAAAAATGAGAAGCCCCCTCTAGCGGATGGAGGGGGGATTTTGATGATAAAGGGGGTTGACACGGGGAATAAATACGAGTATAATGAGGGTAATAACTATAAGGGCTATAGTTGGAATTGTTGCTGTGGCTCTAAAACAAAAACTAAAAAAGAAGGTCTCCACGATGAAAGTTTTGCATCAGCTTAAAAATAAACGTAAAGGCATAGTGATGTGCGGGATGATGGCGGTGGCGCTGGTGACGAATATGGTGATGCCGGCGGTGACGTATGCGGCGGAGACGGGGGTGGCTGAGGAAGTGGCGATTGAGGATATGAGCAAGAAAGAGCTGGTAGAAGCTTTGTACTTGTTAGTGATGGACGTGGAGGGGAACAGCGATTATATTAAGTATAATGACTTCTATGAGACTATGAATAAAGCGGATTTGACGCGTGATGAGTTGCTGCAGGCTGTAGGTAAGATAGCTCCTGGGGTAAATTTATCTGGGATAACAGAAGCGAATGTAATAGCGTTCTTGTTGACTTTGCCAAAATTTACAGAATGGTTACATGTGAAGGACTTTATGCTTGATTTAGAAAATGATCTGGGGGATGATATTACATTGGTGTCTTTAGACAAGTTAGAATGGGGAGATTTGGAGTGGTATTATAAATCGTTATCGATGGCTGTAAAAGGTACAACGAGGGAGTCGGGGGCGGTGGATTTGTTTAAGCTGGTGAGTAGGATTTATGTATGGCCGAGTTTTGGAGAGTTTGTGAAAAATGAGAGAGCGGTAGCGGCGATTAATCAGGTAAACTATTTTATGCAGTCGACAGAGACGGTATTGAAGCAAGAGATGGTGCCGGGGATGGATAAGAGTATCTGGGAGATGATAAATGCGGATGATTTGAAGAATGCGCCGGCGTTTAGTGGGATTACAGCATTGATACATAATTATCTGTGGTTGGGCGATGAAGAGAGCACGAAGGTGAAGAATGCGCTGGAGGTGCTATCACAGGAGAGCTTGAATGCGGATAATGATATGCATGATTTGGTGGATTGGCGAAGCTTAGGGGTGAATGATGTGACTGCTTTGACGAAGGAGCAGGCACTAGCGAAGGCGATGACTTGGCCGATATACTTAAAATATAAAGATTTAGAGCAAGTACTACAGGGTTTGTTGTGTGCTGGTGCGATAGAGCATACATTGGACGATGCAGATGATAGTGGGGAGGAAGTAAATTGTTGCATAAAGCCGTGGTGGGATATGCGCATATCGCCACAAGCATTGGATGAGGAGATAAGGAGCGTGATGCCTGTTGACTTTGTGCATAGGGTGATGCATTCGGGTGAGTTTAATAATATGATGCCGGCGAAAATAGAGTTTGTGAGATGCATGGACGGAGCTTGTAATAATGAAGAAACGACATGTGATGAGAATGGGGCTTGTGCGACTTTTGATAAGGTGAAAACGGCGGCGATAAAGATTGATGCGCATGTGGCGGATGGGCTAGTGGCTTGTGCAGAGGAAGAAGCGGAGGCGCCAAAGGCACCGGATGCGGGCGATTTGATGCGGAAGGCAAATGGGGAATTGACAGATTTAGGGAATGCTGTACTAATATTAAGTGTGAGTGTGGCGGTAGTGCTGGGGCTGATGGTGATTGCTAGGCTGTATACGAGAAGGAAACTTTAGTGATGGTGGCTATTTATAAAATACTTGATTTTTAAGGGAATATTTAGTAATATTGAAGATGATGGATAATTCTGAAGACGATATCTTAAAGAGTCAAAACATTGTACTAGACGTGGGTGAGCCAGATGAGGATGAGCTGGCGGGTGAAGACGTATTTTCTGATGAAGAGCTGGCGATAACGGCAGATAACGTAGATGCATTTGCGGATGATTCGGTAAGGATGTATTTACGGGAGATTGGGAAGATTCCGTTGCTGACTCAAGAGGAGGAATTAGAACTAGCGAAAAAGGCGGTAAAGGGTAACAAGAAGGCAAAGGACAAGTTGGCCGAGGCTAATATGCGGCTGGTGGTGTCGATTGCGAAGCGGTATGGCGGGCGAGGTTTGGATTTCTTGGATTTGATACAGGAAGGTAATACAGGTTTGCTACGGGCGGTAGAGAAGTTTGACCCGGATAAGGGGTTTAAGTTTTCAACTTATGCAACGTGGTGGATTCGCCAGGCAATTACGCGGGCGATCGCAGATCAAGCGAGGACGATTAGGATCCCGGTGCATATGGTGGAGACGATTAATAAGGTGCTTCGGACTACACGGAGATTGACGCAAGAACTGAACCGGGAGCCAACGAATGAAGAAATTGCTGAGGCGATGGGAATGGAAGTGGACAAGATTGCGTACGTGATGCGGATTAAGCAAGATATTGCTTCGCTGGATGCGAGCGTGGGGCGTGATGGTGATGATGAAGAGTCGGTATTGGGGGACTTTGTAGAAGATAGCGAACGGGATTCGCCCGAGGATGCGACGGCGAACCAGATTTTAAAGGAGCAGATAGCGGAGATTCTGACGACTTTGAGTGATAGGGAACAGAAGATTATTCGATTGCGTTTTGGGATAGGTGGGGGAAGACCGCATACGCTAGAGGAAGTGGGGAATGAGTTTTCTGTAACGAGAGAGCGGATTCGTCAGATTGAGGCGAAGGCTCTGTCTAAGTTGCGTAAGCATAAGCAGACTAAAAAGCTGCATGGTTATTTGAAATAAGGAGGATGATGCGGAGGCTATTAAGTAAGATAATCGGTGCGGTGATGATGGTAACATTGCTGGCGGCGCCGGTGATGCCGATGGTAATGAGCGACGGGGGTGTATGGGCGGTGTATGATGAAGGCGGCGGTTCATTGGGGGGCGGTGCTGGAGGGGGAGGTGAAGGAGGCGGTAGCCTTGGTGGCGGTGAGGGCGCTTTTGATGGAGATCGGGAACATCCACCGGCAGCGGCGACGGGGCCGGATACGAGTATTTTGCCGGCGGATAAGGATATACCAGGTTTACTGAAGATTGCATTGAACATATTAGTATATGGTCTGGGCGCGGCGGCAACGTTGGGCGTAGTAGTTGCAGGAATTATGTATTTGACGGCGCGCGATAGTGAGGCGCAAGTAGCAAAGGCGAAGACACGTTTAATAGAGATTGTGATAGGATTGGTAGCGTGGGCGTTTATGGCGGCGTTGCTGAACTGGCTGATTCCGGGTGGATTGACATTCTAGAAAGCTGGTGAAGAAATGCTGAGAAAGTTAGTGGTGGTGTATAATCCGCGAGCGTCGCATCATGTGGCGATAGAAGAGGAAGTTTTGGCAAGAGTGCGGCAGCTGTCGGGCTGGATGGTGGCGAAATATGCGGTAAAACATACTAGCTATGATGATAATGTAGTGAAATTGCAGATGATGCTGGCGGATGGTGATTTAGTGATAAGTGCGGGGGGAGACGGGACGGCTTCGATAGCGCTAAATGCGGTGATGGCGGCAGGGAAAGATGTAACACTGGCAGTATTGGGATATGGGAATTTTAACGATATTGCAAGGATGTTGGGGGTGACGCGAGAAGAGGGGGTAGAAGGGATCTTGCAGAGGTATGAGGCAGGGAAAATGCGGGAGTTACACCCGCTAGAGATAGAAGTGAATGGCAAGCATTGGCGGTATGCGCCGTGCTATTTTTCGATGGGATTGCTAGCGCAGGCGACGACGATGCTGGAAGAGCCAAAAGTGCGGAAGGTTTTGGATACGGGGCGGAAGGGGACGATGTTCTCTCTGATGAATGCGGTAAGATGGTATCTAAAACATCACAAGCGAAATTATTTGCCGGCGGGGAAGCTGAATGGAACGGACATGCCGAGAAAAACGACGGATTATATGGCGGTGAATGGGCCGACTTTGGCAAGAATTATGAAAGGTGGAGATTGGTGGATGGGAGAGAAGAAGTTTGGGAGCACGGTAGCGAAACTGGGCGGGTTTTGGCGGATGGTGGGGTTTGGCTTAAAGAGTATCACGAAGGGGGTGGAGTTACAAGAGACGGAAGAGGATGTGATAGAGTTTGATACTTCGAGCGAAGTGGAGGTACATGCGGAGGGGGAGTATGAGGATTTGCGTAATGTAAAGATGATTAAGATAGAGAAGAGCGAAAAGTCAGTGAAAGTGATATGTGATCGTTAGATTTGTGTTGCTTGCGTTCTCGATATTATTTTTTACTTACATTAATGTTAGAGGAGCAATGTCAGTCTCTTTGTTTCAGACCTACTCCGGCGCCCGTCTTTACGGGGCCGTCGTTCCTCGCGCCGAGCTTCGGCGCTCTTTTAGTCTTACACAAAGAGACTGACATTGCTCCTCTCCTCCTACTTAAGTATAGGAAAAGGTATAATTATCTAGCGACACAGCGGACGGAGGCGCCGAAGTAACGAGCGTTAAGGTTGCCAGATGGGTTAACGCTACTACTAACGAAGTACAAACGGTATGCGCCAGTAGAGCTGGCCGTAGATGACCAGTAATACCCGTCGGAACCAGCATTGACTAGAGAGCCATCGCCGACGACCCCGCCATAGACGAAATTAAGTGGTGCTGATCGTAACTTTGTGCTGCCATCTGCATTATTGCCAATACTATAAGCCGTAGTTAATCCACCAAAGGACTTTAATGCAGAACTGGTACTATTACTAGTAGGTAGTTGCCAGCCTTTGGGACAAATACTACTGGGTGCGTTTCCGCTAGTAATGCTAGCATCACCCGTACCAGCTGTAGCTGCAAACCAAGAGTAGTATGCACCATAAGTAGTATTGTTATTGTAATATACTCTAGATTGATAAGTATCGTTAGCGGAGAAGTATTGCGGAGTATCATTAGCAGGAGTTTTGTCTAAAGCTACGGATGCAGGTAGATAGTAATTGCCTGTAACGTCAGAATCATCCGGAGTAAGTAGCTTGCTGACGATTCTTGTCAACCTCCCCTTTCCTGCAACAACTAGGCGCAACTTATTCTGGGAGCGTAGC
>CAYUCN010000036.1:0-9863 GCA_964443395.1 uncultured Candidatus Saccharibacteria bacterium | reverse complement strand
ATATGGCCATAGACGAGCATAGACTGTCCCGCATTTTGAATTATGGAACAAGGTCTGTATTATTTCGTGGAAGCGGTGATGGTGACGGTGGTGCTGTAGGTGCCAGCAGGCAATGATGGGGCGGTTTTGACGCCGATGTCGTAAGTATGGACAGTGTCGCCATTTGCGTTAGCGGAGGTAGTGTTTAGAAAATTAGTAGGCGTAGTAGTAATTGGAGAATAAAGAGCGCTAGTATCAGAACCGCTAGTACGGATGCCCCAAGTGTTGTTCGTTAAGGACGAATTATTAGTAGAAACAGGAGCAATGACATTAATAGTATCGCTACCGTTGCGGAGTTCTGGTTGGTCGCTACTTAGTTTAATATCGTATTCAGTATTAGCAATGATAGTGGCGGAGATGGTGCCGGTAGCGATACCGTCTGCACTAACAGTCTCGTTCATGTTAGAAGTAGCGTCGATGGTGAGGATGGGTGGGATGGTGACGGCAATATTGGCATCTTTTTTAGGCCAATCGCGAGCGATACAGCGGACGGAGAGGCCGTAGGAGCGGTTGATAGCGCCGATCGGACTAATGCCGCTGCTGGACGGGAAAACGCTACTGCCATTGAAGTTCAAGTGGTAGGCGTTGGTAGAGTTGATGGCTATAGATGACCAATAGTGCCCGCCGTATCCGTCACTGCTCAGAGAGCGACTGCTGACGAAACCGCTATAGACGAAATATAATGGAGCAGAGCGTAATGTAGTGCTGCCTGCCGTATTATTTCCTATGCTATATGCATCCATCAAGTACTTAAATGATCCACTTATCGTATTATTACTGCCATTCTTATCCCCGCTAAGTGGCAATTTCCAACCTTTAGGGCAAATACTTTGAGCAGCTAACTCGCCACTAGTGTCGCTTGTAAGACTTGTAGCCGTATTTGCTGTAGCCGCGCCCCAAGAGTAATAGTTACCTTGACTATCATGTCCATCATTAGTGCTAATAGTTAAATCACATTTACTAGTCGTATTGTTTGCGCAATACTTTTCTCCTGGGTCATAATATTTTACTGCATTAGGCTCACTAGTACTACCACTCCACAATGCCGAAGCTCCACTAGTAGAAGTCCAGCTCTCTGCTACATCGGAATCGCCAGGTGTTAAAGTCCTACCGGCGTTATTTACATATAAATCTAAGTCTAAGTTCTGCGTCATCCAGCAATTACCGTCTTTGAGATGGGCAACCCAATATTCTTTATAATTACCATCAGCATCTTGGTCGCGGGAGTCTTTGAGATGATATTGATTACGTCCTCCTTCATCAGCGAATGGAGTATTACTACAAATGGTTGGAGTGATTTCTTGCATGAAATCGATATCGTCCAATGTGCGGGTGTCGGTGGCGGCGTGGGCGGATTCTGGAGTGAAGGTGAGATAAGCTAGGCTACCGACGGAAAGCAGTGGAATAGCAAGCGAAGTTACTCCGAGGGTAAGTTTATGTTTAATATTGCATTGTCTAAGCATTGAGTTTTGTCCTCCTTTGGTTTATGTGGCTGAATTTTACAGCTTGGTTATCACCGTGTAGGCACTGGCTTTTTTGATTTTAGGCAACAAAAAGAGCGCATCCGACCGTCGTTAGTCGTGATCTTTGCGCGAGCTACCCATTAGACCAAAAATGGCACCATCATGGGGAACCGCCTCGCGCAAGTGTTACTTGTAACGAGGGCCATGATGGCACCATCAATAACACTTGCTTTATTTATTATTTTGCCGAAGCAAATAGGTTCCAAGTTCATTGTATCAAAGTTCCTGACGTACGCCTAGACTAGTAATTACGTAGCGATTGTGGTATAATTAGCGCAAGAATAATTGGATAAGTGTAAGTAAAATGCAAGAAGAAGATTCAGAGAATTTGGTGCAGCAAAAATCTTCAAAACGGAGGATTGTTTTAGCGGTGCTGGCGGTTTTGGTGGTGCTCGTAGCAGGGTTTGTGTGGTTTATGCTCGCGAATCAGACGTTTTGGCTGCCGGATGCCGCGTACGAAGCGAGTGCGCTGGACGAGATTGGTACGCCTGGGCTAGATGAGATGCTGGAGAAAAAGGAAAGTTTTGTAGCGCTAGTGTATCAGCCAGCTTGCGAGACATCGGCGAATTTTGAAGAAGTAGTGGATAAGTTTTTGACCAATTATGCGCTGAAAATCTATAAAGTAGCGTTTAGCGAGCTGAAAGATTCGCGCCTAGGCGAAACGGTGAAATATTATCCATCTTTCTTAGTGGTGCGTAAGGGTGAGCTGGTGGGGTATTTGGATGCCAACTCAGACGAAGATTTGCCGCATTATGAGAGTGAAGAAGGATTCCGAGCGTGGCTGACGCGTTATATTAAGCTAAAACCAGCAGAGCGGACAGATTATAATAACGCTGCGACCGGGCAAGGCAGCACAATGCCAGATGTCGATCTAAGCAATGTCACTAAGGAGAAGGGCAAAGTAAACGTATACTTCTTCTATGGACAGGGGTGTCCGCACTGCGCGAAGGAGCATGAGTTCTGGCAGAGTATAGAAGAAGAGTATGGGGATATGTATAATATCTACACCTTTGAGACTTGGTATAACGAGGATAATAACCGGCTGATGAAGGTGTTTGGCGAAGCGATGGGTGACACGGTAAAAGGTGTGCCATATACCGTGGTGGGCGAGAAGGGGTTTATCGGGTTCGCCGAGTCGCAAGGTAATAATATTATTGCGGCGATTAAAGAATATCATCATCAAGATTTTGATGTATATTTGGACAAAATTAAAAACGCTGAGACTGAAAAGAAGGATGAATAAACCTGGATGGAGATGAAATCCACACCTTACGGTAAAAGTGTGATATAATAGTAGCGGAAGCGTGGCCGAGTGGTTGAAGGCGCACGACTCGAAATCGTGTGGGCAGAAATGTCTCGGAGGTTCGAATCCTCTCGCTTCCGCCAGAAGCGAATAATAAAAATATCCCCTGAAGGGGGCTATTTTTATTATGTTCTCCTGAATGCGCGCCGTTGTCGCTTTGCGGCTGGACATAAAATGAGTCTCTCGCCGAACAGCCAGAGTTTTGTTCTTCTCATAAAATTAAAGAGCCTCTTTTGCGAAGCTCTTTAATTTGTTCATAGATTAACTAGGATTAAATGCCTTTTTGGTATTCGTTCTGGCGGTCGCCGACGGTAGCGGCCTTCTCGGCTTCGAGACGATCTTTATTCTCAGCGGAATAGACGCCGTCGCAGTTCATCACGACACAATGTTTCACACGGTCGTGCTCTTCAGCCTGTTTGCCATCATTCCAACGCTCTAGACTGCCCACGAGGTAGCCAGTAATACGGCGAAGACGCTCAAAATTACCTTCGTCGATCTGATGGTCGTTGAAATATTTTTTCGCACTTTCGTCATCCGGCAACAATTTCACGCCAACTTCTATGAGGACGGAATAGTGCATCGGATCGTAATGGAGATCCTGCAGAGCTGTTTCAATCTGCTCTTTAGAGACTTTGCCATACTTGTTTAACGAATTATAAAACCGATCGAGGTCAAAATTTTCTATTTCCTTAGTATTGTAGATAATCTTCATAAAACTCCTTATTATCTACGTTTTATTATAGCACAAGCGGGATGATTTGCGGAAAGTTGTTTGCTAAATATTGATTATTTTGCCAAATTTAATTCTTAATATGTGAGGAAAGATTTTCCCAGTCCCAGAGACTGAGAGCTTCAGCGCGGGCATCAGGATTAATCCCCTCGGTCGCTAAGATGTTCCGCCAATCTTCGCGGGAATGTTGAGCATCAGCGAGTACGCCAGCAAGTTTTTTGCGAGGATTCATAAAACCACGCTTAGCCAATTCTAAACAAGCAGGATTAACTATCGGAGATTCATACGGCGTTAAGACTAAGACCTGACTATCAACTTTGGGCGGAGGCGTAAACTCTACCGCCTTGACGACTGGGCCTAACTCAATCTCAGCAAGGTTCTGCACGAAAAGGCTAATTAAGCTATGATTCCCTGGCTCCGCGGCAATGCGCTCGGCGACTTCTTTCTGCATGAGCAAGGCAATTTTGACCGGGCGGGGATTCGCGGTCAAAACCTGGCGCACGATAGGCGAGGTAATATAGTAAGGAATATTTCCGGCGACACAATAAGATTGATCATGGACAAGTTTCGGTAAATCTAAAGTGAGAATATCGCCCTCCATAACTTGCAGATTCTTCCCGGGGAAGGAGCCGGGGAGTTTTTTGGCAAGATCGGCATCGTACTCTACGGCAATGACTTGCTGAAACTCACGCAACAGGCAAGAGGTGAGCGTGCCGAGACCAGGACCAATCTCGATGCAGATATCAGTATCTGGGGCCTTAGCGAGTTGAGCGATTTCCATGAGAATAGCACGGTTCTTGAGCCAATGCTGACCGAGGGATTTTTTGTTCTTCATCTAATACCAGTGACCGTTTTTATTAACGCCGTTACATACGCCAGTGCACCACCAGAAGTTTAGGGCATTCTGCCAGCCGCCATAGCGACGGTCGACGTAGCTAATCATCCAGCGAATCTGAGTAACGGGGTTAGTCTGCCAATCGTCGCCGAAATCCGCCATTTTATTACCGGGAAGAGACTGCGGGATACCATAAGCGCCAGAGCTAGCATTAGTAGCATCCACGCGACAGCCAGATTCGCGATAGATGAGGTCGAGCGCGGCTTCGAGGTCTCCCTCGGCTACGCCGGCTTCGCGTGCCCAGCTAGCACATTGCTCACGTTCAGGCGGAATGGAGGCTTTAGCGCCTTCTACAACAATCTCCGGTACGGCTTCGGCGAGAATTTGCTCGTCAATCAAATTACGCGATACTTCGATATTATTCTCAAAAGATACTTCGTAGACGCTGATTTTGCGGCCTTCTTCGCCGGGTTGCTCAAGAATACGCTCACCCTTAGGGCGGTTATAATCGTAACGAGTTTGAACTTCATAAGGCAAAGATTCTTCGATAGTGAGACGTCGACCGCTATTGCGATGGATGCGATAAGTGGTAACCGCCCCAGCTTCGAGGAAATTATCATTAAACTCACTCTTGACTTCGTCATCGTCATAGACGGTGAGACCGGCCTCGATGGCGATTTGCTTAGGGTCATGACTAGCGGTCATGACGTAGCGACGCTCAGGACCATCAATCACGAGGGCCGGATGGGCACGATAGATATTAATGTTATAATTACCACTAATGACAGTATCCAGGCTAGGTTCGACGATGTCCGTCTCGGCGAGCTGAACCTCGGATTTCTCTAAGATTTCAGCCACGGTAACAGGTCCACTTTTGACCATAAGAGTAGAACCGTCGTCATGAATAGTTACAAAGTATTCGTCTTGATTGCTATCTTGACGGATGACGTTGTCATTCTCATCGGCGTAGACTGCGCGTGGGCGTAAAAACAACGCACAAGAAGATAAAACCACAAAAAAGCCAGCTACGAGAGCAATACTAAAGTTGCGAATTTGGAAATGCAGTTTCATTTCACCTCTATTATAGCAAAAAAGACTAGACGAGTCAACTTAATGCTTGACAATTATGATAAAGTGTGCTATAATGGAAGGATAGACTGTTGATCAGCCTACGTAGATTAGTATTTTGATGGATAAAATGCGTAAATGGCGTTTTGGCGAGTGTTACAAGATTATCGGTAGGCTAGAGCTTACTATGATAGCCAGTTCTGGCTTGCCGATAATCGGTGAGTCCTTGAGGCGGGAATAATCCCTTAAACTTTAAGCCCTTAAGGAGTTACGGTGAAAGATGCGATTGAGAATCTTGAGCTGGGAGTACCAGCAATCGGTTCCCTATTTAGTACAAGGCGTAAAGCGCAATCGCCGGCTGCGCGGCGCGGTAGCGGGCGGAAACGGCTCTTATATTAAGAGCCAGCGCGCGAAGATCTGGGTAGCCGTGAGAGATGAAGAAGGCACCGTCAGCGAGGTGGACATGTATCCGATCTTTAAGGATTGGTTCATGGCCGAAGACCTGAAGATTACCGAGGGCCGAGTCGAGCGGCTGATCGAGTACTTCCAGCGGCAGGAGCCCTTTGAGGCTAGATACATGGACACCTGGGATGAGCCGCCCGTGAGCATCAGGAGTATCGTCGGCTAAGGCCGCATTCGCATTATCTATCTACGCTTGAGCCCCGACTGCGGGGCTCTTTTTATGATATATTGCTAACCTTCGTAAACTGGTAAATCCTCGGGAAACGGGTCGAAGTCGGTCTCAAACTCGCTAAAGTCGCCACTGCTGGCGCTAAATTCCCCATCGGGGTCTCCGCCCAGAAGACCAAAGTTTTCCGTGGCGCTGTGATATTGGCCAGATTCGCCAAAGTTACCAGTGCCGTACGGCTCATAGCCAAGCTCCATGAGGAAGCGCGAAGGAGCATTATAATTGCGTCCGCCAAAACTATAGCGCGAACCAGCAAAAGTGAGATAGAGCTCTTGCATAGCACGAGTCATGCCAACGTAGGCTAGGCGGCGCTCCTCCTCGAGCTCGCTTTCGGAATCGACGGCGCGGCTACCAGGGAAAAGACCTTCCTCTAACCCTACCATGAACACTACCGGAAACTCTAGACCCTTAGCGGCATGTAGGGTCATGAGCGAAACAACGTTATCCCCCGCAGCCTCGTCAGCAGAGCTGAGCAAGGCAGCGTCTTCTAGGAACTCTGGTAGAGTATCATAGGCGCTGGCGTTACCAACCAATACCTCTAAGTTCTGCATACGCTCTTCACCGTCGGGCGTGTCAGTACGTAAGAGCGAGGCGAAATTGAAATCTTCAATAATTTTCTCAGTGATTTCGGCAGGAGTAAGTGCGGGATTGCGGCGAACTTGTTGAAGGAAATGCTCGACTTTATGTGCGGCAGCGCTGGCCTTGGCGGTGAGCTTAAGATTGCCAAGATCAGCCAAACTCTGATCAGGATTATTACTGAGATAATCAAAGATTTTTTGCAGAGAGGCCGGGCCAACTCCAGAAAGAATATTTTTCATAATACGCTCGTAGCTGACGCGATCATGAGGATTAGCGACTAGTTTAAGCACAGCTAGGACATCCTTGACTTCTTTACGATCATAGAAGCGAACGCCGCCGATAATCTTATACGGAATACGCGCGGCGATAAAAGCCTTCTCAAAAGCATAAGACTGAGCATTAGTACGATAAAGCACGGCAAAATCACTAAAATTACCACGCTTAGCCTCTAGACTCATAATCTTGCGGGCGACAAAATTGGCTTCGCCAGTCTCGTCCATAGTACCCTCGATAGTGACCGGCTCGCCGTCGCCAGCTTCGGTGAAGAGTTTTTTCTCGGTACGGGTTTTATTCTGATTGATGATTTTTTGCGAGGCGGCAAGAATATTACCGGTGCTACGGTAATTTTGCTCTAGTTTAATAACTTTAGCGCCGGGGAAATCGCGCTCGAAATGCAAAATATTAGTAAAATCTGCTCCGCGCCAGGAATAAATCGACTGCCAATCATCACCAACTACGCAAATATTGCGTTGCTCATTAACAAGACTCTTAATCAGCTTGTACTGGACGGAGTTAGTATCCTGATACTCGTCGATGAGAATGTATTTAAAACGCTTTTGCCACTTTTGGCGGATTTCGGCGTTACTCGCAAACATATCGGCGGTCTTAGTTAAGAGGTCATCAAAATCTAGGGCGTCGGCGGTTTTTTTCTCTTGTTCATAGCGGGCATAAATATCGGCGGCATGCTTTTGATTAGGATAATAGGCTTCGCGCTTGGCGTCGGCGGGTTTCATGCCGAGATTCTGATAATGGCTGATCATGGATTGGACATTTCTGGGGGTGAGGCTTTTGTCAGCGGGGAGTTTCATCTCGCGCATGATGCGGCGGATCAAAGTGAGCTGGTCATCAGTATCGTAGATGGTAAAATTGGCCCCAATACCAGCAGCAGCGTGCTCAATATGTAGAATGCGTACGCAAATACCGTGAAACGTACCCATGTAGCGCATAAAACCGCGGCTAGGCTCGTCGGGATTGGATGATTCTGCTGTAGGCTGGCTAGCGATATCACTGCGATCCAACTCGACCTTAAGCCCAGCTAAGCCGTCTTCGCGCTTACGCTCGGCACGAGCGGCGATCTTACGCTGGGCTTCTAGTAACTTCCAGAGACGCACGCGCATCTCTTTAGCGGCTTTGTTAGTAAAAGTGACGGCAAGGATTTCGTCGGGACGGGTGCCGTGGGCGATGATATTAGCAATCCGATGCGTCAGAACCTTAGTCTTACCAGAGCCAGCCCCAGCCAATACTAAAACCGGGCCTTCTAGCGTGCGCACGGCTTCGGCCTGAGGCGGGTTAAGACCCCGCGTGAATGCATCATCACCTCCGTTCATTCCCTTATTGTAACACATTTTTTGAGGATGGAGGTAAAAATGTAAATATTACCTGGGATAGTACGCTGATGATTGGATTTGATTATAGCCGCATCAAGAGCAAATGCTTAGCTTTCTCACTCCCTCAAACGACACGCAATTATATCTTATACTAAATCATGATAACTTATTGGTTTACTATACGGTTCTTTTAGTCGGTTTCGGAAGTGATAAGACTAAGTATTACATTCTGTATATCTTTTTCAATACACTAAGTCTCTAGTATTTTCACTAACGTTCACCGGTGGAGCTGTAAAAGCTAGACCTATGCTATACGAATTTTATCTCACGTCATCATCTACTGATGCCTCTAGATAAACCACTACATAGATCTTTTCTGGAACCGCGTCACCCACCTCTGTCGTTACGAGGTGGGTGCGCTTAGCCTCGCTTCGTCTCCTCGTCACTGCAACATATAAAAGCAGCTAGCGCTTGGCTTTTATGATGTTTTGTTCCTCGGTCGCTCCGGATGTTCCAGAAAAGACTATGTATGTGGTTTATCTCGCGACGCAGCGGACGGAACGACCAAAGTAGCGGCCGATGTAACGTGAATCAGTCTCGGATGGAATAACATAAATGCCAAATCCCATATAATAAGCGCCACCAGATTTGTTGGCTGTAGATGACCAATAACCGCCTTGGCTGCCAGTATCGAGCAGAGAGCTATCATGAATAGCTCCACTATAAACGAAATTATACGGAGTGGTGACGATTGAGCTTGCATCGAATAGCCCACTTAGCAACTTGGCATATGATTTATTAGTGGTGACGCCACCATTTACTGGTAATTGCCATCCTTTAGGACAAATACTAGATGTAGCGTTTTGGCCATCTGGAACTGCAACAGTGCTGCTTACATTTCCAGCATTACCTGCATTATTACTATTAGGTATAATATCAGCATATGCTCCTTGTAGACAAGTTCCAGCCGTCGCAGCACACCAAGAATAATATGCACCGTATTTATTAGTATCAGGATTGGCTACATTTCTTACTTGTTGATTAGCGTAAGTTTCTGCATTTTTACTATCTTTGAAGTTTGTGTTATCAAATCCTCCAGTATTTTTTGTGGTTGGCAAAGTATAAGTCTTATTAGTGTAAGTAAAAACACTAGGGTCAAGGTCGCTATCACTAATTGATATTATGGTTCCACCTGGAAGTGCGAGGTTCTGCGTCATCCAACATCCAGCATCTTCATCTTTACTATTCTTAAGATGCGCTACAGTATATTGATATCCTGGCTCACTACTAGCTACTCGTCTATCTATAAGCGTGAATTGATTATTACCAGCAGCGTCTGCAAATGGAGTGGCTGCACATATTTCTGGCGTAACGTCTTGCATATACTCTATGTTTCCTAATGTTAGCTTCTTCGGCTCCACCGCCAACGACAATAATACGCTAGTAGTATAATGTCCTGATGGTATATTGTCACTGAAGTTAGCAGCGAAG
>CAYUCN010000035.1:0-10942 GCA_964443395.1 uncultured Candidatus Saccharibacteria bacterium | reverse complement strand
TTAACTTTGCTACGAAGTTTGGAGCCAATGCTACTCCAGGACATTATACTACTGGAATCCTTCTGTCTGCCGTGGCGGGGGTGGAGGAGACGGTTACGGGATTTGGCTATGAAGATGCTCGTATATACAATATGCAAGATATGACAACTAGCTTCTGTGATTTACTCCCAGTAGGCACTACAGGTACCCTTAAAGATACTAGAGATAATAAAGTTTATACTGTAGCTAAAATAGCTAACAGTAAATGGGAGAATGTTGGTTGTTGGATGACTCAAAACTTAGCTCTATTTGGAGATACCGTGCTAACTATCAATGATACGGATCTAGATTCTAATATCTTTACTACAACCGAGCAAACATATACCCTGCCAACCGCTACTAATACTGGAGGGTTCGATAACACTAAACTTAAAGATAGTAATAGTACGGACACTTATGCTAATCAGCAAGTAAGAAACCCAGCTGATCCTGATACTAATAAATATGGTGCATATTATTCTTATTGTGCCGCTACCGCAGGAACATGTTTACAAGGAGCATATGTAGATATTATTCCTAATAGTAATAATACTGGTAACGCTGGAAATGTGGCTAATACTACTGTAGTGCCAGCAGACCAAAATGCCACATCTAGTATCTGTCCTAAAGGCTGGCAATTGCCCGTAGATGGCAGTGCTACCACGGATAAGTCTTATAGTAAATTACTGAGTGGACTTAGTGGCAGTGTAGGAAGTACTACTATGCGAGGTGCTCCGTATAACTTCGTCTATGGCGGGATCGTCGGTGATAGCTCTCTGGGCTATGCTGGCTCCGACGGTTATTATTGGTCATCTACGGCTAACTCGGCCGCCAGCGCGTACTACTTGTACTTCAATAGTAGTAGCGTTAACCCGTCCGGCTACTACGATCGCTACATCGGCATCTCCGTCCGCTGTGTGGCTAGATGATTGTACAGATTAGCCAAGGCTAACCAAAAACAGAGCACAGGCCTGCTCTCGCAGTATTTCCTTAAAAAATATGCTTGCATAAAACGCATAAGTTTAGTAAAATTAAGTTAGAACGTTAAGATATTACTTGTTATCGGGTTTGACAATAATTGTAATATTGTTCCCGATAACAGTAATATTTTGTTTCGTAGTAGAATCTTTCTTGCGTTGAAACATTCCATCTACTAGCGCTATTAAAGCTTTGATTTTGTTGATCATAGTTTAACCTTCCCATTCCTAAAATAAAACTCCACACCCTACTAAACTGTAAAATAACAAGCCAAACCTGTGCTCTAACCCGCATTGTAGCACAAAGAAAACAAGACTAACAAGCACAAGTTTGTTAGTCTTTGCAATTTGATATTGTTGTAATTTTTACAACAATAAGGATTAGCATTTAGTTTATTGCTACTCTGAAGAATATGGTTGCAAAGCGGATGTATAAAAGATCTCTAACTAAATGAGACAAATACATTTTTGAACACTAAAATTGTTCAATGGTTTAGTGGTAGATTTTTAGGGCTAGAAGTTGATCTGGTGGAGAATATGCTTAAGTTGGGTATAGAGATCAGCTACGCTGCCGTCATTAAGAATATAGTAGTCGGCGGCGGCAATAGGGCCGCCTTTTTCGAGGTTTTCGATTTCACTAATGTCGCGCTCGCGGATGGCTTGGGCGTCGAAGGGGCGTTCGGGGCGTTTGGCGACACGCTCGTAACGAAGGGCTTTAGGGGTAACAACGGCAATGAAAGTAAGGCTGCCGGGGAATTCGTGCTTGAGGATTTTGTATTCGGTCCAAGAATAGACGCCGTCGAGGACGATGCGTTTTTGACCGGCGGCGATGAGGTCTTTGGTCTCGGCGATGGCTTGACGAACTACCCAGTCGGAGCCTTCGGTCTGGCGGATCATTTCGCGGAAGAGTTTCTCGCTTTTGCCATCGGTAGTACGTTCGATACCGCGCTTCTCCATTTCTTTGTAAATCATTCCGCCAAAATAGACTTTGGGGATGCCGCGATCGGTGAGGTAATCGATAGCGACGGATTTGCCACTGCCGCTCATGCCGACGAGGGCGATAATTTTAATATCTTTTGCATTTGTCATATGATTTTGCTCTATATTTAGTCTAGCATGAGGGGGAATAAAAGTAAATATCTGATAAGTGTGCTATACTAAAGATATGAAGCGACTAGTGATTATAGATGGAAAATCGGTTTTTTATAGAGGGTACTATGCGATGGGGGCGCTGTCGCTGAGCGATGGTACGCCGACTGGGGGTGTTTATGGGTTTGCGGCGATTGCAATGGAAATAGTGCGGCAATTGGAGCCGACTAAGGTAGTGGTAGCGTGGGATTCAAAAACTTCGACTGCGAAACGGAAGCAGCTTTTTACTGAATATAAGGCCGGTAGAAAGAAACCGGATGATGATTTTTATGCGCAGATACCGTTGCTAGAGGAATTAGTGAAAGCATTGGGGTGGAGTTTTGTGGAAATCGACGAGTATGAGGCGGATGATATTATAGGTACACTGGCAAGGGAGGCCGATGAGGAAGGTGACTATGAGACGTATATTGTGTCGTCGGATTTGGATATGCTGCAAGTGGTGGATGAGAATACGCATATGTATCGGATTCTTAAAGGATTTTCTAAGTTGGAAGAGATTGATGTGGCAGGGGTGGAGGCAAAATATGGGATTAAGAAGGCGCAGTTTTTAGACCTGAAAGCTCTGAAAGGTGATGCTTCAGATAATATACCAGGGGTGCCGGGGATCGGGGAGAAAACAGCGGTGAAGCTTTTGGCGCAGTATGGGGATCTGGATGGGATTTATGAGCATATAGACGAGATCACTGGGGCGACGCGAAAGAAATTGGAGGCAGGGAAAGATAGTGCTTATATGTCTCTAAAATTAGCGAAGATTATGACGGATGCACCGGTGGAGCTGGATAAGTTGCCAGATCTAGTAATTGATAGGGATAAAATCGTGGCGGCGCTGAAGAAACTGGAGTTTAAGACGCTGATAGGGAAGTTTTTGAAATTTGAGCCGAAGAAAGAGACTAAAATCGAGAAAAAAATAGCCGATGGGCAGATGGGGTTTGACTTTGATGCGGAGGCTCCAGAGATACCATATTATCTAGAGACGGGGATGTTGGTGAGCTGGGATGTAAAGAGCTTAATGCATAAAAATCTAGAGGTAGCAGAGAAAGTGCTGGCTGGAGGGGAATATTGGGATTTAGGGCAAGGGAGGTTTTTGCTAGATCCGCTGGCGCGGGAGGTGGAGCGTGGCGAGATAGCGGAAGAATATGAACGGCAAAAGGCAGAATTTGCGAAGTTGCCGCGGTTGAACACAATTTTTACTCAATTTGATCTGCCGTTGATACCGGTGTTGTTTAAGATGGAACAAGAAGGTATGTTGATAGACAGAGCTTATTTTGATGGGATGAAGGCGGAATTTACGGAAGAATTGCAGAAGATTGAGCAAAAAATTTGGAGGCTAGCGGGGTATGAGTTTAATATTAACTCGCCAGTGCAGCTGTCTGAGGCGTTGTTTACTAAACTACAACTGCCAACGAAGGGGATAAAAAAGACACAAAAGGGCTATTCTACAGGGGCAAAGGAGTTGGATAAATTAGAGGGGCAACACGAAATAATAGATGAGATTAGGAATTATAGAGAGGTAAGTAAATTATTATCTACATATATTGTGCCTTTACCAGAGCTGGCGGACAAAAAGGATAGAGTACATACAACATTTAATCAAAATGTGACGGCGACGGGAAGATTGTCATCTACGAATCCAAATTTACAGAATATTCCAGTGCGCACAGAGGCAGGAAGGAGAATAAGGACAGGGTTCGTAGCTGGTGCGGGAAAGGTCTTGGTGAGTGCGGATTATTCGCAATTTGAGCTGAGGCTGGCGGCGGCTTTGGCGGGGGATAAGGCATTAATTGATGATTTTAACAATGACGTGGATATTCACACTAAGACGGCGGCGGAAGCGTTTGGCGTGCCGATGGATGAGGTGACGAAGACGCAGCGACGGGCGGCGAAGGTGATTAACTTTGGGGTGCTGTATGGGATGAGTGTGAGAGGTTTGGCAGCGGCGGCCGATATGAGTTATGATGAGGCGAAGAATTTTATCGATCATTATTTTGAGCTGAGAAAGCCGATAAAAGAGTATCTAGAGAAGATTTTAAAACAGGCGCGAGAGCAGGGGTATGTGGAGACGTTGTTTGGTAGGAGAAGGCCGACGCCAGATGTACTATCCAGTAATTTCTTAGTACGGACGGGGGCAGAGCGAGCGGCGCAGAATATGCCGATACAGGGTACGGAAGCGGATTTGATGAAGCGGGCAATGATAAAGGTGGATAAGATGTTGCCGAAGGGGGCGAAGATGATTTGTCAGGTGCATGATTCGTTGATTATAGAATGTGATGAGGGGATGGAAGAGGAGATTGATGAATTATTGCGAAGAGAGATGGAGGAGGTGGCGCCGGAGCTGGCGGTGAAGTTGAAGGTGGATGTGACGTGTGGTAAGAATTGGGGGAGACTATAATGATTGCAGATGTAGTCTTCGCGAAGGGTGCGAGTTGTAATAGATAGGATAATCGAAATAAAGGAAGAAATATGCCGGAGTTGCCAGAAGTAGAGACGATTAAAAGAGGGTTAGAGCCATTGATACTGAACAAAAAAATTGTTCAGGTAGAAGTTGATGCGCAGACAAGGAAGGCCTTTCAGGGGGATGAGGCGAAGGTGGTGGATGTGACCGTAGTAGGGATTAGGCGGAGGGGGAAGGCACTGCTGATAGACTTGGATAATGAATATACAATGATGATACATTTACGAATGACGGGCCAGTTGATTTGGAGAGACGACTTGTTCTCTCTGCGAGCTACGTCGTCAGATTCTCCAGTGCGCAGTCACCGTATCTTAAATACGGCTCCTTTGCGCGCTTCGAATCTTCCTCGTATCTCATCAGAGATAACGTCGTCGTCCGGTGAAGGGGCGGTCTGTGACATTACTCAGGAGGATTATGATGAGATGATGAAGCATCAGTTTGCGGCGGGGCATCCGAGTAAAAATTTTATGGTGGAGTTGCCGAATAGCCAGACGCGAGTGAGTTTTATTTTTGAGGAGGGGACGTTGTATTTTAATGATCAACGAAAGTTTGGGTTTGTAAAAGTATTGCCGACCTCTGACGTGGAACAAGATAAATTTATTGCAGGGCTAGCAAAAGAGCCGTGGGAGATGAGTGTAAAAGAATTGTTCAACCAATGTCAGCGACATAAAAATGCGCCGATTAAAGCGGTTTTATTAGATCAGAAGGTAATAGCGGGGCTGGGAAATATTTATGCGGATGAATCGCTTTTTTATGCAGGTGTGCATCCGGCGACGAAAGCGGGAGAGCTGACAGAGGAACAAGTAGGGATGATATTGGAGGGAGCGCGGAATGTAATGATGGAGTCAATAGATTCGGGCGGGTCGACGATGGCGACGTACGTGAAGCCGGATGGAAGTACAGGAAATTACCTAGAGTTGTTTGCGAAGGTGTTTCGGAGAGAGGGCAAGCCGTGTGAAAAATGCGGAGCGATAATATTAAAGACAAAAGTGGCGGGGCGGGGGACGCATTATTGTCCAAAATGCCAAAAATGCCCAGATTATTTTGCAAATGTAAAGGAGAGAAATGACATTTAAAGAGTATGTAAAGTGGCTGTTTGGGCCGCATAAGGTAAATAATTATACAAATAATCCGAGGTACTATAGCTCATCGAGGTGGCTAGAGGGTGGACAGGATGTGCGGACAGAGATGAGCATAACAGAGATGGATGACAGGGGTATTGTAAAAAGTGCGGATGTTGATAACCCCGTGGAAAAAGTGCCTGTTAGAGATGAGCAGAAGGCGTAGAAAGCTTGAGTTTGATGTGTTTTGAGTTTTATGGTGTCGTGAAGGTGGAAAATGCTTAAGGTTTTTTATGGCGAGAATCGACAGGGGGCGGAACGAGCGATAAAACAGACGCTGGGTGATAATTATGAGGCGTATGAGGGGGAGAGTTTAACGCCAGAGGATTTGCCAAGTATTTTGCTGGGGGCGTCATTATTTGATGCGGGGGAACGGAAGATTCTATTGAAAGATTTGACGGAGAATGCGCTGGTGTGGGAGAGAATAGGGGATTATCTGAGTACGCCGCATATGGTGATAGCATGGGAGCAGAAGATAGATAAGCGGTCGGCTGGTTATAAGAAATTAAAAGAGGCGGAGGTGGAGCTGCGGGAATTTGTGGAACCGAAGAAGCCGGAGATGAATTTAGTGTTTGGCATATTGGACGCGGCGCTGGTGGATGGTAAGCGGGCGGTGCAGATGGTAGAGAAGGTAGAGCAAACACAGGATCCATATATGTTTTTTGGTTTGCTAGTGACGCAGACGTTGAAGAAATATGATGCGACGGGTGCAGGAGTAAGAGAGCGGAAAATTTTGAAAGAGTTAGCGAAGCTAGATATGCAAATGAAGGAAACGGCAATGGAGCCGTGGATATTGGTAAAAGCGTTCTTGTTGAGGGTAGGAAAGATGTGAGGGGATTGCGATGAAAAATAAAGACTGAATTTATTATGCATAGAAAAGATACCCTGTAGGGTATCTTTGTCGATGTTTTTTGACGGATTAAGCAGAAGTTTTAGCGAATTTGGCTAAGCTAGCTTTGCGGCGGGAAGCGGTATTTTTCTTGAGTAGGCCTTTTTTGACGGCTTTGTCGTACTCGGATTGGGCTTTGGCCATGGTTGCTTTAGTGGGGTTGGCCTTGAAGGCTTTGAGTGCAGACTTGATGTCGGCTTTAATTTCTTGATTGTGAGCGGTGCGCTTGACGGCTTGGCGCGCGGCCTTTTTTGCGGACTTGATAATCGGCATTAAAATTTCCTCTATATTATTAGATAGGTTGATATTAATTACTAGTGTTCATTATATCTGATTTTGCGGAAAATGTAAAGAGGAAAAACTGAGGATGTGGGGAACTTGAGGCGGATGAGGGGGAAGGTTGGATGCTAGAGTGATATTTAGGGAATTTTGGCGGATAAAAATAAACGGAATTGAGATGGTTATGTTATAATGAGGGTATGAGAGAAAAGTTTGCTGAGATTGCACCGAAAGCCTGGGAACGGGCTTTGGATACGGGTGAGGCGAAGGTAGAGCGGGATTTTAGGATTGATAAGCCTAGCTTAGATGAGAGAATGGCGCGCGTAGATGCAATGATAGAGCGGCAAAATGAGCGTTTTGCGGAGAGGGAACGGCAGCGGGTGCTGGGAGAAAAGGCGCTAAAGGTGGCGGAGCGGGCGCGGGAGAAACGGTTGCAGGCGGAAGCGGAAGAGCGAGCCAGGCGGCGGCATGACCAGAATGAAGAGACGATGGCGATAATTGACCAGACGGATCGTGCGAATGGGCCGGCACAGGCGATGCAGACTTTCCGAGAGATGGCACAGCGAGAACATGAAAATCCGCAGGAATTATGGAAAGAGGTGAACGATCAGGCGAAGGCAGAGAGATACGAGGCGGATAAGGATATTAGAAAGTTTTACTTTGGTATGACGATGGCGCAGGCGGAGAAGTTTTTGCAGGCAGGGAAGATTACGAGAGAGACAAATGACGGAAATCCGCTAAATAGCGAGATTGCGCTGACGGCGGACTATAAAGATGAGAAGGGAGTGTGGCACCCGGTTGTGGCAGTGGATGATGATGGTAATGCTCCAGAGGTGGTATTTGTGCTGGATGGGGCGTTGGTGGATGAAGATGGTTTTACGGCGGTAGGCAGGCAGCCTCGAGCGGAGGAGATTGATTTGAAGAAGTCATGTTTGGCTGTGATGACGACGAAGGAGCGGACGCCGGGGATGCGGAAGTTGGTGCGCGAGAATAAAAACGGCGTAAACTTTATGACGGCGGGTGATATACGGAGAAGTTCTAGAGAGCTGCGAGATGCACGTGAATGGGTGCGGAAGGATGTGGAGTTTAGGAATAAGTTTACGGCGGAAGTCTATACGAAGGTGAGCGAAGAAGGCGTGGCGGAGGCAGTGGATTTGTATTTGCGGAGAGCGGAGCAGAGTAGTGTAGGGGAGATAGCGCAATTTGGATATGAACTGAAATCTGAGGCGGAGAAGCGGGCGGCGGAGAAAGAAATAGTGAAGTTTTACGGAGATATATTAGGGATACAAAATTTGCCGGTAGTGCAGCATAGAACTAACCTAAAGGGGCAGGAGGGGGCGGATTATAGACATAGTCCAGATAATAATCCGGATGTGATTACGCTGTATGAGAATAAGGTGAATACGATGATATTGGAGAATTTGGTAGAGTTGATTGGACACGAGATGTGGCATGCACATCAACATAATGTAGTGGATAGGCTGGATGGGCGGCAGCTGGATGGGGATATTAAGAAACGGGCAAAGCTGTATAAGATTAATTTTGCGAATGCGATTCAGCCGGATGAGGATATAGACGGATATAAGAAGCAGTTGGTAGAGGCGGAGGCTTATAGGTTTTCTGCTAACTTGCTACCAATGATGATGGAGAAGATAGATGAGGCAAAGCGACCAGTGAACAGGCTAAAACATGGAATAAGAAGGTTGACGGGGAGATAGAAATGGATGAAGAAAAAGTTTGGCAGTATTTGAGAAATGAGAAGGGGAATACGGAGATAGTAGCGGAGCGACTGATAGAGAAGGTAGAGAAATATGAAGATATTGCGGAAGAGTTTGGGCGATGGTTGGAAGAGCGGGATTATGAAGCGGAAAATCCAGTGACGGTGAATGGATATACGGCGAAGCAGATCTATGAGTTGGCGCCGGGATTGGATGGGATAGGCGTGTATAACTTCTTAGTAACTTTGCGGGATGATCCAGAGAGTGTGGAAGAAATAATAGCGAATAATTTTATGGTAAAGTGAGGTAAGAAGAGATGTCGATAACTTGGATTCTGTCACAGATTATTACGGTAGTGGAGTATGCATTACTGGGGGCGTCGTATTTGGCAAAGAACCGCAAGGCGGTGGTGACGCTAGATATTGCGTCGATGACATGCGGAATTATAGCATTTATCCTCTTGGGGGCGGATCTGGGGATGGCGATGTCGGTGATTATATTGTTGGCGAACTTCTATTATCTCTGGGATGAGAGTAAGCATAGCGCGAAAGAGCGGAGTAAGCTGCATACGAGAGATTATATAGTTTTGGCGGTGGTGCTGATAGGGATAGGAATAGTGACTTATTTGACTTATGACGGGCCGCTAAGCTTGCTCTCAGTGGCGGCGACGGTGTTGTATGAGATTTCGATTTGGCAGAAGAGTACAAAGGTATATAAGTTTTTGGGGATACCAGTGGCGTTTTGTTGGATGACATATAATGGATTTGTGAGTTCGCCATTTGGGGTGTTGTGTGAGATGGTGATGTTTACGACGTCGATTGTGGGGTATGTGAGAGAAGTGAAGGCGGGAAAGAAAAAGCGAGGGAAAGGAAGGAAACAGCTTCCATGAAGGGTGCCAGGTTTTGGGCATAAAAAATAAGACCAAGGATGCTTCCTGGTCTTGGTGGGTCGCGAGGGGCGTCATATTTTTGCGTTGCAAAAATATTCCCGCAGTCGTAGCGGCCAGAGAAAATGTAAACATTTTCTCTGCCTACAGCCACTCCTGCGTTTCGCCCCCCTGCGGGGGTTCTCGCCCCGTTGCCATATCCATGGGAAAAACCGAAACTTACGTTTCGGTTCTTTCCATGGTGGGTCGCGAGGGGCTCGAACCCCCGACCTCCTCGGTGTAAACGAGGCGCTCTAGCCAGCTGAGCTAGCGACCCAAATTCTTTGGTGAGCTAGCGAAGCTGGAGCTGAACTGCGGTAGGAGGCGAGTGGAGAGAAAATTAATTTTCTCTACCGAGACGACGCCCCGCAGAGAGATTTTCCTTTTGGAAAATCGACGCTAGCGACCCAATAAGAGTATTATAGCATAGTTTTTGGGAAAATGTACAAAAATGTAAAGAAAAGCCGCCCGGAGGGGCGGCTTAGGTGCGGGGGTGGAGATAAAATGAAGATTAAGAGCGATTGGCGGCTTGATCGGTCCGGAAGGCGATGGCTTCGGCGAGGTGTTTCTGGCGGGTTTCTTCGGAGGCTTCGCGGACGCCTGCAGGACCGCGGCTGAGAAGATCGCGGAAACTGCCGCCCCAGATACCCAGAGCTTCGCACATATCGTCTTGATGCCCGGGGAGAGGACGGGTGAGCACGGGCGCCGGCATCCACCCCATAGCGATGTAGTAAGTATTGCAGCGGAGCCATTGTCCGGCGGAACAGCAAACATAGAGCTGACGATACTCAGGGTCGCGGTCGAATTCTTGGCTGGCGAGGTCATCTTCGTCGTTGCCGGAGAAGATAAGGGGGTGTTGGATGATGCAATCTGTAGGAATGCCATTCTTGATGAGGTAATTGGCGCCGCTGGTAGCGAGAGAAATGGTAGCATGCCCAGCGTGAATGCCGCCGAAAGTCATGATAGTGACAGAGAGATTCTCATCATTGAGTTGATCGTAAAGATCTAAAGCGGCGTCCAAGCGACTGCGGTATTCTGCGTCGGGGGTGCCGTCGGGAAGCAGGGGGTGCTGAGCTTTGATGGCGATGAGTGCTTTGTGGCCGCCTTGGGCGATGCGCTTTTGGGTTTGCTCGATGGCAAGATGCTCGGCGACGATCCAGGCGTGATCCATGAAGGTCATCCAGGGTTGTTTGAGCTCGGCGGCACAGGGAAGTTGGGTCAACTGGTAGTTACTGTACTTCAGCATGATTCTCATTCTCCTTTTTCTGCACAAAAAGTAGAGGTACTAGCTACAGAATAGCAGCTTTGTATCATTGTAGCATAGATAGGTGAAATTGTCAAGAGGAACTTGATTTGCGCGACCTTGTTCCATAATTCAAAATGCGGGACAGTCTATGCTCGTCTATGGCCATAT
>CAYUCN010000034.1:0-11619 GCA_964443395.1 uncultured Candidatus Saccharibacteria bacterium | reverse complement strand
ATTACGTCGATCGTTACCGCGGCCTCCCCGTCCGCTGTGTCGCTAGATAATTATACCTTTTCCTATACTTAAGTAGGAGGAGAGGAGGGAACTAGTAAAAGTTTGGTGAGAAATGGAGATTTTGGACTTGAGGAGAGAAAAAGTGTGGTATAATGTGAATGTGCCGCTGTAGCTCAGTTGGTAGAGCAGCTCATTCGTAACGAGCAGGTCACAGGTTCGACTCCTGCCAGCGGCTCCATTTTGAGTTAAAATTGGCTGTTTTGTAAGTTCTATCGTCGTTCGCTCGTCCGAAGACGCGCTTCACTAGATAGAATGCAAAACAGCCTAATTTTATTCTCAAAATGCCTTGAGACTCGCCATCTTGGCGGTTTTTCTCGTTCGCGCTGAAGAAAATTGGGCGTCGTCTCGCAATAAAAATGCGGGTATTTTTATTGTCTCGTCTCCTACAATTTGGGTCCGGAGACCCGCTTCGCTCGAAGAAACGCGCCAATCTGACGAATTTTATCTATGGCTTTATGCTGATTTTGTAATGCAAAACAGCCTAATTTTATTCTCAAAATGTCCGTTTGTTTTTATGGAAAATACGCCCCGGAGGGCGTATTTGTGCTGTATGGGCTAAGGTGCCGGGGATTTGGTGATTTGGCGGGAGGTAATGTGAAGGCTGGCGTTGGAAGTGAATGTGATCTCGAAACCGGGAGTTTTGAGCAGTGAGACAAGCTCGGGATCGACCATGTAAGTAATGGCGAGGCGCTTGTCGTATTGGCGGATTTCGTCGATGGGCAGCCAGAGAGCTTGGTCGCCTTCGGAGTTGTGTGGGGTGCCGGAAATGCTGGTGCTAGTGTAGGTTTGGAGGTCGTAGATGAGATCGGGGGTTTGGTTAATTATGCGACCAACATAGTGTAAGTCGGCGGGGGTAATGTCCAGGCCAGCTTCTTCTTTGACTTCGCGGAGACAGGCGTCGAGTTCGGTTTCGCCGGGTTCGATTTTGCCGCCAGGAAAGTCAAGAAAGCCTTGCATTTTGGGGTTGTTATAGCGGACGCAGAGAATTTTACCTTCTTGAAAGGCGATGACTCTAACGGCATGGCGGATAGGGTTCATGTAAATCACACTCCTTATAATCTATATTATATCGTGAAAATAGGGAAAAGTCTAGTTGTCATCGATGGGAAGATTGTGATATCGGGGCTGGGGTAGGGAATGAGCGGAAGATTGAGTTTTGCGACGGCGGGTGCGGACGATACCGTTTTTATCAACAAGGTAGTTTTTGCGAAAAAGAAAGCTAGTAGTGATGAGCTGGTAGACAGAGGAACCAAAACCGCCTAGGCTGGTGCAAAACGGAGTAGGGAGCATAGAGAGACCAAAGCGGAAAATACGAGCAATGATTTTGTTGCCGGTGGTTTTGCTCGCAGACCAGTTGAGCTGTAAGTAGCAAGTGCGGAGGTAGTAGATAGGGTCGGTATAAAAGGTGATATATTCGAGGCTAAGGAAGGTAAGGGTGACGGGAAGATTGAGATCATAAAAATGATAAAGGGCTAAAAACATGAGAATAGATGTGCCGACGAGAATTGACGTAAGTTTGTAAGCATTGCGTAATGATATTTTATAATTAAATTTTTTCTTGGTGATGTCAATTTTGGCGACGGTATTGATGGCGTCGAGGACATCCCATTGGGTATCAGTAATAAGAGAGACGAAAGTGATAGCGAGGGCGTATTGGGAGCCAAATTCGAGGGCGTTACTGAGGCCAAAGAGGAAGATAAAGAACATGAGGGCATAATTGGCGACGTCAACGGAGTTATATTTGATACAATGAAATAGGTTGAGGCGGAATTTAAATTTATCCCAGACGCGAATGACGGTATAGACGAGGAAAAGTCCGACAAGGATGAGGGAGAAAGTAACGATAAGGATTTGGTTTTTAGTGAAGAGCGCGAGACCATTGACAGAGAAGAAGCTGAGGACATTAAAGATAAGGGAATATTGATTGGCTTGGCGGTTTTGATCGGCATAGTAGAGTTTGTTGAGGACGAGAGAAAAAATAGTTTGATACATAAGGATGACGACAGCGTAGATAGTAAAAGTGTGGTAGGTGGCAATGTCCATGTTCATGAAGCTGATAAAATCGTCAATATGGAGGATAATTAAGCCGAAAACGGCTAGAGTAATAAGAATGCCAATGAAGAAGGCGCTCATGACAGCGTGCTTGTTTTTGTCGCGGATTTTACTAATATTAGCACCGACGCCGAGGGGCGCATTGATAATATAGTAGATGTATTGGAGGGGGTAAACTAGGCTAAAGACGTTGATGAGGTTTTTGTCGAGAAAGAGGCTAAGACAAAACCAAGTCGCAATCGGCGTGAGCGACATAAGAGCTTGGTCGAAGCTGATTTTGAGTAAACGATGCATTTTTGTGTTGATGTTTAGATTATCTTTAAGTATTATCTCACAAGATAGTAAAACACGCAAGCGCTTAATCCCGTACCTTTGCTTCAATTAACATCCCTAGGGCAGAGCTCCGAGAAATTAAACTTGGTCAATGATTAAAATCCAGTGTCCCCGCCCCACGGAGGGGACGGGGCAGAAGTACTGGTGCCTTATACAAGTCTGACTCTATAAGCTGAGCCTGCGCAAATGATTTTATGGTGGATTAATTTTGATAATTTACCTGCTCTTTCTGAATAAATGGATAACGAATTAAGTCGGTATGGTCAAGATTCTCGGATTGCATCTTGACGGCGGAAATTTGATGGTTGTCGTAGCTAGTGTAGTAGAGAATGCCGTCGTGGAGGTTGTAACAGTCGCTATAGATGGTGATTTCGTATTTTTGATCACCAATGTTGGCGCAGCCGCGTTGTTGGTCGACGGAATGGAGGATGTGGAAGAATTGGCTGATGTTACTCATTTCGTCATCAGGGGAGAGGGAATTGAGCTTGGTAAAGGCGGCTTTGACAAAACGGGACTCGGAAGAGAGATCGCCGGGGAGGCCAATGGCACCCATGCCGCGGCTGTAGACCTGGAAGTTGACGCCTGGGGCAAAATTATTAACAGGTTCTTTGGCGGAGAGATGCTGGTAATTATTGAGCTGGAAAAGTTGCTCTGGGAAAGGAGGGTTATTAGTAAGAATGCCGATGGGATTATTGTAAATGTGCAGGCCGTCTTGCATAGATTCAACAATGATGCATTCTTTACCGTCATTAATGATCCAATGGAGTTCGGCGACGGGCAGTTGGTCGTTATAAGCGATATTGCGAAGATTGATTTTTGCTAGGAGAGTTTTGGTTTCAGCGACAGTGGCGCACTGAGAGAGAATCCAGGGTAAGAATTCGAATTGGGAGATATTGTCTTTGTTGTCGTCATGATTATTGTATACAGCGTTGCCGACGAAATTAAGCCCAGACATGCCAAGACCTTTTTCGTTGATGGCGTCATAGAGAAGCGGATAGTTGTCTTGAACGTAGGCGATGCCGATGATGGCGTAATGGGAATCGACGCGTTGGGCTTCGCGGAAATTAAATGAGAAATTGCGGGGGATGATAACGATTTCTTCTCCGTATGAGAAATCATAGTCGAGGTTGCGACCGAAATAGTTGTTTTTGTAGGTGCTGGCTGTACACATAGTGGCTTTCTTTTGTTTTAAATGTTGATGTTGTTAATTGGCTTATAATTCCATTGTAGCATACTTTTGCGGTTTTGTCTAGACCTTTTATGCTTTTTTGCGAAAAAATCTAAAAAATTGCTTAATTTTGAGTGGAAAATGAGGAGTTTACCTCTGGATGGTATTGATATTTTGCTAAATCAACGTGATTATGCTCTATTATAATGCCTTCGGCTTCGAGGCGGCGTTGTTGCTCGCTAGGGCCGCCAAAGGCAAAACGGCCGGAAAGCTTACCTTTGCTATTTACGACTTTGTAGCATGGGTTGCGTAGCTCGTCGGGGTTGTGATGGAGAATGTTGCCGACAACGCGAGCAAGTTTAGGATTGCCGAGGTATTCGGCGACTTGTTTGTAGGTTACGACGTAGCCCTTAGGGATGGTTTGGAGGAACTCCCATACGCCATTGGCGTATTGATCCAGTGTGTTCATTTTTGTCCTATTGCATATGTTAGTTGATATGAGCCTTTGTCCTCGCTGACTATTTCTTCGTCAGTAGCTCCAGTACTCACTCGCCGTACCTCTTAGTACGTCTCGTTCCGTGCTTCGCTACTTCCTCGAACTAGCCTAGCGATGAACAAAGGGTTCGAGTCATTACCTTGTTCATACTATTCCGTGTAGGGTTTGAAGTCGAAGTCGAAGCCGACATATTTAGGTTGCTTGGTATTGAGGTAGGTATGGACGGATTCGTCGACTTCGGAGTCGTATTCGGTGATGCGTTGGATACCGTCGGTGGTTTTGACGAGAGGGATGATGTAGCGGATTTTGTAGCCGGCGGGGACGCAGTAACAATTTTTCTTGGAGACGCCGCTGCTGAAGACTTCGGTGGTGCGTTGGTATTGGCGGAAGGCTTCGCTGAGGGTGCGGTCGCCACAGCTGAGGATCCAGTCGACGACTTCGCGGTCGCTCATGACGTAGAGGTCGTCAGAGGTGAGGTAACCAGCAATGATCATGGATTTGACGATGTCGGCGAGGAATTGCATATTGGCGCGAGACTTTTCTCCGTGGTAGATGGCGGAGAGGGTGAGATTGCGAGTGGTGAAATCAGTAGCGATGCCGGGGGTCTGGAAGCCGAGCTCGATGGTGTCAGATTCATTCTTGAGAATGGTGATGTCTTGGTAAAAGTTTTTGATGTCGGAGAGAGTCCAGATATGATAGAGGAAATAGCCATTAGAGAGGGTATATTCTAAGCGGTCGGCGCTGAGATTGGGCAAATCGTTATCGGCAATGGGGTAAAGATGGTAGTCACTGACTTCGCTGGGGAGGATGCCGTCGCGCTTGAGGTGTTTCATGATAGTCTTAGAGCTGCGGATGATTTGCTCGGTGCGGGCTTCGGTGGATTCTTGGGTGGCGGCGTCGCCGTTGAGATAATCGATAGAATGCTTGAAGACGGGTGTGGCAATGTCGTGGAAAAGGCCAGCGAGGGTCTGTTTTTTATCGTGGGTGAAGTTCCAAATAATAAGAGCAACACCGAGGCTATGGCCGAAGGTAGTGCAATCGTCGTCGAATTGATAAAGGCTGGTATGCTGGAGACCGCAAGTGCTACTGATACCATCAAGGCGCTGCAGCTCGGGGGCGGTGAGGTATTTGCAGAGCCAGGCGGGGAAATCTGGGCAGAGGATTTTGAGGTATTCGCGCCAAGCGGAATTAAGAGGCTTGAGACATTTTTTCTTGCAGGTGATGAGATCGTAAGTTTTGTTGCCGCGGCCAAAGAGACCAGATTTAGTAGGAGTGAAGGTTTCGATAATTTCGCCTTCGGAGACTTTTTCGGTAGAAGGCTGGCTGGTAATGGGTTGGACGGTAGTAACGCTAGCGCTGGAGGCGGGCTGTTTGGCGGGCGTGTCGTCGGGGATAGGAATAGTAGCTTTTTTACCGGTGGGGCGTTGATAGATGCTGATCCAACCTTGGTCGAGCCAGAATTTAACTTCTTCGTAGTAATTTTGGTCTTTAGCGGGGAGCTTAAGGATGTTGATGTTGATTTTGCGGCCGCGATTGAGATTGCTGATGATGGCGTAAGTGATCTCGGCAATCATGCTGGGGCCGATGTAGCCTTCGATGCCGTCTTTATCCTCGTTCATGAGGAAGAAGGTATCGCATTGATCGATGTTTTTGTAAAAACGTTGATAGACTTTGGTAAGGCGTTCGCCGTAATCGCTGTCGCTAGGGGAGAGCCAGCGCCCAAGAGAGAGGCCTGGGGAAGTCTGGGCGTCATCGAGAGTGTCTGGTTCGGTAGAGATAGGGCAAGGCCAATCGATGACTTCGTAGCCGCGACCCTCAAAATAGCCACGCCAATAGAGGGAACGTTCGTGTAATTTTGCGCTGCCGGAGATAACTAGTTTTTTCATATTAATCTGTAAGTTGTAGGGTAACTTCCTTGCGTTTAGATGGTTTGAACTGACGATATTTGACGCCGCATTTCTCGAACATGCGGATGGAAGCTTCGACTTCTACGCCGAGGCTTTCGTGATCAAAATCGTGAAGGTAAATAACTTCTTTGATACCGGCTTGGATGATGGCTTTAGTGCAGTCGACGCAAGGGAAATAGTGGACATAGATACGGGCAGTCTGGAGTTCGCGCATGTTGCCACGGAAATTGAGAATAGCATTAAGCTCGGAATGGCAGACATAGGGATATTTAGTGTCAAGGCGATCGCCTTCGCGATCCCAGGGAAAATCGTCGTCGGAGAAACCGTTAGGCGCTCCATTGTAGCCAACAGATAAAACTCGATTATCATTACTGGCGATGCAAGCGCCAACCTGAGTATTAGGATCTTTGCTGCGCATGGCGGTGAGGGCGGCGATACCAATGAAATATTCGTCCCAGCTAAGATAGTCCTGACGTTTTTTACTCATACACTCTCCTTTTGAGTATCTATTATAGTCTATTTTTTAGAATTTGGCTAGACTTCTTATAGGCATAAGCGGAATAGAATCATCGGAGATGGAGTCATAAAATAGCTAGACCTATGCTATACGAATTTTATCTCACGCCATCTTTAAGAAATGTCTGTCCGCTTCGCGTCCAGATATCGCGGCGTTTACTCGGAAATGGAAGCAAGTCTCCGCTTCGCTCGTAAACTTGCGATTTCATACACTGGTAGTCCGGCAGAACCGCCCTGACGGGCGAACCTGTCGGCTGCGTCAGGAATATACATTTTTCTTAAAGAAGGTGGTCGATGCTCGCTAAAATTGTATATCATAGGTCTAGCTCGATGTTTTGTCTCAATTGCGGGGAATATTGGTGAACGCATTTTGCTATTGCTAAAATCAGGAAAGTGTGGTATATTTAAGGTTAAGGAAGCCCTTTAGGAGAGCTAAAGAGGCCTAATGTTGTGTTATGCAAAAAAGTGATAATGTAGCTGAGGACAGTAAAAAAGTATTTGCGAGACGTCCAGGTAGACCGCGAACAAAAATTAGCGAAGCTGCGATGGATGAGCTAAAGCTAGGGAAGTTTGTGGAATGTGAACACTTGCGCTTGCCGGAGAAGGAAGTACGAAGAGGATGGCAGATTACGGGGGCGGTGTCGTTGATGTTGATGGCGATGGTGGGGTTGTATCTTTTGCTGATGTTGGTGCCGGAGCAGATTTTTGGGGATGGAGTGATGTCGGGGGCGGCGGTGCTGAGTGCGACGCCGTGGTATTGGCTAATGATGGAGCTGATGGTGTTGATAGCGACGGTTTGTTGCGTGACGGCGAGTGTGATGTTGCTGGCGAAGCGGCGGGTACCGGTAGGAGTGTGGTATGTGCTGGTAGTGGCGGTGGTGGTGGGGATGGTGTGCGCGAGTTTGCATCGGTTTCGGCTGTATGAACAGCGAGAATGCTATAAGAATTATCCGCACATCATAGATATGGATTATGCTTGCCCGAGCGTAGAGGGGGAGTTGAGCTGGGTGGTGTTGAAAGTTTTGCTGATTTGTGGGCTGGGGGAGGTGGCGCTGTATCTGATTTATAGAGTGATGAAACGGCGGGCTTTGTATAAGGCGAAGCGTTAGATTTGTACGAGGTGGAGCATTAGGCGGCTTGTAATAAGCGGGAAATGAGTTATAATAGGGGAAATGGTAAGGACAAAAACAAAGGCAAAGGGGGCGAAGGACGAAACTCCGGGGCTGCTAGTGACTTGGAAAGAAATTTGCCATAAGCAGAAGGGCTTGATGGCGGCGATGGTGATAATGGCGCTGATGAGCGGGATTCTGTTGATTTTTGCGCTGACGACGCTGCGGCCGCAGAGTACGGTGGTGATAGTAGGATATGGCGATGTATATGGGGAGATTGCGGGGATTAGTGGGGGGTATCGGCGAGATAGCTGGCTAAACATGTTAGCTTTCCCAGCGCTGGCGATTATTTATGGGTTGGTGCATAACTTGTTGATATTGCGGATTTATCGGAAATATGGTAAAGATGCGGCGGTGGTGCTGGCGGTGGCGACAATGTTATTGATTTTGGGAACGTTCGTTATTATATTTAGGCTGTTGGGGGAGTGGTGATGGACGTATTCTCTCTGCGAGCTACTTTGTCAGCAGTTGCGCTGCGCAGTCGCCGTACCTCTAAGTACGTCTCCTTGTGCTGCTCACTGCTTCCGCGTATCTCATCAGAGATAATAGCGTCCAAGGTGTGGAGTGAGCTTGCATGAGTGTGCTGGAGATTCCGCTGGGGAAGCGGAAGCCGCTATATCGGTTTTTTGAGATTTTGCCGGGGATGTTGAGCTACGTAGCAGTGATTCTTCTGTTTGTGTTGTCATGGATTAGCCCGATACTGGGGTCGATTTATTTGTTGATAATTGTAGCGACGACTTTTGTGAAGGCAATTGCGACGGCTTTCCGGACGATACAGGGATATAAGGTGATGCAACAGGCGGAGCGGGTGGATTGGCAGAAACGGCTGGAAGATTTGGAGGATCCGCATGAGGCTTATGAGAGGTTGCGAGACCGGCGAGAGAGTGGATATGATTTTGCGCAGCATGTGCAAAATTTGCGGATTTTGGCAACGGTAGAGGGGAAGAGCGAGCCGAAGCCGCATAATGTCTACCATGCGGTGATTATGACGGCTTATAATGAAGGGTTAGAGACGCTAGTGCCATCGGTAGAGGCGGTGCGAGATAATACTTTTCCGAATGAACGGATTATTTTTGTGCTGGCTTATGAAGAACGGGGTGGGGAGGCGATGGAAGAGAATGCGAAGACGTTAAAGAAGATGTTTCAGGGGACGTTTAGGCGGTTTTTGTTAGTAAAACATCCAGATAAGCTGAAGAATGAGATTGTGGGGAAAGGACCGAATCTGACTTACGCGGGGAAACAACTAGCAGAATACGTGGAGAAACAGAGAATTCCGAAGGAAAATGTGATTGTGACGTCGCTGGATAGTGACAACCGGATGAGTAAGAATTATCTGGATTATGTAGCATATGAGTTTTTGGTGCGGCCGGAGCGGCAACATTGTAGTTACCAGCCGGTGTCAATGTTTATGAATAATATTTGGGATGCGCCGGCGCCGATGCGAGTAATTGCGATTTCTAACTCGTTTTTTAATCTGATATCGACGATGCGGCCGCATGTATTGAGGAATTTTGCGTCACATTCGCAGCCGTTAGCGGCGCTAGAAGGGATGGATTTTTGGAGTAAACGGACGATTGTGGAAGACGGACATCAGTATTGGCGGTCGTTGTTTTATTTTGAGGGGAAATATGAGGTGGTGCCGATAAGAGTGCCGATTTACCAGGATGCAGTGATATCGGAGACTTTTATGGAGACGCTAAAGGCGCAGTTTGTACAGCTGAGGCGATGGGATTATGGAGCGAGTGACGTGGCTTATGTGGGGACGTATTTGTTTTCTAAAGAGCGTAAAATACCTTTTGTGAGTTTGTTTCCGAAATTTATGCGGTTACTGGACGGGCACGTGACTTTGGCGATTATGGCGCCAATTGTGGCTTTTGGCGGATGGGTGCCGATGCTGATGAATTTAGGGTCGCGCGGGGCGGTGGCGTTTAATTTGCCGAACGTAGTAGGGATGATACAGACGATTACGGCGATAGGGCTGATTATTACGGTAGTTGTATCATTAAGGATGTTGCCGGAGCGTCCAGAAAAGTATAAGAAGAATCGGAAACTGTGGATGGTAGTGCAGTGGGTACTGATGCCGGTGATAGCGATAGTGTATCAGAGCGCGGCGGCGTTTTATGCGCAAACGAGGTTGCTTCTAGGTGAATACATGGAGAAGTTTGATGTGACGAAGAAAGTGGTGAAGTAAGGGGCTAGATGAATTTTAACTTATTATATTCATTATGTAGGATAAGGTAGAAGAGCACCGCAAACCATCTTCGCAACGCGGTTATTACATAACCGCTATCAGCCGGGTGTCGTTTCACGTATTTTAAGTAAATAGCACCGCAAACCATCTTTCCTCAGGCCGCGTCCCTCGCTCCCGTCGTTACGGGGCTCGGGCGCTCGACCTCGGCCGTTGCCTCCGGAGTCCTTCGGAAAGAGATTTGTGGTGCTATTTACCTTAATAAGGGTGACTCCTCGGATTGCAAAAAATTGTCTTGCCTTTCTCCTCCTACTTAAGTATAGGAAAAGGTATAATTATCTAGCGACACAGCGGACGGAGTAGCCGAGGTAGCGAGGGCTGCTGTAGGTCGGGTAAACGTTACTACTATTGAAGCGCAAGTAGTAGGCGTTGCTAGCATTGTCGGCCGTAGATGGCCAGTAATAACCGCTGGAGCCAGCACTGTATAGAGAGCTACCATCGACGCTCCCGCCATAGACGAAATGCAGCGGCGCAGAACGCAGTGTAGTACTGCCGGCTGCATTGTTACCGATGCTATAGGCCGTAGTTAATCCTCCAAAGGATCCAACATTAGTATTATTACTAGTAGGTAAACTCCAACCAGTAGGACATACACTACCAGTAGCATTTCCGCTAGTAACTGACGTGCCAGTGCCATTAGTAGCGGCATTATAGTTGTAATAATTCCCAGACTTATAATGATCGACTAAGCTTTGATAATAGGCATAGTAAATACGACAAATAGTAGCAGCACCAGTACTATCGCCAAAAGGTGAACCAGGAAGCTTAGTACATAAAGTAGAACCATCTGTGCCGGTATAGCTACCAGAAGTAATAAAAACAGGATCGTCAGTAGCAGTCCAAGAAAGATCTACTTGAGTAGGTAAGTCTCCTAGACCATTAGTACAATTGGTAGCTATACCTACGCTATTACATATATACTTATCTCCTGGATCATAATATCTAGCCGTAGTATCATTAGGAAAGTTAAGCCCGGCATTAGTTCCACCGCCATCATAATCTAGGTTCTGAGTCATCCAACACAGCTCATCATTTAACTTAGCTACCCAGTACCATTTATTGTCGCGAGTATCTTTTAGCCTGCCTTCTGTACCATTAGTAATACTATTACATTTGGTTCTAGTGATTTCTTGCATGGTAGTATAACCCGCGAATGAAGTAGGTAGAGTGACTGTCTCCTGCGCTCCCGCGGCAACAAGATGTGAATTTGTATTATAGGGAGATAGTTCTACTAATTCCCAAAAGTTGTAAAAAATGAAAGTTTTGGGAAGTGATTTTGGAGATTTTGTCGAGGTGTTTGTAAGAAGGTGTTATGTTGGATTTGGCGGTTTTACATTTCGGGGATTTTGGGGCTAGGCAAAAGTGGTTTTGCATGAGATAATGGTTGTGAGAACTGTCTACCCTTGGTAGATAAAAAATAAGGCTCGTATTATAACTGGTACCATTATGGTCCTCGTTATCCGTAATACGAGCGCGAGGAGTTCTCCCATGATGGTACCATTTTTGGTATTTTGGGGATACAAAACTCGCGCAATAAGTAGGTTAGCGAAGAAGGCTAAGCTGTGGCGCTATTTTTGTTGCTCAAAATTACTATTAAGATAGTACCCTCTCCTGGTAATAAATATATTTACAACAAAAGGAGGGCTAAATGCACTATAAAAAGAATAGTA
>CAYUCN010000033.1:0-12323 GCA_964443395.1 uncultured Candidatus Saccharibacteria bacterium | reverse complement strand
GTTTTGCTTTATATTTTTCGTACATTTTGCGTCGTTTTTCGTCGCGGAGGACGGCGGATTTTTTCGCCATATTATTTACCCTCCTTCTCAAACGGCATGCCAAATGCTTCTAACAATTTGGTACTCCCTTCTTTAGAACCATTTTTAATAATAAATGTAACTTCTAGGCCATGTAATACGCTAGAATCTTCGAAAGTGATTTCGGGAAAGACGGTCTGTTCTTTGAGACCAAGGTTGTAATTGCCTTGTTTGTCGAAAGCGTTTTTAGAAACGCCATGGAAGTCGCGGACGTGCGGTAAGGTAATATTAATGAGACGATCAACGAACTCATACATTTTGTCGTTCCTCAAGGTGACGAGATAGCCGACTGGCGCACCCATGCCTTTACGGATTTTGAAAGTCGCGATAGACTTCTTGGCAAGGCGACTTGTAGGAACCTGGCCGGTAATCTTTTTGAGGGTTAACTCGACGGTCTCAGTGAATTTCTTATCTTCGCGTTTTTTGCCGACGCCGCTAGAGATAACAACTTTTTCTAGCTTGGGTACTTGATGAATATTGCTGAGATTGAGCTCTTTTTGGAGCTTGGTAGTGATTTCGTCATTGTAGAGCGCTTTGAGGCGCGGTACGTTGCTAGACTTCTTAGAATTAGCCATTACTTATCCTCCTTTTTGAGGTTAGAGAAGTCGATACCGGCGTGAACGGTCTTCTTGCCGCCTTTAGGATTGTACTGAGTGGCGCGTAAGTGGCGTTCGCGGACCTCAATGTCTTTGAGGAAGGCTTTGCCGGCTTTTTTGTCAACTTTGACAATGCTAGCGACTTCACCTTTGTGATCTCCGGCGATAACTTTGACACGGTCGCCGACTTTGAGACATTTTGCCATATTAGAGTACCTCCGGTGCTAAGCTAATAATTTTGTTAAAGCCGAGCTCACGAAGCTCGCGGGGGACAGGCCCGAAAACGCGAGTACCTTTTGGCGTCTTGTCGTCGTTGACGAGAACGGCAGCGTTATCGTCAAAACGAATTGTACTGCCATCAGGGCGGCGGATTTGCTGCTTAGTGCGAACAATCACAGCTTTGACAACGGCTTTCTTCTTGACGTTACCAGTAGGGCTAGCATCTTTGACGCTACAGGTGACGATATCACCGATACGAGCATAGCGCGCGCGGGTGCCACCAAGGACCCGGATTACACCAAGCTCTTTGGCGCCACTGTTGTCAGCAACTTTTAATCTAGTTTCCTGTTGGATCATATTATTTTTCCTCCCCTTCAGCAGTTTCGGCTTTGCCGAGAACTTCGTCTTTCAGCTCAACCGCTTCGTGGGATTTCTCAAGGACCTTGACAAGCTTATAGCTACAAGTCTTTGAAAACGGACGGCAAGCGACGATTTCAACCTTATCACCGATGCCGGCTTCGTTGTTCTCATCGTGAGCGGTATATTTGCGGGTCTTGGTGTATTGCTTGCGATAAAGCGGATGAGTTTCGCGACTGGCGATAGAGACAGTGATGGTCTTATCGCGTTTATCAGAAGTTACAATACCTTGCAATTCTCCTGCCATCTTAAAACTCCTCTTTCTTAATAATTTTTGTACGTACTGGTAATTTGTGGCCAGCTAAGCGGAAAGCTTCTTTGGCCTGCTCTTCGGTAACATCACTAATTTCAAACATTACGGTGCCAGCTTTAACCTTGGCGACGTAGAACTGTGGTTCGCCTTTACCGCTACCCATTTTGACATCAAGAGGTTTCTTGGTGACGGGAGTGTGCGGGAAAATGCGAATCCAGATCTTACCACCACGCTTAACATAGCGGGTAATAGCTTGACGAGCGGCCTCGATCTGGCGGCTAGTAACTCTTTCATTGTCAAGTGACATTAAACCCCAATCGCCGAAAGCAACATAGTTGCAGCGGGATGCGGTGCCGTTGTTCTTGCCCTTGCGGACCTTGCGGTGCGCCTCACGGCGCGGTGTCATAATAGCCATATTATTTCTCCCCCTTGTAAATCCAAACTTTTACACCGACGATACCTGCAATAGTAGGAGCATGACAGACATAGAAATCGACATCGGCGCGTAGAGTATGTAGAGGTACAGAACCTTCGATAAACTTCTCGCGGCGAGACATCTCGGCGCCATTGAGACGGCCACTAACTTCTACGCGAATACCTTTGGCTCCAGCGTTCATAGTGGATTGGCAGGCCATCTTGACAGCGCGACGGAAGTTCATACGCTTCCCGAGCTGGAAGCCGATGTTCTCGGCGACGAGTTTAGCGGAAAGTTCTGGCTTCTTAACTTCTTCGACGTTGATGCGGATAGGCCCTTTGACGATCTTCTCGAGCTCTTTTTTGAGCTCGTTAATGCCGGCACCTTGCTTACCGATGACCGCACCAGCCTTAGCGGTAAGAATGGTGATAGTGGTAAGGTTAGCGCTACGCTCGATGTTAATGCGAGCGATAGTAGGGCGGTTACTAAACCGCTTTTCGATAATATTACGGATCTTTGTATCTTCTACCAGCCAGTTGCGGAAATCGCTCTTCCGAGTAAACCACTTAGAAGACCAATCCTTGCTGATCTGGAGACGATAAGATACTGGGTTGACTTTTTGACCCATTATTTATCCTCCTTCTTCACAGCTGCATTAGCTGATTTAGATTCTGTTTTCTTAACTTTTTCTTCTCCAGCGACTTCGACGAAAATGTTGCTGGCGATGATTTCGTATGGTAAGGCGCGGCCGCGGCTAGCAGGCATATAACGGCGCATTCTGGTGCCGGCGGTAACGCTAATCCGAGCGATGCGGATAGTTTTGGGATCGATGCTGACGCCGGAATTGTTTAATAAATTGGCGGCAGCAGACTCGATAGCCTTGCGGACGGCGCGAGCAGCACGGCGCGGAGTATTCTCGAGGATTACTACGGCGTCGGCGACGTAACGATCGCGTACGAGGCTAGCGACAACGTTAACCTTACGGGGTTGGCTGTCAATGCCTTTTTCAATAGCGCGAGCAAAATGAGTAGTCATAATTACTTAGCTCCTTTCGCTGCGGCAGCTTCGGCAGCTTTTTTACCGCCGTGGCGTTTAAACTTACGGGTTGGAGCAAACTCACCGAGTTTGTGGCCAACCATGTTCTCGCCGATGAAAACTGGAACATGCATACGACCGTTGTGAACGGCGATGGTCCGGCCTACCATCTCTGGAGAGATAGTAGATTGCCTAGCCCAAGTCTTGATCACGGTGCGATCTTCGGCGGAGAGGGCGGCAACTTTCTTCGCGAGCTTGTAGTCTACAAATGGACCTTTCTTAAGACTCCGAGACATTATTTCCTCTTTCCTTCGTGGCGACTGCGCACGATCATCTTATTAGTTTTCTTATTATGACGTGTACGATAACCCAACGTGAGCTGACCCCATGGAGTACGCGGAGCTTTGCCGGTGCCGTGGCGTCCACCGTCACCACCACCATGAGGGTGATCAGTAGCGTTCATGACGACGCCGCGGACGGTTGGGCGGATGCCTTTACGACGACGGCGGCCAGCGGAGCCAATTTTAACGTTCTGGTGTTGTTCATTGCCAACTACGCCGATGCTAGCTTCGCAAGCAGTGAGAACTTTGCGCATTTCGCCAGATGGCATCTTAAGAGTGGCGTAGCCATTTTCCTTTGCCATGAGCTGAGCGCTAGTACCAGCTGAGCGAACCATTTGGGCGCCTTTGCCTGGGGTGATTTCGATCGCATAGATGAAAGTACCGACAGGAATATTCTCGATTGGCATGCGGTTAGAAGTCTCTACGGCAGCATCGTCACCGCTGGTAAAGGTCATACCTTTCTTCATGTTGGAGTCGGCGAGGACGTAATAGTATACATCATCTTGATCTTTAACGCGAGCAATACGAGCGCTGCGGTTTGGATCGTACTCGATCTCCATGACGGTAAACTTACTACCTTTTGGCAGACTGTAAGTGAGAATACGATAGTGGCGTTTGACGCCGCCGCCACGATGGCGAACGGTGATGCGACCAGTGTTGTTCTTACCAGCGATTTGTTTTTTGCTAGCAAGAAGAGATTTCATCGGTTTACGAGTAGTAATTTGATCAAAATCTTGCGTGGTCTTTTGGCGCTGAGCTGGAGTAGTTGGACGGTAAGCTTTAATACCCATTATTTACTCTCCTTCTCTTCAGTTTTAGCGGCTTTTTTGGCTGGCTTCTCGGTAGCTTTGGGCTCAGAAGCGGCAGCTTTTTTAGCCTTTTTATCGTCTTTAGCTTTCTTGTCTTCTTTTTGATCTTCCTTAGTCTCGGTTTCGCTTTCGAAGACTGGAATCTTATCGCCGTCTTTTAAAGTGATGTAAGCAACTTTGTGATCGCGACGGTAAGTAATGCCGGGATAAGCGTGCTTGCCCTTAGAATATTTGGTCTGTTTGCCTTTGCGAGTAGTAGTGCGCACGTTGATGACGGTAACTTTGAAAGCTTCGCTGATCTTTTTGGCGATTTCTTGCTTAGAAGCGGCTGACGGGACGAAGAAGATATAAACATTCTTAGTCTGAGCGACGTAAGCTTTCTCGGTAGCACGAGGGATGTATTGGACAGTTCTCATTATGCTTCCTCCTTGTCTAAGAGCCAATTCTCTGCGGCTTTTAATGCGGTTTCGCTAAAGATAATTGCGTCGGCATTAAGGATGTCAAAAACGTTGAGATAGGTAGCACGGACTAACTTAAGGTTAGGTAAGTTATTAGTAGCGCGGGTAATCTCAGGAGCTTTAGCATCTACGACCATGAGGACGGTCTTGTCGCTTAGCTTGAGATCATTAAGTTTTTTAGCGATTTCTTTGGTCTTACCGGTAGTGCTGACACTCTCGACAATGACAGCTTTGTCAGTGTTCTTGAGGCTGAGAGCTTGGCGGACAGCAACCTTTTTAGCGGTCTTGCTGAGTTTCTTGGTGAAGTTTTCTTCGCCAGTGCGGCCGCCGGCTACGCCACCGTGACGCCAGATGGGGTTACGAGTGGAGCCGAAACGGGCTCGGCCAGTGCCTTTTTGCTTCCAAGGTTTTTTACCACCACCGCTGACTTCGCCACGTTTAAGAGTTTTAGCGTGGGCGCTGCGGGAGTTGGCTAAATAAGCATCGTAAGCGGTCTTAAGTAATTCGTGATTATCGACGTTTACTTCGAAAATCTCTTTGTTCAATGTGACTGCCATATTACTCCTTTCCCTCCACCGCGACTACAGTGACGATGCCTTTCTTAGGGCCAGGGACGGCGCCTTTGAGACCGATTAGATTATTCTCGGTATCAATAAAAGAAACTACTAAGTTCTTGACGGTCACTTGATCGTGACCCATGCGACCTGGCATTCTTTTGCCTTTGAAAACTTTTTGTGGATACATTGAACCGATAGAACCAACGCGACGAATATTACCCTTGAAACCGTGGGTATTGCGGGATTCGTTGAAGTTCCAGCGCTTAACTGTACCGGCGTAGCCTTTGCCTTTAGAGATACCGGTAACGCAGACTTTGTCTCCGAGTTTGAAGTTTTCTACGCTAAGCTTATCTCCGATCTTGAGTTCTGGTACATCGTTTGTACGGAACTCTTTCAAGACTTTTGGAGTGACTCCGGCCGTTTTGACGTGACCAGAAACCGACTTGCTCAGATTCTTACCCTGACCATACCCCAACTGCACAGCGTTATAACCGTCGGTTTCGACAGTTTTGATCTGAGTTACTGTGGAGGGGTCAGCTTGCAAAATCGTCACAGGAGTGACGATACCGTCGTCGCCGATGATCTGGGTCATACCAATTTTGGTGCCGATGATGACTTGCATCTTGTTCCTTTCCCTTATAGCACTACGAAATCTAGACTAATGAGTAGTTCCTGTTATCTAAATCGATCTAGCTACGCTCTCTCAAAGACGTAATTGGACGGATTTAGCATAAGGCTTACTCTGTCGTCTAGTACGTGAATGCCGTTTAATATACTATACTTGGCTATTTTAGCACAGATTTAGGAGAGATTCAAGGGTTATTTTCGCGAAATTGGGTTTTCTGTTTGAGTTTAACTCTCAGACATCAGCATTAACCGTTTTTCTAAGAGACCCGCTCGCGCGCCCGTCCACACGGGGCGCTCACTCCTCGCTGCGCGTGTGCTCGCTCTTTTAGTCTCTTAGAAAAAGGTTTTTGCTGATATCTGAGCATTATGTAAAACTACTTTTGTTTCACTAAATTGCTATTGATTCGGTTAGCGGAGTTGGACTATTGGTAATATCTGTGATATAATAATGAGATAGGGCTGCTTGACGGCCTAAGTTCTTTAGGAAAGGAGCGAAATCTAGATACCTCATCCCTATTAACTTTCGGTAAAATCGTAAAGGAGCTAACTAGATGAATAAGATTCTGAAGCAGTTCATAGTGATGACCTTGGGGGCGACGGTGGCGCAGCTGATTATACGGCAGTTCTTGGACGACGGCGAGCGGAAGCTGGCGTGCTCGGTGGAGGATGCGTATGCGATGGGCGTGAATGATGGCATTGAAGCTGCGGCGTTGGGTTGCGTGACGAGCTGTGATGATTGCGAGTCTGAGACTTGCGTGTACGCAGGTCGCGGTGATGCAAGCGATATTCTGGAGCCGTCGAGAGAGCAGTCGCGGGAGGATGCTGGCGAGGCGCAGGACATGGTGCAGACGGCGTTGGATGAGCAGCAAGCGGCAGAAGCGGTGGCGACGCATGAAGAGTTTGGTGAGCTGCCGGAGCAGCTTAAACAGGCTCTGGATGCGGAGCAGACGGAAGACGGGCCGTGCAATGAAGGCGCGAAATAGATTTCTTTACCTCAATTTTGTCCCCTGGCTACGGCCGGGGGATATTTACTATACGCCGGGATTGAATCTCTTGAGCTTAGTACGGTGTTCTTTATATCGAGGGTCGTGTTGGCCGACTTCTTGCCAAAAGGCGGCAGAGTGATCCATATGATTAAGATGAGCAAGTTCGTGGATAATAACGTAGTCGCGTAAGACTTCAGGAACTTGCATGAGACCGATATTGAGCGAGATAGTGCGATTACTGCTACAGCTACCCCATCTAGTGGCGGCATGACTGAGGCGGCATTTGTCGTAGTGATAACCATAGAGCTTAGCGTAATACTCGAGACGGTAAGGGAGATAGTCGCGAGCTTTTTTCATGATGATCTTCTTTTTGGCGTCGCGGGCACGCTGGGATTTAGGGTCGGCAAGGGGGATCTGGGCTTTAATCAGATCGCGATTGATTTTGAGAAAACGTTTGACGAGAAAATCGCTGGTATGCTGAGGAACGCTCATCTGGAGGCGGCCAGATGGCGAGACAGAAAAACGCACATTACGGGAAAGTGGATTTTTGCGGACGATTACTTCCCCAAATTCAGTATCATTGATGATCATTTTGCACTAGAGCTGGGTGAGAACTTGTTTTAGCTGAGTACGATAAGTGTGTTTGCCAGATAGAACAATGGGAGCTTCGGCGTCGGACGGGGCTTCGAGAATCTTAATACGGCTTTCGTAGACTTGCTTGGCTTTCTCGACGGATTTAAGTTTGTTTTTGAGGCGCATACGAATTGTGCTGACGTCGGTCTGAATCCAGATAAGGGTAGGCGTGTAGCCGGCGTTGCGTAGGATTTCCATGAGCTCGCGGCGGTCGCGCTCAGTGTCATTACCGCCCTCGAGGACGAGAGTGGCGCCTGTCTTGGCAATTTGAGCGACGAGTAATAAAATAAACTGACGTGAAAGATTATGCTCTTGCTGTAAGAGATCAAGATCATAAAAAGTAGCGTTAAACTGGGCGGCGAACTGCTGGCTGAACGTGGTCTTGCCGCTACATGGGGCGCCAAAAACGAGAATTGCGCGCTGTTGACTACTTGCCGGTGAGTGTGTTTTTTTACCTTCCATATACCTCCATTAACATGTTTATCTTCCTTTGCCTCTATTGTAGCATATTTTTAATAAAAGTGGAAAACTTCTTTTAAGAATGAGATTTTATGGAAGGCTGCTGGAAGGTGGAGCTATTAGAAATCAAGACTTGAGAAGGGTAATAGAAGAACCAAGCGAAGAAATTGGCAGGCATATAGAGAAAGGTTGGGAAGATGGTGGTGAGCGAGAGATAAGAGACGCCAACGCAGATATCACAGCACATAAAAAGAGTGAAGCCGAGCATGGAGAGAAGTGCGGGGCGGCTATTGGGTTCGTGGCGATGCCAGCGCCAGCTGACGATGAGATTCATGAGGATGGTAGCGAAATAGAAGGTGCTAACGATAAGGATAAGTGGGATGAATTGCAGCCAGAGGTCGAGTCCGATGATGATAACAATGGTGGTGATGAAGATACTTAGCGGTAGCCGGAGACGTTTGCCGTTGAGACGGATAAGGTGAGTAAGCTGAGCGACAAGAAAGATGGTAACGCCGGCGGCGGAAGTGTTGCTGGCGGCGAGGGCGAGGTCAGCAAGGCAGGTGGTAAACATGGCGAATAGCAAGAGATGGTCTTTTGGGGAATATAGCACGACATAGATAAAACAAAGCAAAATACCGGATAATCTAATAATGATTAGCAGATCACTCTTAGGCGCTATGAGTCCAAGAATAGTAATAGCTAGATAAATAGTTGCCCAAACAAGAAGCCAACGAGAGGGAGTATGTTTAGCGGTTATGGCTTTGTGATGCATGTATTGTATTATAACATGAAGTGGGTGTAGACTGGAAGGGTTTGAGGCTGCAAAGTTGGCGTTTTAGTGTTAAGATCCGGTATTGGTTTGAGGATGATAAAACCCAGGCCGAGGTGGCCTGGGCGGGCGCAATTAATACGTTTAACGGGGTTGTGCTGGGGGCGATCATGCGAAGGTATAGCTACCCTCCCTGGTGGGGCCGTTCTGGGAGATGGTATAGTGCAGAAATTTGCTGCTGACGATGAGGTCGGCATGAACGCAACCGGCTTCGGCGCAGCAACGGTCTTCGCACTGGTTGGCGCCGGAGACGCAGACGTAAAGCTCCATGAAGGGGCGTTCAGACTCGTGCTCGCGGTAAGAGATGGTGCGGCCGATGCAGCCATAATGCAGAGCGTAGCCGCAATCTTCGTGGAAATTTTTGCCGAAGTAATCTTCGTCGTAGATGGGATGGGATTCGATGGCAGTGTTGACGCCGGCGGCGATCATGGCGGTAGCGGTCTTCATGGCGGAGTAGGCGTAACACGAAACCGGCTCGGAAGTGTCGGAATCGATGGTGGTATGTCCATCAGGGAAGATAGGGTAGACGCGTTCGGTCATAAAAGGCTCGCCGGTGACGATGTTATTGTTGATCCAGTTGGCGGCCTCGGTGCAGCATGGCTGGGCGGTGATGCGAATACATCCGTTGTGACTGGCGGCAAAGGCAGGTACGGTCTTAGCTGCTTCGCGAACAGCTTCGACAATTTCTCCGCAGAAGTTGTTAAAGGTGATGCTGGGCGCGAACATGTTGGTCATGGTGCTTTCCTCCTGTTTTTTGGATTGTAGGTTGTTTTGGTTGCGTCTTTGATTAACTGAATGGAAGTTTTTAGTCGATTTTTACTCGAGGTTTGGTTGTTCGGGTGAGAAGGGCTTGCTTTTCTCGCTAAATGTATTAATAATGCTAAGGTGCTGTGGTATATTATAGCACTGATGGGTGTGATAGTCAACTATCACTAGCGTTCGCTGGTGGAGTGAATAAAGCTAGACCTATGCTATACGAATTTTATCTCACGCCATCTTTAAGAAATGTCTGTCCGCTTCGCGTCCAGATATCGCGGCGTTTACTCGGAAATGGAAGCAAGTCTCCGCTTCGCTCGTAAACTTGCGATTTCATACACTGGTAGTCCGGCAGAACCGCCCTGACGGGCGAACCTGTCGGCTGCGTCAGGAATATACATTTTTCTTAAAGAAGGTGGTCGATGCTCGTTAAAATTGCATAGCACAGGTCTAACTCTCCTCTCCTCCTACTTAAGTATAGGAAAAGGTATAATTATCTAGCGACACAGCGGACGGAGTTACCACGATAATATTCGCCGTAATAGTTGGATCGCGGATCTAAATCGTTTAATCCGACAAGCCGTAGAAAATAAGCTTTACCATTGCTGCCACTTGAAGCAACAGTAGCGCTCCAATAGCCTCCTGCACTACCGACACCTTGAACTCGTCCCCCATATATATCACCACTATCAAAGAAATATGGTGGCTCGGTGATTGATGTATGATCGTTAATTATACTGCTAAAGCTTCCTATGCTAGTGGTTCCTAGTGGCAATTTCCATCCTTCAGGACAAACACTACTATCAATGCTTGTTCCGCTTGTCGAACTATCCGTTCCACCTCCATTGGTTGCAGCATACCAATTATAGTAATTTCCTAATGCATAATGAGTCAAAAGCTGAGGAGCAGTATAATAATAAACTTTACAGGCTGCAAGATCATTATTATAGGCAATGTAGCTATTCGCCTCTTTAGAGCATATAGTAATACGGTCCGTGCCAACAAAAGCGTCTGCTTCTATAAAGTTTAACGAGTCAGTAGGCGTCCATTCCGAGCTCAGGTTCGCTACATCAATAGATGTCACACCTTTACATTCAGCTGGATTTGTCGTAGCGCATCCGCCAGTTGTAACGGTGGGTTTCGTATAATAAAATATACCTGGATTATAGTAACTTGGACTTCTATCAGTGGAAGAAAAACCAAATGATGCACTTCCACCCCCATCATAGTCTAGATTCTGGGTCATCCAACATAAACCATCATCGAGTTTAGCCACCCAATACCATTTATTATCACGAGTATCCCTGAGTCTACCTTCCGTGCCATTAGCAATACTGTTACATTTAGTTCTCGTGATTTCTTGCATGGTAGTATATCCAGCAAACGAAGCAGGCAAATTGACAGTTTCCTGCGCTCCCGCGGCGACGGAAATTTTGGATATCGAAAAGAGCAGGATTTTTTGGATTTGTGATGGTATTTTGGCAAGAATGTAAGTGGATTACGATTAAGCTTTTTGTTGGATTACGGTTAAGGTTTTTGGTGGATTTTGGGGCTAGGCAGGGCGGTAAAAATTTGGTATACTTAAATTGCGAATCTTCTGCGCTATGCAGTAGTAAAATAAGGCAGAACTTATAACTAGTGCCATCATGGCCTCGTTAAGAAAGTTCTGCGCGAGGATTCGCCCATGATGGCACTATTTTGAGTGTATGGGTAACTCGCGCAAATGAATAAGCTAAACGAAGGTCTAGCTGATGCGCTATTTTTGTTACTCTGAAACTTAAAAAATAGTACCCTCTCTGGAAATAAATATATTTATTACAAAAGGAGGGCTAGCTAATGCTAAGCAAAAAGAAGAAAGATAAAATTATATATAAGCAGAGAAGTATTAAGTATGATAGTATTCCTATATTTAATATTGTGTTTTGCTTAAGCATTAGCGTCCTACTTTTGTTAAGCATCATTACAATAAACCCTACAATAAGTAATAATGGTAATATAGCTTTGGCTATAGATTCTGCTAATACCGGATCTACTGCAAGCAATAAAGATATTAGTGCTAATGTTAATAACTTAAATGGCAATAATGGCTCTAGCCTTAGCGATAATAGCAATGGGTCTGGTAGTACTAATATAGGTAATAATACTAACAGCTTAGATAGTACTAGTTCTAGTGTTGGTAATAGTAATAGTAATAATGACAATAATGCGGATAGCAATAATGTAAGTAATGGTGATGATGTAGCTAATAGTACTAGTAATGTTGATATTACTAACGTAGAAGGAGAAGGAGAAGGAGAAGGAGATGGGGATGGGGATGGGGATGCTGGTATATCTCCCCTAGCCGATCTAACCTCGGATGGAGTAACACTAGTATGGAATAGTAGTGATGATCCGATACAATCTACCTATGGTGATAGTAGTACAGTACTATATAGATACAATAGGTTTAATGTTACAGCAGACAATATAAAACAATACCAAATCCTAGCTAATGTAGTAGATAATGCTAATGGTAGTAATGGTAATAAGTTAATTGGCTATACTAGTACGGATAGTACTATCCAGAATGGTAGTAGTATTGATGCGATTAGTAATAGTAACGGCATTGTAGGTAAGGATTTAACATCTACTACTACTTCACAATGGGGCTATGCCATAGCTGATGGTGAAGTGACTAGTGAAGCTAGTCTGGCTAACCTTACCTACAAAGCCGTACCGGCTGCATCTAGTAGTACTAGTGGTAAAACCGAAGCTGTCACAAGCCTTAACAACCGAGCCTTTACTATTGCCTTTGCTGCCAACATTGCTGATGATAAGCCTGCCGGAAGCTATCGTACTAATGTAGAGGTTAGTGT
>CAYUCN010000032.1:0-12999 GCA_964443395.1 uncultured Candidatus Saccharibacteria bacterium | reverse complement strand
AATACTACTGGGTAGCTAAACTCAAAGACGGTAATTGCTGGATGACGCAGAATCTTGCCTTAGATCTAGATACAAATAAAACGTTAACTCCGGCTGATACTGATATTACTGCTAATTGGACGCCGGAGAATAGCACGCAGAAGGGGAGTGTCATAAAGGTGGAGGTAGAGAAGCCTATCAGCGATAAGCATCGATATTATTTCTATACTTATTCTTATAATCCGGGATTGTTTTTACGTTCGCCAATATCGGAACGATCCAACTTGTGCAAGATGGCTGACGGAAGTAACATTGCCAGCCCGACACAGTGTGCAGAATACGGCTGGAAGAATGTATCTACCTTGCAACCATCAGTAACCTTAATGGATAACGCTATAGGAACATCGATAATCGACGAAACAAAAGGCATATATGATGCACATTATCTCACAGGCAATTATTATTCGTTTAATGCGGGGACGGCGGGAGGGGCATATGAATTAGTGGGTGAGTATAATTCAGAAGCTGAAGAAGTTGCTGATTTCTCCATCGTTAATCAAAGTATATGCGCAAAAGGGTGGCGTTTACCGGGTGAAAATGGGAAAACGACTAGTGATTTTAGAAGACTTGCAAATTTATACCCATCCAGCTCAGATAATGTTACAGGAAATCCAGTAATAGCGCCGCTATATCTTCCAATGAGTGGTCTCGTTGATTTTTATGATGGTTCACTATCGTCACTTGGATGGAGCGCTATCATTATGGGGAACACAGGAGAAGGTTTTATAAATAATGACGTCTCGGTAGACTATCATTACAGGAACAGCGTTTATCAATACTCAAACATTTTAATATATGGACAAAGTTCTAGTCGAAACCAAATTGCATCATCCATCCGTTGCATTGCCATGTAATTACGTCTTTCGCTGTGTTTAAGAATAGGAAGATTAAGGCACTTTTATTCAAAACAACTCCACCGCCATCTATACCCGATCCAGATCATCCTGCTCTATTCCTAGATATCGCCAGGTCGCCGCAAAGCCGCTATACCTACAAATATACATAATGACAGCCGGGAAGTACTGCACCACTTCTACAAGCGCAGTGCTTCCCGTTTTCCCGCACAAACCACGATTACAACCATTATATCAAATATTTATCATCATCCTCATTTGCCATTCATTGAATAACCTTGCATACTATAAACGCATCATGCAAAATTCTAAAAATCTTGAATAAAACAGAGGCAGAAAAATTCAGCATATGCTTGATAATTTTGGCAACGTTTGCTATTATAGAATAGTCACTCAAGGTTAGGTCGATTAGCTTTTTACTGCTAGCCGGATATGACGCAATTTTAAATAGGAGAATTAATGCGTAGCAAACCAAAACGTCCAAGCATGCGCCGAGAAAAGAATTTCCCGCCCGCACCATGGCAAGAATTCATTGAGCTAGAGCCAAAATTCTAGCCTTTATAATTCGGTTTTATATGCTACTGCCCTACAGATTACATAAAAGTAAATGTAGGGCTTTTTTGATATCGTATACAACTACGCCTTACACAAAAACAAAAAAGGGAACATTAACTTATGCAAAAAGTACAAGAATCACGCAAAGCAAGAACCATCAACTTACAAAACTCCCAGCAAAAACACATTGTGCATCGCGGGGAGTTTTCAGCTCAAAGCCAACTAATCTTGGGTAGTCTTATCCGTCTTCTTATCGTCGGCCTTTTTCTCGTATTTAATACCCTTTTCATCCAGACGCTTATTAATTGCTTCACGCATCGCATCCAGAAAGTCCTCTGTAGTTACGCCACGATTATTTATCAGCTCATCCTCCACATAGAAACTTGGCGTCCATTCTACGCCCACCTTCTGCGCCATCGCTTCGTCAAAGGCAATCTTTTTTTGAATATTCTTATCACTCATATCCGTACGGAACTGCGCTAAATCACCTTTACCCTCGCTAGCACGCACAAAATACTCTTCGTACTGTAACTGCCGATCATTGGCGCTAGACTCGTACCAATCATAAATATTAGAAAACAAGATGTCTTTATACTCTTTCCAGTAACCCTGCCGCGCTGCTGCATTGGCTGCCGTCGCTGCCGCTGTACCATTTTGATGATAACTCATAATCGTCGTCCGGAATACTAGAGCTACCTTATCACCATATTCTTCAAGCAGACTATTAATATATGGATTCATTGGCGCACAAGCATCACACTGGTAATCGCCGTATTCATAAATAATCACCGGCGCATCTTTGCTACCATCCATATTTTCTGCAAAATTACCTGTGTCCTCATTTGGCTCATGTACCATTGCCGCTTCGTATCCGCTATAGTCTACTCTTCCTGCCTTACTCTGCGCAATACTCACACTCAGCAATGCACCTACTCCTACTACCAGTACGCCAATAATAATCCAAGTTCTCTTATCCATTTCTCCTCCTCTTGCCACATTTATGAGAATAAATCCCAAATCACAAACTTTTTGTAGTATAATAATTATAACATGGAACGACAAAATAGAGAACCCTCAAAAAGATCTCAGCACAGCCAATCGTCCGGCAGGCAACTTCCTGATACCTTACGTCAGATCTTGCACCAATTCTTACAAGCTCTCAAAAATGTCGCCCTTTTTATCCGGCAATGTGCACAGCAAATCTGGGGTAGCCTTAAGCATCTTCGGCAAAACTTTCTCAAATCTTTTGCTCGCTGGGTTGATCCTAAACTAGAGCCATATCGAAATGAAAAACGTTGTAAAAATTACAACAACTCCGAAGATACACCACCTAAAGAGACGGTTATTGTAGAAGAGGCTATCTATCACGAAACCGCCCCTTCTACTCGCGAAGATATCTTCGCTATTATTCGAGAAGCTCCTATGAGCATTCTGAGTAGCCAAGAGCGCAAAGCCATGGCCGCTGTTCTTAGTTTACCAGATGTTAAAGTCTCGGAAATCATGACTCCATCTCCAAAAATAGTTTTTGTTGACAAAGACGAAGTCCTTGGCCCGCTTGTCCTTGATCGTCTTTATCGCTCTGGATTCACACATTTTCCTGTAATCAACGGCAAACAAAATATCATTGGCACCCTACAAACTGCCCGGCTCAATAGCCTTGACGAAAAATCCACCCATCAAGCCCGCGAAGTCATGGATCCTCGCACGTACTATATACGTTATGATTATAGTCTTGAACAAGCTCTAAAAGCCTTCTTGCGCACCGACAGCCAACTTATGCTCGTCGTTGATCACTATGAGAAACTCACTGGTATGCTCACTTTCTCTCAGCTCATGGACTATCTGTTTAGTGAAAAATATCAAGACGAATTTGACCGCGACGACGATCGTCTTGCTGTCGCTAAACGCAAGCTCCCTAATATGGACCAGCATCATGGCTAAATTCCACTCGCAATTTGCCTGCCAACAGTGCGGCGCCGTCTACCAAAAATGGACCGGGCGTTGTAGCGCCTGCGGCGGCTGGAATACACTTATCGAGCAATGCCCCGAGCCAGAAGTCAATGCCAAAAACGCCATTGCCCAAGCTCAAGGCTCTGGCCGCGTCCTACAATATGTTAGTATTAATGATCTCGAAGCTCGCGACGACAAAGAACGCCTCAACACTGGCTTTCGCGATCTTGATATCGTCCTAGGCGGCGGTATCCTCCAAGGCTCGGTCACCCTCCTCGCCGGCCAGCCCGGCATCGGCAAATCTACTCTACTGATGCAAATTTGCGCCCAAGTCGCTAACGCCGGCAAAGACGTCCTCTACGTCTCCGGCGAGGAATCCGCCGGGCAAGTCAAACTTCGCGCCATTCGGCTTGGCGCCGAATCTGAACAGCTAAAATTCGCTAGCAGCAACTCCGCCAACGATATTGCCAAAACTATTAGCGACGGAGAATTCGACCTTGTCATCGTAGACTCCATCCAAACTCTCACTCTCGCCGAAATCGCTTCCGCTCCTGGCGGTATCTCACAGGTCACTAATTGCGGCAATCTTATCATCCGCGCCGCCAAACTCAGCGATACCGCTGTAATTATTGTTGGCCACGTCACTAAGGAGGGGACTTTAGCCGGACCTAAAGTCCTTGAACATCTCGTAGATGTCGTTCTCAATTTCGAAGGGGATCGCTACGGCGGATTCAAAATTGTCCGCGCCGTCAAAAATCGTTTTGGCTCTACAAGCGAAGCGGCGATTTTCGAAATGAACCAAGCCGGACTCGCTGAAGTCCAGAATCCTTCCGCCGCCCTCCTCGCCGAACGTCAAAACACCGATGGCTCTATCATCCTTGCCACTCTCGAAGGCTCACGCCCCATCCTCGTCGAAATCCAAGCCCTTGTTACGCCTACCACTTTCGGTAATCCTCGACGCACCAGCTCTGGGTTTGATGTTAATCGCCTCCTCTTACTTATTGCCGTAGTGGAACGCCGGACTAAGCTTAAACTTTGCGATAAAGATATTTATATTAATGTTGTTGGCGGTCTCAAAGTTCAAGATGCCGCCGCTGATCTTGCCATTTGCCTCGCCATCGCTTCCGCTGTCGCTGGGCGCAAACTTTCCGAGGATTTTGTTGTCTTTGGTGAAGTTGGCCTCGGTGGCGAAGTTCGCTCCGCCTTTCGTCCCGACCAACGCATCGCCGAAGCTAAAAAACTTGGTTTTACCCATGCCATCGCCCCGGCCACTATTAAAGATCCCTTCATTATCCCCGTCAAAGACCTCCGCAATACCCTAATCAAATACGTCAATGAGTAAAATTCTCGGCATCGACCCTGGTACTGGTATTTGTGGATTTGGCGTCATTGAGCATAATATCGCTCTAGATTATGGTGTCATTTCCACCCCCGCCCATACTCCGTTATCTGACCGCCTTCTCGACATCTATAACTCACTTCACGAAATCATTGATCTCAACCAGCCTCAAGTTATGGCGATCGAAAAGCTCTTTTTTAAACAAAATATCACCACTGGCATTTCCGTCGCCGAAGCTCGCGGAGTTTGCCTACTCGTCGCTAAACAATATAATCTACCTATCTATGAGTACAGTCCTAATCAAATCAAAAACGCCATCTGCGGCTACGGTAAAGCCCATAAACCCCAAATCCAAGAAATGGTCCGCCGCCAGCTTAATCTCACTACTGTCCCTAAGCCCGATGATGCCGCTGATGCTCTCGCCGTTGCTATTGTCCACTCCTTCGTTGCAAGGGTAGATTAAAAAATCCACAAGAGAACGTTGCTTATTCAACATTCTCATGGTAAAATAAAAGTAAACAAGGAGGCATTATTATATGAACAAAAATATCGTCACACTAGGGATTATTGGCGCCATCATCAGCACGCTAGCTATTAGTACGGCTACTTTCGCCGAACCAGTTCCCACTAGCAACGAACCAAATCATCCCGTTACCACTAGCGACAATGCCGAACAGCCCGAATCCAACTGCGTTGGCAACCCTAACGCCAACTGTGGCGAAGTCGTCCAAGTCAACCCTGGTAACGAAATCTCCGAACCCGGTGACGACGATGTTACCGAATCCATCAACTTAGAGGGTACTACCGGCAGCGGCATCGATCAAGAAGCTACCGAGGTCGATTGTGAACTTACTCCTGACGCCGAACTCTGCGCAGAAACAGAAACACCATATTGGCCAATGTACCTATCCTTAGGCGCTTTAGGTTTAGCCATCCTTGTCTTCATTATTTTAAACCTATTCGGTAGAAAGCCTAAAAAATAAGTTATGATCGCTCATATTGCCGGCACTATTACCGAAAAATTCCAAAATTCCGTCATTGTCGACGTTCACGGTGTCGGCTATGAGATTACTATTAGTACCCCTGATGTAGATTCCGTCAGTGTCAATGATCAAGTGAAATTTTATACTTATCACGCCATCCGTGAGAACAGCGAAGAGCTTTACGGTTTTACTAGCTTAGCCGCCAAAAAGCTCTACGAAATGCTCATTTCCGTCAATGGCGTCGGTCCCAAAGCCGCTATAGCTATCCTTAGTCTCGCCCCGCCCGAAGAAGTTCGCAACGCCATTGCTAACGACGACGCCGCCTTTATTGCCAAAGCTACCGGTGTCGGCAAAAAATCCGCCGAACGCGTCATCGTCGATCTTCGCGATAAAGTTGGCCTACCTTCACACTATGGTCGCGCTGCTGCCACTACCTTCATAGTCAACACCAAAGGGCCAGAAGACGAAGCACTCGATGCGCTCATCGCTCTCGGTTTTCCGCTCAAAGAAGCTACCGCTGCTCTTGCTAGCGTCGATCCCGCCCTCCCCGTCGAAGATCGCGTCCGCCAAGCTCTCAAGCAAAAATAACCCTTCTCAAAAGCGCAAAAGTGTGATAAAATAAGAAACAGTTGTAATATAAAGGTTAAATTATGAGTTTTACAGATTTGAAAAAGATTGGCGACGCTCAGAAAAAGTCAGCGGTCGTAGATGTTCGCTCTGGCGATACTGTTCGCGTCACCCAAAAAATTAAAGAAGGTGAGAAATTCCGTTCTCAGGTATTCGAAGGCGTCGTGATTCGTACCGACCGCAAAGATTCTCATACCGCCCGCATTACCGTGCGCAAAATCGCTTCCGGTATTGGTGTAGAAAAGTCCTTCCTAATTCACAGTCCATTAGTTGAGAGAATCGAGATTATCCATCGCGCCAAAGTCCGCCGTAAAAATCTTTCCTTCCTCCGCGAGCGTTCCGGTAAATCTGCCCGTCTCGCCAACAAGGCTTTCGATCGCATCGCCGTCAATACGCTATCTGCCACAGAGTCAGTCGCCGAGACTACTCCCGTAGCCGAAGCTACTCCAGCCGAGGAAACTAAAACTGAGTAATAAAGTAATTCTCGGTATTGACGAAGTCGGACGCGGCCCCTGGGCGGGGCCGTTAGTCATAGGTGCAGTTATTCTAGGAAATGATCAACCAGAATGGGAAAATCTCACCGATTCTAAAAAGCTCACACCTAAAAAACGCGAAACTCTTAGTTCCATCATCTTAGAAAAAGCCGCCGCGACCAGCCTCGGTTGGGTTTCTGCCACTGAAATCGACCGTTATGGCCTCAGTAACTCACTCAAACTCGCTGCTCAGCGCGCTGTCAAACAGATCCTAGCCGCCCAAATCCCATTTCAAGCAATTATCATCGACGGTACCGTCAACTTTCTCTGCGATACGCCCTTATCCGATAAAGTTACTATCCTCAAAAAAGCCGACCTTTTAATTAAGGAAGTTTCCGCTGCCTCCATCATCGCCAAAGTCGCACGCGATCACTATATGTACGACCTCGAAGCCAAATACCCCGGCTATCACTTCGCCAATCACGTCGGCTACGGCACCGCCGCCCACAGAACTGCTTTATTAGGACTCGGTCCCTGCCCCGAGCATCGTCAAAGCTTCCGCCCCATTCGCGAGCTTTCCCGCCAAATCACGCCTGCAACTCCAAATATATCTATTTCGTCACGAAACAACTGTAACAAATCCCTTGGTGACACCGCTGAAATCCAAGTTATTCAATATTTGCAAAACCTCAATCACCGCATCATTACCCATAACTATAAAACTAAAACCTACGAAATCGACATCATTTCTATTTACAAAGATAAAATCTACTTTACCGAAGTTAAATCCCATCAAAACTCCGCTCACGGCTCCGCTCTCGAACAAATCACCAACGCTAAACTTCAACAAATCCAATACGCTGCCGAGCAATTTCTCTCCACTCACCCCAAATTTCAGCATTTACAACCGTTACTCGCTGCCGCTGGTGTAGAAGGCCCTAATTTCATCGTCAAGGATTGGTTTGTTATCAGATAATATCTACCTTAAATCAAACTAGACATTCTCGCAAATCTGCGCTATAATATACAATAAATCGGTTGGTGGGCAATGGAGACAATATGCAGCCCACATTATATCATAAACTACTTAAGCTCATCAGTAAACATCACATCAAAACTCTTACTGTCGATATCTACGATACGGTGTTATATAATGAGTACTGGCCCAGCGATTTGCGCTATTATGATCTCGCTATTAAATGGTTACCTATCTTGCAACGCGCCATTTCTCCCAAGCTCACCGCTTACGAAATCTACAGCTGGCGTATCTTTGCTAGGCATGAATTAGAGCGCCTCCATCAGCCAGTACGACTCGACTTATGGTGCGACGCTTTGATTACATTACTAGCTCACAAATACCAAACTGCCCTCACCAGTGACCAGTATTTAGAGCTTCTATCTCGACTCATCGCCATCGAACTCGAATTTACCATTAATAATACTCACCCTAATTATCCACTCCTTGCTCAGCTCCAAGCTCTCAAGCGCACCAATCCAGAACTAAAAGTTTACTTTGTAGCCGATAGCGCCCTCACCGCCGTTCAAATCAAAACGATCTGCGACATCCTTCAGATTCAAGTTTTTGATAACGGCATCTGCTCTAGCGATCTCAACCAAACTAAGCAAAACGGCGAGCTTTACGAACAGCTCACACGAGAATTTAGTCCAGAATTTGACCTCATGCACAATCTCCACCTTGGCGATCAACGCATCCCCGACTATCTTATACCTATCCGCCACGATTCTTGCGCTATTCACTACCGCCCTATTCGTATGCGCGGGTTGCGCACTCTAGTTGGTAAAATGTGGATGCAGATCCTACATCTCACCGCCCGTTTTACAGAAAAGCGCCATCTCCAGCAAGTGCTTACTAGCTGCGCCAACCTCGGCGAAGGATATCTTACCTATGGGCTTCTTTGTCAGCAAGATCGGCTCCTTTCCGCTTGGCAAGTCATTCTTACTGCTCAATTGCAACCAGAGACCAAATATATTCTATTAAATCATAATTCTAACAAATTACCAGAGCATATTCAGAAAGCACTCATAGCAGAAAACATCAACATTAATCACCAGCTTACCCTCAGCAGTATCGTGCAAGCTTTTGTCTGGCTACTCGCCACTTTCCACGCCGAACATTGGGATAATCCTAAATTACTCCAGTTAGTTCTCGCAGAAGCCAATATCACTAAATGTTCGCAGCTCTATCAACTCTGTTTTACTGAAGATTACGTCAGCAGCCAATTACTACAATCCTTCTGTAATGAACCCGATTTTTATCAGCATTTCCTTACCGAAGTTTGTAACGCCAAGCCCGAGTTCACTTCGCCGCTCCGCAGTGCCTATGAAGCCCTCATTAATCTCCTCCCTCCAGACTATCAAAGCACCTGTTTTATTACTAATCAGCCAGACCGCACCATCTCGCTCTTCCGCGAATTTCTTCGCCTCCATAACAACGGCACTAATATCTCCGAGTGGCTTTTGCCCAGCCCTAATGATTCGGAAATTCATCTCAATCCTCGCCGTCAGTCCAAAGCCAACAACGGCGCCGCTCTCGCCTTACCCACTCTCCAACAAAGCCAGCTCGCACCAGATGCTTACCGCAAATATATCATCAACCCCACCCTCAAAAAACTCCGTAAATCTCTTAGCTAATCAAAATCAACATTTACTTACCGCCGTGCTCAATCCGCTTCCATGCCACATTCTTCGTAAACAAAGCTTTTAAAGCGCAGGGAACATAGCTTAATAAATAAATCGGATTATAAAGTATCGCCCGCCATTTCATCTCTGCTGAGAACTTCATTTTCTCCCGTTTAATCATCGTTATTGTAATAATCATCAGAATTACATAAACCAACAACAAAATCCCCGCCAAAATCCCCAACATCAGCCAAATATTACCCGTCTTAAACATTGCAATAATATCCTCCAGCAGCAAACAAATCACACCTATTAAGGCCAAAATCACTGGCTTCACCCCTACGCGCTCTTTCATGACGCTACCCTGATTATGGGTATGCTTCAACTTTCGCATTTGCGGAATGTACTCTGCTCTCGCCGTAAAATATCCTTTTATCCAGCGTACTCTCTGATCCACTGTTTGTATATATTTAGTCGGTTGCTCATCGTAAAATATCGCCTTTTCATTATAAAAAGTCGATATTCCATGCACAATCGCATATAAAGACATCTCATAATCTTCCGTTAAACTATGAAACGGCCAACCTTGCCACTGTTCTATCAAACCACCATCTATATAACAACCCGTTCCAGAAAAAACAATATTCGCACCATGCCGAATCCGGTTTTTATTTCCTAACGTATTAATCATCGTAAAGGTCAATGCCGAGACCGCTGCAATCACATTTTTATTATTGTTCTTCGCATGACGATATCCAGTCGCCATGCGATAGCCCAAAGCATAAATCTTTAGCATCTCTTCTAAATAATTTGACGCCAATCTATTATCCGCATCAAACACAAAATACAAATCATAATGGCGTTTCGCTAGGATTTGTTTCACCGCCTCATCTAGAGCGTAACCTTTCCGCTGCAGTTCCAAATGCTCTCGTATAATTACACTCGCTCCGTATTTTTGGCAAATCTCCACCGTCGGGTCTTCTGCCGCTTCTACTATTACGTATACATCACGCATCTCTACTAACACACTTTGTCGCGTGATACTTTCTAATAACCCTTCAATTACTTTACTCTCGTATCGAGCCGGAATTAATATCGCTATTTTCTTCGGCAAGGGTCGCTTTTGCAAGGCTAATCGATCTCGCTTCAAGGCCAGATTAGCAGAAATTGCCATCACGCCTGCCACCAATAACAGCACTACGCCTAATATACTAATCATTTCTTGCCTCCGGTACGTACCATATTAGGAAAATACTTCTCTAAAAACTCATCATTATAATACTCGTCATATAATTCGCCTACTGGTGTTATCGGTGCAATATTATTATGTCGCAAAGTCTGCCGAATAATCGCCGTCCATGACACTAAGCAGTTCAAAATCATAAATACTAATAATATCCTATATATTATCTCGCCTGGTTGTGACGGAATTTTTTCTATCCAATATGACAAAAACGGATATATCACTTTTACTAAGACTAGTCCCATCAACCCCCATACCAGCATTAATGGTATCGTTGTTCGCCCATCGATATTCAAGAACATCCCGCTATAATCCCAAGAAGTAGTCTGCGTAAAAGTTTCTTGCAAATAGCTCAACATAAATTCCACTATCCCACCCAGTAGTGCCGACCAGCCAAAAATCTGCCAATTATTATATTTCTTTCTTAATAAAAACCAGCACATCAGCGCTGCCCCAAACCCATAAATCACATTAAACGGCCCATATATCACCCCGCGATGCCTCATCCAAACACCACTCTGCAAATAAATCAAAATGTCTTCATAAATCGTGCCAATTACTGACCCCACCAAAAACACAAAAAACAACTTCTTAAAGCACAACCCTTCCGCAAACTTTTTATCGCCGTCCTTCAGGGTAGCTGTAGCGCGGTGGCGCATCTTTTTGCGCACCAACTGCGCATCTACGTAATCTCGCCTTGCTCTGATTACTTTTGCGCTCTTTTGCGCACCCATAGCATTACCTTTAGCGCTTTTTCGTGTTGTCTTTTTGTTAACCTCACCCATAGAATCTTTCCAACAGTTTCCTAACGCGACACGTTAAACCGAAATTCCACAATGTCACCATCCTGCATTACGTAAGTCTTACCTTCGGTACGCAGCTTGCCCGCCGCCTTTACTGCTTGCTCGCTCCCCAGTTCCGCTAGATCATCATATTTCATCACTTCCGCTGCGATAAACCCGCGTTCAAAATCACTATGGATCGCCCCCGCTGCTTCTGGCGCCGTTGCGCCTTGTTTAATTGTCCAGGCTCGCACTTCTTTCTTGCCCGCCGTAAGGAAGCTCTGTAAACCCAAAGTTTTATAAGCCGCCTTGATCAACTCACCCAACGCATCCTCTTCCACTCCATATTCTTTTAGAAATTCTTTTCGCTCCTCCGCCGTCATTCCCGACATTTCTGCCTCTAACTTCGCATTCACAAACACTGCTTGGCTCGGTGCCACACTTGCCGCCAATTTTGCCTTCAGCTCTTCATCTACCAACTCTTTCTCATCCACATTAAACATGTAAATCACTGGTTTATCCGTTAAGTAGGGAATCGCCATACTAGGGTCATCTTTGCCAGCATTCTTTTTACGCTTCGCTTCCGCCTTTTCTCGCGTCTCTAAATCCGCCAACTCTAACTCCGTCCGAATCACATCAATATCGTGCTGCGGATCTTTAGAGCCTTCCGCCCTAATTACATCATCATCCTCAAATACTCTCACTACATGGCAAATCACCTGGCATTCACGGATATGTGCCAAAAACTTATTCCCCAGCCCTTCGCCTTTACTCGCCCCCTCTACCAATCCCGCAATATCTACAAATTCCACTGTCGCCGGGATCACCTTTTCCGTTTCATACATCTTTGCGAGCACATCCAATCTCGCATCCGGCACCGGCACAATTCCTACGTTCGGCTCTATCGTTGCAAAAGGATAATTCGCCGCCAAAGCCCCTGCGTTTGTCAGTGCATTAAATAACGTCGACTTTCCTACATTCGGCAGACCGACAATTCCAATCTTTAAGTTCAAACCCAACCTTTCCCGAAGTAAAATTTTTTGGAGCCAAGCATTTTGTGTTGCTCGATTCTGTAGTAATATGTTGGTTTAGATTTTGAAGATTGCTATCTTTAGATTCAAAACCAACCTTTCCTTCGTTTTCGTTAACTGTTATTATACTGTTGTCAATTCCTTCAATAATTGGAATCCTACCATATATAGTAGCCTCTAGTGGAGTTGCTACGACCTTTTCTACTACAACTCTCACGATTTTTTGCTTATCTTCAAAGGACAACTTTTCTTGTAATAATTTTACCATATTTTCTGCTAGTTTTAAAGGAGAAATAGTAGGACGGTTATTAATAATTTGCTTATATTCTAATTTCTTAGTTTCTAGGTCAAGTTTTCTGTCTCTCAGTTCATCAGTCAAAGCTCTTAATTTATTTTCTGTAATTAAGCCTTTACCAAAAACATCAATATATCTATCATTTTCTTGCTCTAGTTTCTTAAGTTTTACCTCAATCTCTTTAATCT
>CAYUCN010000031.1:0-13102 GCA_964443395.1 uncultured Candidatus Saccharibacteria bacterium | reverse complement strand
TTGTGCATTTAGCCCTCCTTTTGTTGTAAATATATTTATTCCCTGTGGTGCTTAGGTTTTTATGTTTTTGAGTATCAAAAAGACAGGCTTCCTATATATAACTTCTCCTGCTCCTTTGGAATACTAGAAGCGAATTAGCTAAGTTATATATAATTAAGCTATATTTCAACTATAGCTTTATGGGCCTGCCTATTATGCTTTCATAACAAAAACAGCACCGCAAGACGGTGTTGCAAACCGAGCCTCAGAAACGTTTTGTTCATCGAGCTAAAAACTTGCGATGCTGTAGCTTATCGACGAACAAAACTATGGGTACTAAAAACCGTTTCTATTTATGACTGGCTTGCAACAGTTTTATTATATCATAAAGAAAGAGTCATTCGCCGGAAATATGTTGTATTTTTTACAACATATCATTTTGGTTATTATTGGATTAATGTTGTAATATCGGATTACTTCTCTCGGTATTCGATAAGCCAGCGATAATACTTATAAATATATGTCGTAGCATAGATAAAGATGAAACAAGTAACACATAGTAAACAGAATGGCACAATCGGCACGCCATAGAGCCACTCCCACATACTCTTAAGCCACATATCTAGGAGAATAATTGGCGTCATCACGACGAAATAAATAAAAGCAATAACGATCAGTAAGTACATTACTCGGATGACCATCCGAGTACGGCGCCCAGCCATTAGGTCTGATGCAGAAAAAAGTGCACGCATTGGATACATGCCAGGCGAAGTAACGGCAACTAGCGCGATGAGTGATGAAGATAACAGATATAGAGATATCAAGATCATAAGTGCGGCAAAGATAAAGTAGACTAAAGCATAAAACGGCGTAGAGAGAAAATCTGTCATGACGGCAGCGGAATAGGTGATAACGACTAGCATTAGTGGAATGAGTTGGATAAAAATCACCACGAAAACTAAGAGTGTGGAGATAAGTGGACTAAGAGCATTATAAAGCCCGTCGCGAAGCTTGGGTTTGCCACCAGCCATAAAATGGCGTAATAAATAGATAGTAACAAGCCACATGACTAAGAATAAGATCACCATGAAAACCATTTGAACTTCACTCATACCAGTACTAAGGCCACCAGTAGTGATGGTAGAAAGCAACAAGAGACCAGCCTTAGCGAAGTTGCCAATTTGACCGCCAGCTAATTCGGCGCTGGATTCATTGATGGAATCTTGGAATTGCTGATAAAGATCTTCGCTGAGCATACCCACGAGAATAATATACATCACTACCATGATAGCAATCAGCGGAAGGAAAGTGCGCCAGTGCTTAAAGATGGTCTGAAAAGTGAGGATGGCATGAGAAAGTAAGCCAGGAGTCTGCGTTTCGCGAACATAATCTTCACGATAAGAACGTTTAAAGCTTTTGTGGAGCTTCACTCCATCTTTGCGGAAATTGCGCCAGCGGACACGCAAGTCAACAAAAAATTTCTTGAATTTTTTAGAACGTGTTTTTACCATGCTCTAGCCTTTCGATGCGTTTTTCTATGGGTGGGTGGGTACTAAACAAATTATTAATGCCGCCCTTACGCAGAGGGTTGTTGATAAAAAGTCCTTCGGTAGCAGGGTTTTGGTGTTTCATAGGGCGGGCATGAGTATCAAGTTTTTTGAGAGCGGAAATCATCCCTTCGGGATAACGTGTAATGTGAGCAGCTGAAGCGTCGGCTAGATATTCTCGCTCACGCGAGACGGCGAGTTGCGCCAAAGAAGCGACAATCGGAGCTAAAATCGAAACAATTAGCATGACAACTAGGCCAACGGGACTATTATCATCACTATCATTGTCATTAGTATAGAGCATCATGCGGACAGCGAGATCGGTAATATAGCCGACAATGCAAACTAAACCAAAAGTAATCATAGAGACGCGGATATCATAATTCTTAACGTGCGACATCTCGTGCGCCATCACGGCGGAGAGCTCTTTATTATCCATAATGTCTAATAGGCCAGTAGTGGCCGCTACCATGGCGTGCTTAGGGTCGCGACCAGTGGCAAAAGCGTTGGGGGCAGGATCGTCAATAATGTAGACTTTGGGCATAGGTAGACCGGTGGCGATAGATAAGTTCTCTACGGTATTATAAAGCCGAGGATTATCTTTTTTCTTGATCTGTTTAGCGCCAGTCATCATAACGGCAAGTTGAGCGGACAAGAAATATTGCACAGCGGCATAAATAATTGCGATAATCAACACCCAAATAGCAATTCCCCAGTCGTGCATAAAGTAAGCAAAAAGCCAGCCAATAGCGGCGATGAAGGCCACGAAAAACAGCATAATGAGAACTGTATTTCTTTTATTGGCGGCGATTTGCTTGTACATTTACTTTTAATTAAACTTAACTTCAGGAGCTTTCTCGATAGCGGCTTGTTCGGTCTCGGGGACTTCATAATAGTCGCGTTGTTTAAAATGACCAATCATACTATTGATAACATTGGATGGGAACATTTTGATCTTAGTATTAAGTTCCTTGGCACCAGCGTTATAGAAGCGGCGAGCAGCCTGGATTTTGTCTTCAACGTCTTGGAGCTGAAGCTGCAACTGTTGGAAGTTAGTATTAGCTTTTAGCTCTGGGTAAGATTCGGCGATGGCAAAAATCTTGGACAAGGCTCCTTCTAGAGAGCGTTCAGCTTCAGCAGTACTTTTAACGTCTTTTGCGCCCATAACGGCAGCGCGAGCCTTAGTGACATCCTCGAAAGCACTTTTCTCGTGCGTAGCGTAGCCTTTGACGGTTTCGACTAAGTTTGGTATAAGATCGGCACGGTATTTAAGCTGGACAGTAATGTCTGACCAAGCTTCATTGACACGCTCATTTAATTTTACTAAGCTATTGTAGGTGCCCATGACTAACGCAATTAATATAACGATAATTGCGATGATCACAATGGCGATAATCCATCCTGCGCTCATATCTAATCTCCTTTTACAATGTTACTATTATACACGAGGTAAAGTTTTTTGTCCAGATTAGATAATGCCTAAGGAACGGAGGATTTGCTCGAGAATACCAAAAGCTGCCAACAGACAGAAAATGACAAGATAGATGATCAGATAGCAGAATTGCGAACGCGCGAAATTGCGCAAGTTATGATTGCGTGCCATCAGGGCAAAACTAATACAAAGAATCCACCCAACTACTGGGATAGCAAAGAGAAATTCGTAGCCGAAATATCCCCACATACTGATGGGCTCGTAATCTTCTGGCAGAACCACCTCACGAGTAGTAGCGCGTGCGGCAACGTTTTTGGGCTTAGCCTGGCAAGAGCTGCAAGCTTTATTGGCCTTGTTGCAGGATTTCGCAGTTGTTTTTGTCATTTTTAAGAACTCCTTTTGGGTTAAGGTTTAATTAACTTATACTAAGTATAACCATTTTCGCAAGAAAGGTCAAGTAATTTTTACAAACTGCACATAAAAGTGTTTACGTCTACATAATCCTTGTGTTATAATTGGGGTACTAAAGAGAGGTAACACATGACAGAAGATGCAAAAAAATCTGCCACTAGCAGTGATGCAGAAGAAAAGGGCCGGGCAACACAAGACAAAGCTAATCCAGAGGAGGACATGGAGACGACAAAAAACTCTCATGAGGATAAACCCACTCCTGAGCCGCAAGAAGCGGAGGTAGTAAATGAGGATACGGAGAATACCGCGGAAGGCGCAGGTGATGAGGCGGATGCGTCAGAGAGATTCTCTGATGATGAAACTGGCGCCAAGGACAAAGATAATAACGAAGACGACGTTGTTAATGAAAATTCTAAAATCGCTGACAAAGATGATAATGATGATGCAGAAGAAGATGATGATGGAGAGGATGACGACGACGCGGATATTGCGGTAAAAATTGAGTTATCTGCAGAAAGTGACGGTCATAGTTCAGCAAAAATGCCGCACGATGATTTTCAGGCTTCGATTCGTGAGCAGATTGAGAACGCGAAGTTTGAGATTGTAGCGGAGCTGCAGGAACATATTCATACAGAACTAGGCACCGTGATGGATCGGCAAATTAAAAAGGTAGAGCGGCGACGCAGGGCGGGGTTTATCTTGAGGGATATCTTGATTTTGTTACTGGCGGTAATAGTAGGATATTTTGGATATTGTCTGTACGATGCGGAATATTTTAGCTTCTTTAAGCCGGATAGGGCCGAGCATGCTTCGACGCAAACTGATAACGATGCTAACGTAGCGGAAGTAGTAAAAGATTTGGATTGGTATAAAAACACTTACGGTGATTTATTTAAAAATCTAGATACGCAGCCGAATGCTGATCAGCTAAGCGCTTATTATATGTATAGCGACGATCGCAAAGTAAGCGAGATTGAGTCAGCTTATTTGCTGAGCATGGCGTTTAATAAGTTGAGTACAAATCCGATTTATAATAATGGTACGGATTTGAGAATACCGAGCGAAGAATTGCGAGAGGCTTTTGTAGAATTATTTGGGTCTGCGGAGAATTTTGCAAAGCAAGATTTTACGCACGGCTGCGTGAAGTTTACCTATGATAAGATTACGGATAGTTTTTTAATTCCGGATACAACTTGTATCAATGCGGCCAATCGTCAGATTCGCGAAGAAATCACTGAAATTCGCGAAGAAGGTAATGTGCTCTATTTTATGACGACGGCGGCGATTTATGATCAAAAAGAACGAAGTTTTTATACTTTCGACAATCTCTTCGACGCAGCGGTAAAGAATGCGGAGATAGAAGATTTTGCTAAACATGCAAGTCTATTTAACCAATATCAATATCGGTTTAAGAAGACTGATGATAAATATTATTTTAGCGATATTACGAAGTTAAAGTAGTTAAGTGTATTCGCTATATATGTAATTAGAAAGTGGTAATATCCTGAGAAAGCATACGGCGGATGAGTTTAGTGGCGACTTCTGCCCAGGTATGTTCTTGCTCATCGCTAATCCCCGATAAATCGGGCTCAGAGTAGAGATAGCAATGATTATCGTCAGTATGAACATATTCTAAACGGTCCTCATTGGGAATATCTGGGCAATGTTTAGTATTGCCTTGGGAAATTTTGCGTACGCGCGTAAGTGTGCCAAGAGCTGATAGTGTTTCCGTGTTGATTTCGCGGAAGTCAGAGAAGGCAGGCATATAGCCGGATTCGTCGGGGTAATAATCGGCGGCTTTGATTAATCCAGTAATGCGGAGGCTAGTTTGCGCAGTATCACCCCACTTAGACCCATCATAAATATAAGAAACTTTAGTAAGGTCAGAAGGGATCTTAAACTTTAGCCCCCACTCACCGATGTAAATATAATCTTGGCTAGCGATGGTTTCTTCGGCTGGTTGGGTGGGCGAATTGGGGTCTTGCGGATAACCGTTCTCATCGACTTTGATGCCTAACTGTGCACCGTACTTAATAAGCTGTTGGCGCTGACGGTCAACTTCGGTGTTGAGCCGGGCGATCTCGTCTTGCGCGGCCATGTCATTATTGAGCTCATATGCGCCAAAAGCAAGGCTACAAACTGCAAAAATGGTCAACCCGGCAATTGCCCAGAAATACCAAGTTTTAATCAATTTTTCGATACCGCTAAGTGCAAGCTTTTTAGGCTGAGATTGGGCAGGCTGATTATTAGTAGGGGCGCTAACATTTTGAGAGGATGGAACGCCAGAAGTATTGCTTGCTAGCGCAGGTTCGGCTTCTGCAGGTGCGGATGTAGAATCAGGCTGACTTACGGATAATTGAGAATCGTGAGAATGATCTAGTGAGCTTGGTAATGGCGCGGAAGTGGTGGCGGGAGAATTTTCTTGTTTTGGTGGCATATTTTTAGTCCTGTGTTTGTGTTGATGCTTATATTATATATAGTATCAGAATTGTGGATGGAATGCAACATTTCAGTTTGAGACACTATACTGCAAATATGATAATTCCAAATTAGTAAAATAATATTTCAGTTCCAAATAAACCAAGCAAAATACTCTCCTGATGAAGAGTATTTTACCTAGCAAGTATTAACAATATCTGTATAAAAATTAAAAACGAAGATATATGGTGCGAGCTAAGAGACTCTAACTCTCGACCTCTTCCTTGGCAAGGAAGCGCTCTAAACAACTGAGCTAAGCTCGCACGGATTAACATTTAATTGTTAATAAGTTCATTATAGCACATCGGGTTTTAATAGTCAAAGGTTTTTGTGTAGTTTTGTGGATTTTTGTGTTTTTCATAAAATTACGGGTGATTACTGGATTATTTAGGGAGAGTATTATATAATACACCTCAGTATGAGCCAAAATAAAGAGTTTGTTTCTGATGGTCAAGATTTACCATCTTATGACAGTATGTTGTACCGAATTTGTCATGAGGAAGGGATTAAATTGAGTTTTCTCTGCAATAACTGGGTAAAACAGTTGCAAAAGAATGGACAAACGCGATATATTGTAGGATATAAATTCGGATTAAATACGCAGGCGGCAAGTTTAATAAGTGATGATAAGACTGCGGCATCCGAGATATTAAGAAACGCTGATGTTCCAGCGGTAATACATGAGGTGATTTATCCGTTTAGTAATAATGCTTTGTACGCTTTTGGCAAGAATACGCCGAAATATGTGTATGATTTTCTAGCTCGGCATAGTGAGGGAGTCGTACTAAAGCCGAATTGCGGGACGGGCGGAAGGCAAGCTTACCGTATATCGAAGGTTGAAGAAGTAGTGCCAGTGCTGGCAGAAATTTTTGCTGGCAGCGAGACGGCTTGCATGTCGCCATATTATGAGATATTGCATGAATATCGTGTGATTATTCTAGATAACGAAGTGAGATTGGCGTATCAAAAAACTTTGCCAGATAAAACTAGCTGGAAGTTTAATTTGCAGCAGGGAGCGATTTCTGAGCCCTTGCCTGATAAGCGAAGAGAAGAAATTCTGCATTTGGCCGAGCGAGCGATAAAAGAGATTGGCTTGAGATTTGGGAGTGTAGATATAATAGATACGAAAGACGGAGGACTTTTGGTTTTAGAAATTAATAGTGGTGTAATGATAAGTCACTATCTTAGGCAGCATCCAGGGCAGTATGAGAATGTTAAAGAGATATATCGGGATGCGATCAGGAAGATGTTTGCAGGCTAAAATCAGCTGGGCGCTATAATCTACCGACCGGAAAACTTCGTTTTACTGCGTAAAATTCAGCGGCAGGGCGGCGCCTAGATAGACGACCGGAAAGGCGCGATTTGCTGCGCAAATCTCTACCGCACTCATAGCGGTTCAAATTCGAGCAAGCTCGATTTTGAACCTACGGCCATTCGCGCGTGCGACCTGGTTCCCGGTTCGCTTTCCGGTTCATTATTCCTCCACAAAAATAAATCCCTAGAGGGATTTCTTTTTGTGGAGGCACCGACCGGAATTGAACCGGTGTACGCGGTTTTGCAGACCGCTGCGTAACCACTCCGCCACAGTGCCATGAAGTCATTATAACACGCAGTAAAAAAATGCGCTAGATATAAAACGCAAAAATACAAGCGCATCATTTTTAACGCATAAAATGCTGGTAGGTAAGATAGGTGCCTAGAGCTATGACTACTAGGACAACCACGCCAAGCAGGAGGTTGCTCAGGAAAGAGTGTGGAGCTAGAGTGGGTTCGGCCATATATACTGTAATCCTCTGAGCCTGAGGGGCACTTTGGGATTTTTGATTTTGTTCTTGTAGAAGTTTAATTTGCTGTTCTAATAATCTGTCCTCGTCACTGAGGCTATCTTGCGAATTAATAGATTCTGCTCCGGAGAAAGTCAAGCTAGTGACGTCGTTCGGATTCATAACACTGAAAGTTTGAGAAGGCTCTGGATCGGAAGCTTCCCCGCCCGTGCGCGGGATTTCTACGACCGGCAACGAATCAATTCGAATATACTCTACTGGTCGATCAACAGCACAACTCTGCAGCGCACGATAACTGAGAACGCCGCCAGCAGAGAAAAGGACTAGCATCAGCAAAAGCAAGCTTTTACGACGCATAAAATAATCCCAGACCTTGATCATGGTTTCATTATAGCATATTATGATATTATTTGCAATTCTTTGTTTATGTTTATGCTTATGTTGTCAAGCTGCTTGATAGAGATCTTAAGCAGTCCAACGTAATGTATAAGTCTCTAGCATTTTTGCTAACGTTCACCGGTGGAGCTCTCATCATTATGTTTCTAGCTTATGTTTATCCTTTACATTATGCACATAAATCGGATGTCGCAGCTACGCTGCTCTCTGCCTGTGTCGCTCAAGAAAGAAAGTAAAACTTTCTTTCTATTCGCTATCCTCGGCATTTCGCTCCAGCCGGGAAACGCTCACTTATAGCAAAAATGCTAGAGACTTTTAGCGCATTAATTTTATACTGCCCGTAGAGCTTCTACTTACGAAACTAGCTTATCTTGAAGGTAAGTGTGATATAATATTGGTATGAAAAAGTTTAATACTGCACCAATTAGTGGCATGCAAGAGCTGTTGCCGAGCCTGCAAGCTGAATTTAATCGTCTAAAGTCTGGCATTGCTGCGGCGTTTGTAGCGCATGGTTTCCAGAATATTGAAACACCAATGATTGAGCGCAGTGAAGTACTGTTGGCCAAAGCAGGCGGTGATACAGAAAAACAAATTTACAAAGTTGTTAAAACTAGTGAAACTAGCGATGATGCGGATCAGGCTTTGAGGTTTGATCACACTGTGCCGTTGGCGCGCTACGTAGTGGAACATATGAATGATTTAGTTTTTCCATTTAAAGTTACGCAGATCGGGCGGAATTTTCGCGGTGAACGCGCACAGAAAGGGCGGTTTCGGGAGTTCTATCAATGCGATGTGGACGTGATTGGTTGGCAGAACTTACCAATTGCGTACGATGCTGAGGTGATTAGTACACTGATTGATGCTTTGCGAATTTTGCCAATTACACATTTAGTGGTGCGAGTGAGCAATCGTAAGCTCCTTAGTGGCTTACTAGAAGCGCTCAATCTACAACATCGTGCCGCAGAAATTTATAATATTATTGATCATGCCGAGAAAGTTCCAGAAGAGGTAACATTCCAAGCGTTATTAGATTTGAATGTTGGCACCGAGAATGTTGTAAAAATTACAACATTTAGTAAGATTCATGGAGTACGCGCAGAAGTTATCCGAGGTTTGCAAAACTTAAATCTAGATAATGATTTGTTCCGGGAAGGGATAGCCGCACTAGACGAAGTTTTGCAGTTGTTAGAGCATAAAAGTGCTGAGAATCTAGAGGTAATTGCGGATATGATTATTGTACGCGGACTAGATTATTATACGGGGACGGTGTTTGAGACAATTGCGCCGGAATATCGAGAAATTGGCTCGCTTTGTAGCGGCGGACGCTATGAGAATTTAGCGCAGAATTATACCGACCAAGCTCTACCAGGCGTGGGTGGATCGATTGGCTTGACACGACTATTTTATATTTTGCGCGAATACAATTTAGTGCGAGCGAGCGAGAAGATGCCAGTGGAGATTTGTATTATACCAATTAGTAAAAATGAATTTGCAGCAGCGGAAGAATTAGCAGAGAAACTGCGCCGGAGCGGTAAATCCTGCGATGTAGTATATACTGAGAAGAAGTTGGGTGATAAAATTAAGTATGCTAGTAAAGTGGCGAGCGCGGCGATTATCCTAGGCGAGGAAGAAGCTAAAACGCATAAGTTTATGCTGAAAGATTTACGCACAGGTGAGCAGAAGCCGGTAGAGCTATAATACAAGAAGAAGAGTAACATTCTTATCCTTAGGCGGTACATTCTTCGCCTAAGGATATTCTATAAATTGCTAAAACCTATTTGGCGTTGAGACCAGCGTCTAGGTATTGCTTGACGTAGGTCCAATCCCAGTTGTTGTCAAAACCAGAGGTAGTGAATTTATTAAACTTAAACGACGGCATGCCTTGAGAAGCTTGGAGAGCGCGAGCAGTGTTCTTACCGAGTTCGTCCAGAGCTTCGTGGTTCGCGACGCAATCATCAAAAGTCTGACCGAGGCCGATACTATGGCCGATCTTCAGCCAATAATCATCGGGTATGTTTTGAATCCGGGGAGCGGTTTTGCTAACGCCAATACCCTTAGAGTGATAATCATCCCAGAGAGTCTGCAAAGCCTCATGATAATAGTCCCAGAAGCGGTCTTCCCTAGTGGCGCAATAGACGGCTTCGGCCGAGTCGCGCGAAGATTGGATGTTATTACCTTCGTAGAGATAGTCGGTGAGGCGGATTTCGTAGAGAATGTCGTTGTCGGCAATATATTGTTCAAATTCATCCCAGTGATTCATCATTTCACGAGAGAAGACATCACAATACGGACACATGAGATCGGTATACATAATATAATAATTTTTGGCTTCTAGATTCCCTACCGTAGTACGCTGATCCCAAACTTGGTCGCTCAGCGATGGGCGCGAAGTAACATTAATAATAATGAGCACCAAAAATAGCCCAACTACGACAACAATTGCCAACATGCGCCAAATGCGTGATTTATTACTAGACTTACTATATTCTTCCATTTTGCTCCTTATGATTATGCCGTTTCGCAAATTTCTCACTACAGACTAAAACATATGCATCTTTGCCAATTCGCTTAAGAGTAAACAGCGCTAATAAAATTGCGCCAGCAGTAAGGATGCTAGAAATAGCCCCCGCCACGACATAGCCGCTAGAGCTAAAAACCGTGCCGAGAATGGGCATGAGCAAAGTAGTGCCGCAAGTAGGACAACCCGACCCCAAAACCGCCAAGCCTGCTACTAGGCCAGCGCTTTGTAAGTTATCAGAGTTTTGCACACCGGCAAGAAATTGCTCGCGGCGAGAACGGCGCTTCTTCTGCCAGACAAAAACTACTAGTCCAATTAGCACGCTCTGCAGGATAATAATAACGAAGTTTAATAACCAATCCCAAAAGTTACGGCCAAAACCAAAAATTGCTAAAAAGCTATCCCAAATAATACCGATTTTGCCGCCAAAATTGGTGGCCCAGAAGAGATCTAACGCAGCCGAGCTAGCGGAAAGCAGATTCATCAACGTGCCAAAAAATATAAAAGCAATCACGAAAGAGATTAAGAACTTACTGCTACGAGTAGCTAACAAAACGCCAGAGAATGCCATCTTCCACTCGTCGCACCAGCGAGTGAACTTTTTGCTAAATTTGCCTCCGGATTTCATATTACGATTGTAGCACGGAATGTGTTTTGGGGCAACGGGTTGGTTTTGCTTTTGTTGACTTTGCTTTTTGCGTATCCGAAAACTTCTGGAGATATGGGAGGTACTTAGCCTTCTCGCACCCTCAATCCACATGCAATGCATTCTTTAGCATTTTTACTAACGTTCGCCGGTGAGACCAATACTATAAGATATCAGCATCAGCCATTTTTCTAAGAGACCAGCCCCTAGCGCTCATTGATCTTGAAGTCTCTAGTACTTTCACTAACGTTCACCGGTAGTATTGTAAAAGCTAGACCTATGCTATACGAATTTTATCTCACGCCATCTCCTGATAGCCCATCTGACCTTGCGGTCAGATATCGCGGCGTTTACTCGGAAATGGAAGCAAGCTTCCGCTTCGCTCGTAAACTTGCGATTTCATACGCTGGCAAGCCGAGGAAACCGCCCTACGGGCGAACTCCTCGGTTGCGTCAGGAATATACGTGATATCAGGAGAAGGTGGTCTATGCTCGCTAAAATTGTATAGCATAGGCCTAGCTCAATACATCACTTTAGCCAGTAGCGTTCACTTATAGTGAAAGTACTAGAGACTTACAATCTCATAGTCTCCGGATGCCCCAGACAAGACTATGTACGTGGTTTATCTAGCAACACAACGAACGGAAAGACCGAAATAACGAGGACTAAGACTGGCTGGATTAGCACCACTAGCAACAATCGAAAGGTTAGAAGTTGCAGATGACCAATAGCGGCCATTTGCACCTACGTCTTTCAATGTGTTAGTATCAATATAACCACTGTATATAAAATTGTATGGAGCAGCTCGTAAAGCACCACTGGCTGCACTGCCGCTTAATCCACTTAATAAATTATTATAGGATTTATTAGAGCCATTATAGATAGGTAACCGCCACCCCTTAGGACAGATACTACCACTCGCACTACTATTATTGCTTAGTCCGCCACCGGTTCCAGCGGTAGCAGCTACATATGTATAGTAATTACCCTGATGGTCATGCCCGTTATTTTGACTTGTGGTTGAGCCCGTGGAATATTTATCGCCCGGATCCCATGATGTAACTGAGTCTTCTCCAGTGCCAAACCCCGAGGGGTTAGTAGTTTTATATGTAGATATAGGTTTATAAGTAGCAGTGCTACTCCAACTAGTTGTAATATCAGTGTCACTCATGCTGAGACCTTCAGCCGAAATGTCAAGATCAAGATTTTGCGTCATCCAACAATTATCATCCTTAAGTTTACCTACCCAATAAACCTTTTCGTCGCGAGAATCCTTTAATTGAATTTGAGAACCTGTTGGTACGGATGAGTTATTACATATATCAGGTGTCATCTCTTGCATGTATTCTATATCACTATCTACGCCATTATCCCATAATGCCGTGTTTTTTCTCGGCTCCACCGCCAATGATAATAATACGCTAGTAGTATAATGCCCTGATGGTATATTGTCACTGAAGTTAGCAGCAAAGGATAACTTATTACTAGTATCAATAGTATTATTAGTAGGAGTATCAGAAGCTAGTAAGCCTGTGCTGATGGTGGTACCTACACTTCCGTAAGCGGGCAAGGTGTAGTAGGTCATGGAGTCTTCAGTAGCGTTCTCTGCTCCCCAGGCATAACCCCATGTGTTAGTAGGCATATTGCTACCTACTACACCGCCCGCTCCCGGAATGGTAGTATTACCACCATCAAGCTTTAGTTCACTAGTACCATTACTACTAGCAGAGATTTGTAAGGTATATGATTCTACATTAGCAGCTTTGATCTTAATATTATGGCTTTTATAATTCACTCCGCTTTCTGCGAGTATCACATCCTCGATATTACCATCATCTACGATCAAAGCTGCTGATGTATCATTAGTACTAGATGTTAACTCTGCAGCATAGGCTTTATTACTACCACCTA
>CAYUCN010000030.1:0-13106 GCA_964443395.1 uncultured Candidatus Saccharibacteria bacterium | reverse complement strand
CCAATGACCTTACGAATGTGAATCGTACGCTCTAGCCAACTGAGCTAAAGAACCAGCTAGCGCTGTTTCTTTGAGCCTATTTATTAAACTTCTTCATTCGCTTCCTAGCTTTTCCGTGCACTCTAGCCAGGTATGTTCTCTTTACAAGGGCTAAAACGTAAAAAGAGATCAATAAAATTTACGTTCTAGCCCTATGTATGCTATAATAGCATAAATGAGTATAGAAATCCAGAATTTTATAAAAGAAAAAAATGAAATTGAAGATTTTTTGGCGAAGCCAGAGGCGTATGTGCAGCCAGATTTTGCAGAGAAGTCGCGGAGATTGGCGGAGATTAATGATATTTTAGATTTAGCGAAAAAAATCAAGCAAGCACAGCAAAATTTTGCAGAGGCGATGGAGCTGGTGAATGACCCGGAATTGGGCGAGATGGCGCGTGAGGATATCCATTCTTTGGAGCAGAAGATTGAAGAATGGAAGACGGAGCTGGAGGAGAAGGTTTTGCCGCATGATCCGGCAGATGATAAGCCGGCGATTATGGAAATCCGAGCGGGGGCGGGCGGAGATGAGGCTTCTTTGTTCGCGGGTGAATTATATCGTATGTATGTACGTTATGCGGAGCGTCATCATCTGAAGGTGGAATTGATTTCGCAAAACGAGAACGAAGCTGGTGGCATGAAGGAGGTGATTGTGCGGGTGACGGGCGAGAAGCCATATGGTCAGCTGAAGTATGAAGGCGGTGTGCATCGGGTGCAGCGAGTACCAGTGACGGAATCGCAGGGGCGGATTCATACTTCTACGGCAACGGTTGCAGTGTTACCAGAGGCAAGCGAGACGGATTTGGAGATAAAGCCGGAAGATTTGCGAATTGATATTTATCGTTCGGGCGGGCATGGCGGTCAAGGGGTGAACACGACGGATTCGGCGGTGCGGATTACTCATTTGCCGACTGGTATCGTAGTGGCAATGCAAGATGAGCGCAGTCAGCAGCAGAATCGTGTAAAGGCGATGGCAGTGCTAAGGAGCCGGTTATTAGAAAAACAAAAACAGGAAGAAATGCAAGCGGCGAGTGATGCGCGGAAGAGCTTAATTGGTTCGGGCGACCGCAGTGAAAAGATTCGCACATATAATTTCCCGCAAGATCGGATTACTGACCATCGGATTCATTATTCGCGCTCAAATATTGGGGCGGCGATGGATGGCGATATTGATGATTTGATTAAGGAATTGACTTTGGCGGAGCGGAATCTAGGGTTGGAAAAATAAGGAAGTTCGATTCAGCAGAGCAAAAAAGCACCCCGTCGGTGCTATTTTGTCGCATTGGGCAATGATCAAAGTAAGTATAACGAGCTTACAATGATCTTTGCTGGGAAAGAGCACTTAAACCTCCAAAATGACGTCTTTTTGGTGCTTAGTATTACCTCCATAGTATTCCAAAAGTAAAGATAATTCCAAGATGTTACCAAACGTAGCCAGTTTCACAAGTTAAAGCGTAAGGAATACCCAGCTATAACTTGTTTACCCTTAACAACAAAAAGGCACCCTGGGGAAATAAATATATTTTTACAAAAGGAGGGCTAGTTACGCAAATTATAAGAATATAAAACTTTGAGTGTTCGACCGTCTCAAAGTGTAAAAACTCCTTAAATTACGGAATAGCTTCCTTCTTGGTAGAAGCGAGGACTCCTACCAAGTTTTATTATAGCATACTTTGAGTGGAGTAACGTAATATTCATGGGATAAAATATGAAAGATGGGAGGGTTTACTTTTATGATTATTTCTGGTATGATAAGTGAATAATAAGGCTGGCCGTATAGAGACAGAGGGCCGGTTGATGTGTGGTTGTGATGGCAAGGATAGATAAGAAATTAACGATTGAGGTGTGGCTGAAGAAAGCGAGAGCTGTAATACCTGCGCTGGATGCGGAGGTGATTGCGGTGAAGGCTTTTGCGCCAAAACAAGCGGATAGGAGTTGGTTGATAGCGCATGATGAGCAAGAAATTGATGGGCGAGCTAGGCAAAAGGCGGATGCGATGTTGCGAAAGCGGGCGCACGGGATGCCATTGGCGTATGTAATAGGTGAGAAAGAATTTTATGGACGAAAGTTTGCAGTGTGCCCTGGGGTTTTGATTCCCCGTCCAGAGACGGAAAGCTTAATAGAATTAATTAAGGCTTTAGATTTGCCGGAGCGGCCAAGGTTTATGGAAATTGGGACGGGTAGCGGATGTATTGCGATTACGCTGGCCTTGGAATATCCGCAGGCATATGTATTGGCGACGGATTTGGGTGTAAGGGCACTAGATATAGCGGTACATAATGATGTGGTGCATGAAGGTCGGATAGACTTGGTGCAGTCAAATTTGTTGGAAGATTTGGGGTTTGATGATCAGACAGAATATTATAATGTGCTGGTGGCGAATTTACCATATGTAGATAAAAGTTGGGATTGGCTAGATTTAGAAGCATTAAGTTATGAACCGGCTTCGGCTTTGTATGCAAGGGGTAATAATGGCTTGTCTTTATATCAACGCTTACTTAGACAGATTAGCTATCATCAGCGGGCGGAGCATATTTTGTTGGACTATTTGGTGCTAGAGGCAGATCCATGTCAGCACCGAGCTTTAATTACGATGGCGGAGAAGGCGGGATTTTTGCATGTGAGGACTGAAGGTTATGGTTTGATATTTGAGAGCGTGTGGCGATATTGGTGGGACTATAAGAATAATAAATATATACATAAGCCTGATGTAGTGATAAAGACTGAACTAAAGACCGGGGTGTTTAGTGTGGTAGAGGATGAGCTGTAAGATTAAGTGTATGGTTCTGAAGCGAAAGTGGGAAGAATTCTATAGCTTTACTACAAAAAGCCAGGGTGTAATTCCCTGGCTTTTTGTAGGGGTGGTTTAGCTTTCGGTAGGCGCTTTGGCGTTGGTAGCAGATTGATAACTGCCGAGGGTGAGATTGATAGTCTTCTCTTTGCCGTCGCGGAGAATGGTGAGCTGGACGGTGTCGCCGGGTACGTATTCGCCAATGAGAGTAGAAACGGTGCCGGCGCGGCCAACTTCGACGCCGTTGACTTTAGTGATGATATCTTTGTCTTTGAGACCGGCTTTGTCGCCAGGACCACCGCTGATGATAGCGGCGTTTTGATTACTGCCGGTAAGATAAGCGCCGCTAGTGACGGGAAGATTATAAGTGGTGGCGACGTCGGGCGTAATATTGATGTAATAAACGCCGAGGTAGGCGCGGTCGCTAGAATTGTGTTCCATGATGTTGCGGAGCATGCCTTTGACGCTAGAAATCGGGATCGCGAAACCAATACCATCAGCTTCACTGCTGGTGGCAGTGTTGATGCCAATGACTTGGCCGGCGGCGTTGACGAGCGGGCCGCCAGAGTTGCCGGAGTTGATGGCGGCGTCGGTTTGGATCATGTCGGTGAGGTTCTCGGCGGAGCTCATGTCGCTGCTGTAGGCGGTAAGGGCGCGGCCAGTGCCAGAAACGATGCCGTAAGTGATAGTGTTTTGGTATTGGCCGAGAGCATTACCGATAGCGATGACGGGCTGGCCAGTGGAGATAGTTTTAGAATCGCCAAGAGTGACCGTGGGGAGATTATCGACGTCATTAATCTTGAGGAAGGCAACATCATTAAGCGGGTCGGTGCCGACGAGAGCAACTTTGTCGTAAGTTTCTCCACTATCAAGGATAACTTTGATATTATTAGCGCCGTCGATAACGTGTTTATTAGTGAGAATATAGCCGTCTTTGGTGACGATCATGCCAGTACCGGCAGAGGTCTGGGTAGAAGATTGGCCGAACCAGCCAGTAGTGCGAGATTCGGTAATGATAGAGACTACTCCGGGAGCGACTTTACTAGCGACTTCAGCGATGCTGCCTTCAGTGAAGTTGGCGGAATTACCGTCGGTACCACCGAGGAAGGTGATAGGAGCGTCGTCTTGGATATAACTAAGGACGGATAGAGTGAGGCTAGCGCCAGCGGCACAGAAACATAAAATCATGAGGGTGACAATAGTCACGCGAAAGCCGGCATCGGAACGAATAGGCTTTTCGGTGCGGGGGGCGGGAGTTTTGTGTGGTTTGGAAGATTTAGTTTTTTCTGATTTAGCTTCTGGCTTGGTAGGTTTTTCCGCTTTGGCTGGTTCTTCCTTAGTTTTAGTGTTGGTAGTTTTTGCTTCGCTGGACATGGTAATAAATATCTCCTAATTATGTTTAATATAGAATAAACTAATGAATGTTAAACCTAGGCTGGCTAAAGCCGATAATCAGAATCACGACAACGGCTACGCTAAAGATAAGTGGCAAGGCGAGCTCTTTTAGCTGCAATTTGCCTTCGTGTTGGGAAATGTTTTGGTAGATTTTGAAATACGCAAACATTAGGACGGTGAGCAAAATAGCAAGTTGTGAGATGCAGAGGCCGGTAGAGGCGAAAGAGTAAATAATTAACCAGGCGTAAGATAGCCAAGCAATTTCAGCGCAGAAGAGACCGCAAACGAGAGAGATGAAAGAGCTATCTTTATCTTCTCCTTGCACGAGGACGTGATGTGAGGCGGCATAGCCGATGATAAATTCGGCAATTACTAAGACTAAAGAATCGGTGACGGCGCCAAAAACGCTGGCGGCGGTAGTGCCAACTAAGACGGCGATGAGTGCCTGAATCATGGCAAAAGTGAGAGATGAGCGTGGCTTAATAATAATTAGCCAAATCGCGTAAGCGGCCATGAGGACGAAATGTACTGGCAAGAAGATAGAGCCGGCGGCATAGGCTAATAGTACGAAGCTAATGCCAACAATAAAGTCTACTAAAGATGAACGAATATTTACCCACCAATAGCGGTGATTGACCGCAAAGACGCGCCATTTAGACACGACGATGAGTAGTAGCCCAATGATAGGGTTGCCGGTGACGACGGTAGAGCCAATCGACACGATAGCTAACAGCAAATTTAATATAGTATGCATTAATGAGCTAAGTGCGTTACGACTCTTGCGTATAAAAATGTAATCAGCCATAAGATTATTATAGCAGAGATTCTTTAAAAGTTTTTTAAAATCTTTTGGTGGGAGATGAAGGCGGAGGATTTTATGAAAAAGTTAAGGCTAAGCACCTATCCTCCTACTTAAGTATAGGAAAAGGTATAATTATCTAGCGACACAGCGGACGGAGTTGCCGTAGTAGCGAGCGTCGTTGCTGGACGGGATAACGCTACTACTATTGAAGTACAAGTAGTACGCGTTGGTGCCCGAGTTGGCCGTAGAGGACCAGTAATAACCGTAGGAGCCAGCAGTGTACAGAGAGCTATGATAGACGTTCCCGCCATAGACGAAATAATATGGTGTTGTGATTAGGTTGCTACCGGTTGTGATGCCATTGAACAGAGTGGCGTAGGAGCCATTGCCACTATTTGGTGGTAACCTCCAGCCCTTAGGACATATGCTGTAGGAAATATTAACATCTTTGGTAACTATGCTAGTATCTCCAAAACCAGCCGTAGCAGCACGCCAAGAGTAGTAATTGCCTTGAGCGTCATGCCCGTTATTAGTACTAGTAGTTAAATTACAAGCATTTGTTGTATTATTAGCGCAATATTTATAGCCAGGATCATAAGATTGGATGGTGTTGTTATCGGTAGAGAAACTAGGAGTATCGGTTTGAGTGGTAGATAAATAAACATTCCATGCAACATCGCTATCATACGGACTGAGTGGGATATTCTCATGAAGGTCTAAGTCTAAATTCTGGGTCATCCAGCAGTTGCCATCTTTGAGTTTAGCGACCCAATAGGATTTACCATCTCTACTGTCAATGAGCTGTTTACCAGTCTCATTACCGCCACTACAAGCTGACGGTGTCATTTGTTGCATATATTGTAAGTCTGCCCAAGTAGTGGCTGTCTCCTGTGCTCCCGCGGCGACGGTTATCTTAATACGCATCGAATTGGCATGCCAACTGGACGCTCGTAATCTCGGTTTGATGGATCTATCGTATCGCCGTAAAAGTTCATGAAGTATGCACCACTTGTGCCACGCGAAGAAGAACTTCGGTAGTAGCCTTGTTCGCCGATATCTCGCATGGAGTCATCTATTGCAATTCCTGCAATAACATAATAATATGGTGGTTGTAATATCTCGGTAATAGTTAGGTTATTAGCAAGTTTTGAAAAAGATTTATCCGTAGTAATACTGCCATTTATCGGTAGCTGCCAGTTTTTAGGGCATATGCTGCCACTGGCATTGGCGGTAATGGTGCCTCCATTTGTGCCAGCCGTTGCAGCGGCATAGCTATAGTAGTTGCCTTGGTGATCATGACCTTCATTTATGCTAGCCGTTAAATCACAATTGTCATTATTGCAGTACTTTTCTGTAACGTCACTATATGATACAACGATATCGGCGCCAGCACTCGTTTGACTAGAAAAGCCAGTTGGGCTAGTACTTTTTTGCGTGGCTTGAACTGGATATCTTGAGCTAGTTGTCCAGGCTGTAGAAAGATCAGTGTTATTAAGTTCCTCACCCGTAATGCCAATTGATGGTATGTCATAATCCAAGTTCTGCGTCATCCAGCAATTCCCATCCTTGAGTTTGCCTACCCAATAGACTTTGTCGTCACGGGAATCGGTAAGCTGGATTTGTGAACCAACTGGTACTGATGAGTTATTACATATGGAAGAGTTCATGTCTTGCATGTAGATAATACCACTATCTACACCATTACTCCATTGAGCAGTAGTAGCCTTAGGACTAATAGCAAGAGAAAGAGTAATAGCACGAGTAGAATAAGTACCGGCAGTAGCAGTGTCACTAAACTTAGCGGCAAGGACGAGTTTCTTAGTAAAGTCGATACTATCATTGGTTATGGCTGGGTTATTGGGCAGAGTAGTACCAGATTCGGAGAAGCTATAGTAGTTTAGAGTATCATTACTAGTAGTACTCTCTCCCCAGCCATAACCCCATGTATTGTCAGTCATGCTACTGCCAGTCTTGCCATCAGCTCCATGTATAGTAGTCATACTGTTACTATCGCTGAGAGTATTAGGACCAGCAATCTGCAGAGTATAATCATCAATGTTAGTAGCTGCTACATGGACAGTATGACTACTATACATCGTGGTACTAGTATCAACATCAATGCTAGGTATAGTATAGCTATCATTGTCTATAGTAAGACTAGCGGTAGTATTACCATCATCATAGTCGGAGAGTGGGGCTATATCATCATTATTACTATCATCATTATTATTACTGCTATTTGTACTAGTACTATCTACATAACCTACATGTTCTTCATCACCATTACTACTGCCACTACTGCTACCATTATTACTTACATTAGTACTAGAAGAATCTAAGGCTAAAGCTATATTATTACTACCATTACCATTATTACTTATTGGATTTATGGTAACAATACTTAACAAAAGTAGGGCGCTAATGCTTAAGCAAAACACAATATTAAATATAGGAATACTATCATACCTAATACTTCTTTGCTTATATATTATCTTATCTTTCTTCTTTTTGCTTAGCATTAGCTAGCCCTCCTTTTGTAATAAATATATTTATTGCCCGTAAGAGTGACGTAGTTTTTGTGAGCATCAAAAAGCATGTGAGTTATATTATTGGGTAGTTCAAGACTATATACTATGTGGCTTTATTAAGCGCATAGTATATAGCTGTAATTTTACTAATCATTTTATAACTAAGCGTAGTATAATACTTAATACAAAAATGACGCCACAAGGGCGTCTAAACCACATGAATCATAATGCCGTAAAACAACATTGTGCTTCAACTTGTGACGTCATTTCCACGCGCAAGGTTGAGAAAACGGCATTTTTTGATAACATGTAGTTTAGACATTATTATTGTAACATATGAAGTGAGTGATAGGCGCGATAAAATGTTGTAAAATTTACCTGAAGTATTTTTGTTATCATATGTCTGTGATACTCTATAACTAGAGCAGAGGAGGGCGTTGGTGTTAGTAGGTATGTCGCTTGCACGTGGCATTAAGGTACGGTGAGAAAAACTGAAAAATACGCAAGTTTTATGAAATTTTTATAATAATTATGGTACAATGGAGTAATGGAGCAATCGAAGCCAAGTTTTTTCAAGAAACATCCGTTATTAAGGGATTTGCTGAGTTTAGCAGCCTTTGTGATAGTGGTAGTAGTGGGTACTTTTCTGTTAAATGCCTACGTTTACCGGTCTTATGACGTGGTGGGTAAGAGTATGGAGAATACTTTGCATAATGAAGATCGGGTGATTGTGAATCGCTTGGCGGTGAGTTGGTCGCACTTCTTGGGGAAAGAATATGTGCCGAAGCGCGGGCAAGTAATAGTGTTTGCGAATGGTGATGCGTCAGGGCCGTTAACTTGTGGCGTGCCGGCGGGGCAGAAAGATCAGTATATTATTAAGCGGGTAATAGCATTCCCTGGTGAGCGGGTGACGGTGAAGGATGGGATTTTGACGGTATATAATGATGAATATCCGGATGGTTTCCATCCGGATGACGAGACGCGAGTAGATGAGAATAATGGGCCAAAGGCTTATACTTCGGGTGATGTAGATACGATTGTGCCGAAGGGCGAATTGTTTGTGTCGGGGGATAATCGTGAAGGGTCGCATTCGTTTGATTCACGGTCGGGGCTGGGGACGGTGCCATTCTGTAGAATTATTGGGCCAGTAATCTTACGGCTGTATCCATTTGATGCTATTAGGACGTTCTAGATGAAAACCGCCCCGGGCGGGGCGGTATGCTGGATAAAGATATTGAGCTAGAGTGTGTTGGAGGCGCGGTCGATGTCCCAGTCTTCGCAGTAGTCGCGGATAGTTTGCTCGAGGGAGCAGACCGGGTCGGCGTCTTTGTGCTGGTAAGAGACGGTTTGCGTGATGCTGACGGAAGGTCCGCCGCCGACGTTGACGCAGGCGTAACTATATTCTTCAATACGTCGGATGCGACGGTAATTACGGCAAATGCCGGTGGCTTGGGCGATTTTGCTGGTGTAGTTGACGCAGAAATATTGTAGCCAGAGGCTGGCGAGGGTGCGCTGATTTTTAGCGAGGTGGGGCAGGTAGACGAATTGCAGGTCGGTTTCGAGCGGGGAGCTGACGATGTCGAATAGTTTCCATTCGGGATTTTCGGCCTGGCCGCTGGCGCAGCGGAGGAGAGCTTCCGGGGTGAGCGGGATCTCGGGATTGTTTTTAAGGAAGTTGGTGGCGCAGTGGCGGCAGATATTATCCCAGCCATAGACGACGTTCGGTTTGGTTTGGCGTTGATAGGTGAACAAATCAGGACGGATGATGATGGGCGGAGCTTCGCGAAGGCGCGGGACGGAGGTGACTTGCGTGGAATGAATTCGGAGTTCGTGCGCAGTGTCTCTGTAATTAAACATGACAGGCCTCTTTCTCTTCTCAATATGAAGGTGCAAAATTAGAGGTGTAATACCTCTATCTTCTTATTATAGCATACTTTGGTGATTTTGTACAGATTTTGAACACATTTATTACTCAGAAATTGATGTTATTGTAAAAATTACAACATTTATAGAGAGCATAGATAGATGCGGAATGTTAGTTAAAAGGTGTATGATTTGACAAAAAGAGAGTTTTTTGCAATAATTAGAGCTATGAATAGAAAGATCTGGGAAGAATTGCCGAAGGGTTTTACAGTGTTGGCACCGATGGAGGGCGTGACGGATATTATGTTTCGGCAGGTGATAGCGAAGGCGGGGCGGCCAGATCTTTTTTATACGGAATTTACGAATGTGTCATCTTATGCTTCGACGCAGGGGCGATATAATGCTTTAGAACGGCTTGAGGTGGCGCCGAGTGACGCGCCGATTATAGCGCAGATTTGGGGTAAGAATCCGGAGCATTTTGCGGAGCTAGCGGCGGCGCTGGAAGGTTTAGGATTTGCGGGGTTGGATATTAATATGGGTTGTCCGGATCGGAATGTGAATCGGGCGGGTGGCGGAGCGGCAATGATTCGGACGCCAGAGCTGGCGGTAGAATGTATCCGGCAGGCGAAGCAGGCGACGGGCTTGCCAGTGTCGGTAAAAACGCGTTTGGGATATACATATATTGAAGAAATGCGAGAATGGCTACCACTATTACTAAAGGAAGGTTTGGCGGCACTGACGGTGCATTTGCGCACGCGCAAAGAGATGAGCAAGGTGCCGGCGCATTATGAGTTGATTCCGGAGGTTTTGCGAATGCGGGACGAGATTGCACCAGAGACGAAGTTGGTAATTAATGGTGACATTAAGAATTTACGTCAGTGTCGTGAGCTGGCGGTGCAGTTCTCGGAGGTGGATGGATATATGATTGGGCGGGGTGTGTTTGAGAATCCGTATTGTTTTACGGACCATGAGCCGACACCAGAAGATTTGATGAAATTATTAGAGTTGCATTTGGAACTGTTTGAGGCGCAAGATGCTAAGCACTGCGCGATGCAAGTAGAGATGATGCGGGAGAATCCGGAATTTGCGCTGAAGATGGACGGAAGGGTGCGGAGCTTGCCGTATGAGCCGCTAAAGCATTTCTTTAAGATCTATGTGAAATCGTTTCCTGGCGCGAGTGAACTCAGGGCGAAGATGATGGAGACGCATAGTGTGGCGGAGGTGCGGGAAGTGCTGGACAGTTGGAGGTAATGAGGTTTCGCTAGCGCTTGGGTGGTTTTGTTATTGATATTGGTGATGACTGCACTTTGTTGAGGGCTTGGGTGGTTTTGTAGTATGCTGAATAGTCAAAAGAAAGTTATTTTTCACTAGCATCTTGGTGATTTTTGTCATCACTGCGGAAGCTAAACATGATTGGTGTGCCGACGAAAGGGTATTTTTCGCGGATTTTGCGCTCAAGGAAACGTTTCCAGGACCAGTGTAATAAGCCGAGGTCGCGGCCGTGGACGACGAACCAAGGCGGGCAGACGTCGGTCTGGACGATGTATTTAGGCTTGGGACGGGAGTTCTTGAGACCGGCGGGTGGATGCTCGATGATGGCTTCGCCTAGGATTTTGTTGAGCTCGGAAGTTTTGATGGTTTCGTGGCGGGCGATGTCGATTTCTAGGGCGAGTTGGTAGAGACGGGTGACGTTTTGGCCGGTGGTGCTGCTGGTGATGACGACGGGGGCATAGGGTAAGAAATTGTAGTCGCGCTCGAGCTCATCGAGGATATGGTCGGTGTCTTTGACCAAGTCGGCTTTAGTGAGGACGACGATGATGCCTTTGCCGGCTTCGATGATTTGGCCAGCTAGGGATTGGTCGAGCTTGGAATGGGGCTCGGTAGCATCGACGAGGAGGGCGCAGATGTCGGATTCTTCGATGGCGGCGAGAGTACGAAGGGCGGAGAATTTTTCGATGCCGATTTCGCGTTTGCCGGGCTTGCGGAGGCCGGCGGTATCGAGTAGTTCAATAGCGTGGCCGTGGTAGCGAACTTCGGCGCGGTTGACATCGCGCGTGGTGCCTTGACGGGAGCTGACGAGAGCTTGCTGCTTCTTCCCTAGCGAGTTGAAGAGGCTGGATTTGCCAACATTTGGCCTTCCGATTAGAGCGAGCTTCAAGGGGCTAGAAGCTGTCGCATCACTCTCCTTGGGACACGATGTCGCGTCCGCCCGCCGTTGCGGAGGCCGCGCATCTTCGTCCTCGGTCGTAACCTCCGGAGATTCCCAAGTAGAGGATTTGACAGCTTCTAGGTTTGCTAATGGCTCTGAGGAGTGATTTGCTGGATGGTTTGATCTAGAATTGGAGTGTAGAGTGGATAGAATGGCAGCTTTGAGCTCTCTAACTCCCTGCCCAGTGGTGGCGGAGACGCGGAAGGTCTGATTCGCTTTGACGCCGAGGCGGAGGAATTCTGCGTCGGGGAGGCTGGTGCCGAGGTCGGATTTGTTTAGCAATAGCAAGACAGGTTTGCGGGATTTAAGGGCTTTTTTGGCGATTTGCTTGTCTTTATCGTCGGGGTATTGTGAGCTATCGAGAGTCAATAAGATGAGGTCGGCACTGTCGATGGCGTCAGCGATTTGGTCTTGGATGCCGGCTTCGAAATCGTCTTCGGGGTCTTTGAGGCCGGCGGTATCTATGAGCAGGAAGTGATTGTCAATGCGTGCCATGACATTGTCGCGAGTGGTACCTTCTTCGCGGGCGACGATGGCGATATTTTTGCGTGCAAAACGATTCAATAAACTGGATTTGCCGGCGTTGGTTTGGCCGATGAGGGCGACGATGGGGAGGTGTTTCATAAATATATTTTACCATAAAATTATGAATAATGGTACTATATCTCTTTGATTGTAAAAATGTGAGGTTTGGGGCTAGGCTGGGATACTAGCTTGTGATATAATGAGTGTGTTAGACCATTCATGATGAACAAAGCGAAGTCATTTTCATGTGGCATGCTAGATTCGTCGCCAGTAACAGCACCATGAGGTGCCTTTCGCGGTGAGTCTAGTGATTCGCTCATGATTGGTCTAACACCCTTGTGGTGCTGTTTTTGTATTTAGGGTAAACTCTATTACTTATATACAAGAACTAAGAAGAAATAAATCTGGGGGAAAGATTCTCATTAAGGAGCGTACTACATTAGAGTAAGTCTTTTTAGTTAAGTAGTAAATGAGTATATATGACATATCATAGTATTCCTTTATGTCATATATCCAATATATATATCACTCATTAAGACTGATGCTATAAAGATTGATGCTATAGTATATCTTCTATAGAAGTATCACCCAGGCATAGTTTTTGATACTCTAAATAGCTATACAGCACTACCTAAGGGTTTTATATAAAACTCAACCAAGGAGGGCTTTTGATGCTAAAACAATTATCAACTATTTATTTACACAAGAAAGGTAGATATAGTACTAAGTATGCTAAACCAACATACTATTTGCCAATAATCAGCAGTGTAGGTTTGCTAGGTATTAGTATCTTTGCTATTAATCCTATGATAAATAATATTGAGACAGTTTCCGCCGCCGACCTTACAACTAGTAGTGATGACACCAGTGCAGCTTTGATCGTAGATGATGGTAATATAGAAGATGTGATACTCGCAGAAAGCGGAGTGAATTATAAAAGCCATAATATTAAGATCA
>CAYUCN010000029.1:0-13161 GCA_964443395.1 uncultured Candidatus Saccharibacteria bacterium | reverse complement strand
TATCTGCTAGTGTACTTATACCTTCTTCGGCATAGGCCTTACCGTTACTAATGTCATTCCCATCAATACTAAAACCTAAAGGATTAATATATATGCTTCCTAGTAAAAGTAGGGCAAATGCACAACTGATAGGAATACTATGTATCATACCGCTAGATAATCCTTTACCTAACTTAGCTTTATATTTTCTTTTGTCGTGCATTTAGCCCTCCTTAGGTTAGTTTAGAGTTAGCTCGTAGTGCCACTTGACAGAGCTGGTTAAACATAGCTAGACCAGCTCAAAGGTATCAAAAACATAGCCTAAGCCTTAGTAGATATTACTTAGTACATATACCTGCATACCGCTCCCGATATTATAGATATGTGTAAAAGGAATACTATGATTACACATTTATATAATATATGTTAACAGTAAGTTTATGGTAATGAACTAAGCTACTACTTATCAGATAGGTATAGTTTTATAATAAGTAATAGAGAATACCATTTATTACAAAAATGGCACCACGAGGGTGTTACAAGACCAAGCGTCGAAACTATTACATTCCTCAACCGGCTTACCTCATGATGCCATTAATGCTGAGGAATCCAATTCTGTATAAAAATTAATAGTTTTATGAACGCTGATCTTGTAACATTTTTATTATAGCATGCGTAAAAAATATTTTCTAGTCTTGATTATAAACTTAGTAATCCGTTTATGAGTGAGTATCTTCGGTGAAGTTTATTTATGAGACAATGCAGTTTCGTTATTTATAAGTTGAAGGTTATGGTGTTAGCGCAAATTAGCTACAGAGATAAGATAACGGCGCCCGAGGGGCGCCGTGTGGGACTGAAGGGATTAGAGGGTGAAGGCGCGAGTGTCGTCGATGTCGCTGGCGGACCGGGGTGCATCGGGCGCGGGATGGAAGACCAGAGTGTCATCCGAAGTTGCGGGCTGCGCAGGGAGATCTGATACCGCTGGGTCGGAGTCAAAAATGACTTCGTTATCTAGTGCGGGAACCTCTGACGAAGGTTGATCTTGCCAGCGCTGAGCCTTAGACGTAAGACGCATGATACACACCCCAAAGAGCATACTAACCATGAGGGCGATCACCGACAAGATAAGCATATCATGTACAGTAAAATCTTCCGTGAGTTCCAGAGCGCTACCCGAATTAGCGGGATTAGAATCCTTAAGGGACGTAGTTGCATCTGGCGTGGTAGAATCATCCGGAACTATGGTTCCGGACGGGTCGTAAGCGATAAAATCGTAGGTAATGTAGCCAGAACTGTTCCCGGGGAGAGCGCCGTTTTGGTAATTATAGCCAAACTCGACACCATCCGCAAAAAGCGCATCACTCAGAGTATCGCCGTTGATCTGGCCACCATTGTGAATCTGGATAGAATCTTTGACTAGTTGCAGCTCGAGATGAGTCTCACTGCTAATACGGACGGCGCTGGTGACTTGCTGAGGCTTGGTGTTGCTGGCGCTAAGCGTGGCAACAATGGCCGCTGTAGTATCTTGAGAATCGAGCTGCTCGGGCATCTGGATGGCGAGTTTGGCGCCATAAATCACAGGGTCGTTTTCTTCGTCTAGCTGGCCATCGTTGCGATAATAGATGGCAACGCGATAAGTATGCCCGGCAACGAGCGCTTGAGGCGTCATGGCGGCAAAGGGCTGGAAGGTTTGCTCTTTCCAGAGCTTGGGAATATGGAGATTCGGCTCGTCGAGATTGTAGATGAGGATGAATTGGCGTTCATCGCCGATCTCTGGACTATCGATGACAGAGTTAAAAACGGGGCGGGTGGGGCGGTTTTCTTCGGAGAAAGTGGTGCGCTGGTCTTGTAGCAAAGTGTCAATACTGGTGATGGGGCCACTGAGACTACTAGGCTTGGAGGCGTTAGTAGTGTCGGCGGCATTGGCTGTGGCCACGAACAGGATACTGCAGAGCGCCACGAGAAGGAACAGGAGGAGCGTGAGTCTTCTGGTTGATTGCATAAAAAATACCTCTCTTCAGCTGTAAGTTACTACGGGCAGGAGAATTTGCCCATATCTTTCCATTATATCACACTTTTGCGTTTTTGTAAAGATGTATTTCTTTGCTGATTTGCCATACAAATACCTTATTTTATGAGCAGAAGACTTGCCCGCCCAGCTCGTTACAATCGCCACTATCATAATCATAGTGAGATTCATAGTTAGTTTTGATAGTGTTGTAGAGCGTGGTAAAGCTATTGTACATGGGCGTGGTGTCTGGTACAGTGAAGGGCTCTAGCTCGATGACGTTAGGGCGATGATCGGCAACCCAATCTTTAAGTTCGTTGCGTTTATTATCAACTTCTTGGCGGAGCTGCTCTTTCTCAGCATCGCTATAGCTAGTGTTCCAGTAGGCGCGGTAAGCATTGACGTAAGCCATTTCTTTCTGAAGCCATTCTTCGCCATATTTGGCCAGAGTATCGTTGCCGGAGGTGCGGAGGAGATCGGCGGCAGCTTGGAAATCAGCATCGGTAGAGGTATCAACAGCGAGCCGGTCGGCGGCAAGCTCGTACTGATGCCAAACTTGATAAAGGTCGAGAGCTTTAGTGATTTGTGCCATCTGGCCTTCTTCAGGGAAAGTACTATTGTAGAGTTGTAAGAATTCTTGATACTCACGCGAGATTTCGCCATTGAGGCCGATGGCTTGAGTTTTACCGAGTTGATTAACTAAGACGTTAACCCCGGTCACAAGTTCTTTGCAGTTAGTAATGTATCCATCGTAGGTGAGCTGATCAACGTAGGCGGAGTTAACATATTCTACCGCAAACTTACAACTATCAGATTTACTGACTGCAGTGAGTTTAGGCATGAGTTCTTTGGCAACAAGGTAGCTATCACGGTAAGCACCAGACAGCACGGCGTCTACAGCGACCTTACCCAGAATGGCAATCACGATCACCGTAACCACGATGAGTATGCCAGTCACGAGCTTGCGCGTAACATCTGGATTCATGACGGTTTTGCCTTGATTATTCTGGACGGCGAGCGGAGGAAGCGCAACATCGCCAGTACTAAGAGTTTGACCGGTGGCGCCAATAGGGCTATTAGGTTTAATATCAGAAGATTTAAAGACGAGCGGTTGGCCTGAGGTTTGGCCGGCAGCTTGCTCGGCGAGAGTAGGCGCAGGGGGAATAGCATTATTGACTGGCGATGAGGTAGGGGTAGTAGTGTTATTATCTCGTAGAACGATACTAGCGCCGTCTTCGGTAGAGAGAGTCTGATTGGGCTTTTTGTTAACCATGGACTGCACAGTATAGCCGCGAGCAACTAGACCAACGTCACCCTGTACCAATAGCAGAATGCCGTCAATAATTCCCCAGACGACATCAGCCACAATTACCAACCAAGCAATTACATTGACGACAGTAGCAAAAGTGCTAAGCATAGTAGCGGCACTGACTTTGTTAGAAGAAGCCATAAGACTACGCAGAATAGCATTAAGGGCAAAGAGAATTGCGCCAGTAACGGCGAGAGCAACATGAGTCTTAGCCTTTTTCTGATTACCAAGATACCAATCGTGTACGCCAAGCGCGCCTAAGAGAATACCAAGGGTCCCGGCGACCATGGCGGATTTAGGGGCGGGCTGCTGAGTAAGAGTTCCATCATTCATTAGTTTTAGTATAGCATAAGAAATATGTAATGAAAAGCCGCCCCAGTAAGAGGCGGCACAAGGAGGACACGGCAAAGATTCATCATTAGCATTGAGTACCCTGAAACGATTGGTCAACGACGTGGACGATAAGATGGGTCAGGCGGAGCTGCAGTAGGCGCGGCGGCAGAGCCGGTAGTAGGAGATGTAGGAGCGGGGTTACTGGATGGCGGATGAGGACCAGCCGGTGGAGCGGGGTGAGCAGGTGGTGGGGTAGCAGTCTGGGGAGATGGGGCTGGACGGAAGCGCTGCTTGGCGAGAGCCAAGAGTTGATCGTTGGTCTTCTGGTAGGCTTCAGCAGCAAGGCTCCAGAGGAACTTGGTGCGGTTAAACCACGTAAATACAATAACTACCAGCAAGATAAGTCCGACAAAGTTCCCGATCGGAGTACCATATCTGACGAAGAGCTGCCAGATGGTGAGCCAGATCGTAATGATTCCGAGCCAGCACCAGCCAACGATTTGCTTGTGAGCTTTTTTGCTGGCAATTTCCTGCTTTAAGTGTGCCCGGAAGAGCTTCCGGAAGAGCCGATTGCCGAGACCAGTACAGAGAGAAGTAAATACATCGATAAACTTCCCGAATTTTTGGATGCGAGCAAACATAAGTCTTCCTCCTTTTTAAGGTACGATTGGAGTATTATGCCCTTATTACCCAATCAAAAATCTAGGCATGCCTTAATTTTAGCATACTTTACATAAAAAGTCAATAGTTATAGCATAAGCATAATATTATGCTAGAGCAGTAAGAGTGCCGTAAACCATCTTCGCTCAAGACCCGCTCGCGCGCCCGTCCACACGGGGCGCTCACTCCTCGCTGCGCGTGTGCTCGCTCTTTTAGTCTTTCGCAAAGAGATTTACGACACTCTTCCTACATTAGTATGTTAACCGCTAGTGTTGGAATGTAATTCTCATGCTAATCAGGCAACCTAGCGGCTAGTGTTGCTTGTGCTGGGCTGATTTTTGTTATATAAATGTTTTTTGATGACGTAGAGATAGGCATGCGTAGCCTTGCGGAAGTTGTCTAGTTCGTCGCCTTCGAGCTTAAGATATTTGCCGGTGGAGATTTTTTTATAGACGCCAGACGTGCGAACTTCGTAGCGGACGGTCATCTGATGGGGATTATTGCGACCATCATACCAATCTTCATGCCAAATCCAAATGTTTTGCTGATCATGAAAGAACTCGCGGCGATGGCCGGCCGGAATGGGGCCAAAAATAGTACTACCGAGCTTAGATTCGGCGTTGATAAGGTCGGCGCGGGTGACGCGTGGCGAAGAGCGGCGGAAGTTAAGCTCAGGCGTAACGGAGTATTTAGGGCGAGCAAGGCGGCGAGGACGACGGGTATGAGGGGCTTTGAGAACTTTTTCATCAGAAAAGATCCCGCGCTCGGCGACCTTGAGGTCGGGCTGGATAGGTGCTGGCTGAGCCTTGACTTTTGCTAGCTCTGCTTCTTTAAGGCTTTGCCAATGTTTAAAAGTATTTCTTAAACAGACGCACGGCATCGCTCAATTTCCTTTGCAATATCCATAAGTTCATTGTATACTTCAAAAGAAGCGCTATCGCTGTAATTGTATGCCTTAGCCCTAGCAAAGGTTGGCGTCTCGTAGTTTAAAAAGTTCCCTTGCATTTTTACTAGTTTGCTCCACTATATTAACTTCTGCCACACCCAATTTTTCCGCGAGATATGCGGCAATGTTGCGAACATATCCTGGTTTATTTATTGTACCACGGAACGGCGCTGGAGTCAAGAAGGGAGCATCGGTTTCTAATAACATTTTTTCGAGCGGAGGTAAAGGCAATGTAGAGTAAGTGGCGAGGCCATTAACGCCGATATAAAAATCGCGGGCGAGAGCCTTTTTGAGTTCTTGTTTACTACCAGTAAAACTATGAACGACGCCCTTTAGCTCGGGGAAATTATCTAGAATTGGCCAAGCATCGGCAAAGGCAGAGCGCTCGCGGATGTGGAGCGAGATTGGTAAATGCAAATCGCGGGCGAGCTGGAGCATTTGCTCAAAGAGCTGGATCTGGGCAGTGCGATCGTGACCTTCATAGTGATAGTCGAGACCGATTTCGCCGATAGCGACGAGCTTAGGCTCTGCGGTAAGGTCCCGATTATTCACATAAGGTTTACTGGCATTCTCGGGATGGATGCCGTAAGTCCAGAAGACGTCGTGATGAGAACTAGCAAAATTACAGGCGTGCTGGGAATCAACTGGGTCGGTGCCGATAACGATGATCTGTTGAACATTATTAGTATGAGCTTCTGCTAAGAAGGTCTCAGCCTGCGCTGGCGTGAACCATTCTTGGTCGTGGAGGTGACAATGAGTATCAATCAAATAATTAGACATAGCGATATTATACCATGAAACTCCTCCGCAGGTAAGGGTGGGGCGCATGAGGTTAACAGAATGACCATCTTTAAGCTTAATAGAAGAAGCTAAGTTTAGCGGAGCCTAAGCTTTGTTTTCGCGCTTACGCTTAATAGGGTCGAGCTGGCGTTTGCGGAGGCGGAGGCTCTTGGGCGTGACTTCTAGTAATTCATCATCGAGCAAGAAGTCGATGCATTGCTCCAGCGAGTATTGAGTATACGGAGTCAGCTGAATAGCGCCGTCGCTAGCGTGGGTGCGCATATTGGTTAGCTGTTTCTCCTTACAAATATTGATGTCGATATCTTCTTTTTTGTTGCTGAGGCCAACAATCATACCTTGGTATACAGGTACGCCAGGCGGAATAAAGAGAATACCGCGTGCTTGAGCTGCGTCTAAGGCGTAAGCAGTGCTAGTGCCAGCCTCGAAGGCGATCAAAGCTCCATTGCGCTCGGGCTTATACTTCCCTTCTATTGGGCGATAGCCGGCGGGAATAGAAGACATAATCGCGGTGCCGCGGGTGGCGGTGAGGAGATGATTACGTAAGCCAATCAGGGCGGCAGTAGTGATATGATAGGTAAAACGGGTGCTGCCGCTAGAAGTAAGCTCTTGACTAATTAAGTCAGCGCGGCGGACGCCCAGCTCTTGCGAGACGGCGCCGACAAATTCTGGCTCTACCTCGATGGTGAGTTCTTCGATAGGCTCGCATTTTTTGCCGTCAATTTCTTTATAGACAACTTCAGGACGGCCGGTCTCGAGTTCGTAGCCTTCGCGGCGCATAGTCTCAATCAGAACGGAGAGATGTAGCTCGCCGCGGCCGGATACCTTATAGCCGAGGCCATCGGGGACAATCTTAAGAGCAATATTGGTCTCTAGCTCACGTTCGAGACGCTCGGCGATCTGGCGCGAAGTGGTAAATTCGCCTTCCTGACCTTTGAGCGGAGAAGTGTTAGGTCCAATGTAAATGCTGAGGGTGGGAGCTTCGAGTTCGATGGTAGGGAGAGCTTCGGGCGGCTCGCCATTTTGGCCGACGGTAGCGATAGTGTCACCAATGTTGGCCTGCTGAATGCCAGAGATCGCGACGATATCGCCGGCGGAGGCTTCTTCGACTTCTTCGCGACCTAAACCTTTGTAAATGAAGATTTTGTCGATTTTAGCACGCGACGGCGCATCATTAGCGTGCAGGACGGAGACTGGCTCTCCCTGCTTCAGCCGACCACGAAAGATCTTGCCAATGGCGTATTTGCCGAGGTAATTATCGGCGGCAAGGGCGGCGACGAGGAGCTGAGTGCCCTTAGAATCATCTTCATCAATCTTTGGGGCGGGAATGTCATTAATGATGGATTCAAAGATGACGTGCAAATCATTGTCTAAATCTGTAGTCTTGCCAGCTTTGCCGTCGCGGGCGATAGCATAGTAAATTGGGTAATTAAGCTGGCTTTCGTCGGTGGCGAGCTCGAGGAAGAGATCGGCGATTTCGTCCTTGACTTCTTCGATGCGGGCAGCAGGTTTGTCGATCTTGTTGATAATTACAACTGGCTTCAGATGAAGACTAAGGGCCTTCTGGAGGACGAACTTAGTCTGAGGCATAGGGCCTTCTTGTGCATCGACGATAAGGAGGACGCCGTCGGCCATATTAAGAGTGCGCTCCACCTCGCCAGAGAAGTCAGCGTGACCGGGCGTGTCAATAATATTAATCTTGTAATCGTTATAATATACCGAAGTTTGCTTGGCGGTGATAGTAATGCCACGTTCGTGCTCCTGATCCATGGAGTCCATAATGAGCGTCTGGGACATCTCGGCTTGATTGTCACGGAAGGTATGAGATTGCTTCAAAAGACCGTCTACCAAGGTGGTTTTGCCGTGGTCTACGTGCGCAATAATAGCTACGTTACGAATATTATTTACCATCCTTCCATTATATCACACATGGGCGAAAAAGTCAATATTTCTAAACCTATCTTTCTAAGTGTCTACATCAGAGCGGAGTTGGGTTTGGAAGTTTTGCTCTTTTTGACCTTGAAGACGATGCAGACGATGGCGGCAATGATGAGAGCGATGACGACGACAATCAACCAGATGGGGCAGAGGAGGACGATTTGCGAATACTCGTAATCTTGATCGAGGAAGCGGATGCGTTGGGTGACTCTGAACAGTCCGAGCTGAGGGGCGCCATCCCAGGTGAGAATACCAGTGCGAGAAGTGCCAGGCAAAACGACGGCATTACTGATGCCGATAGGGTTGCCGGCGTCATCGACGGAGTCGGCATTGACGATTTCTTTGTTGCTAAAGATGCCAGTGATAGTCATGGTCTGAGTGACACGGAAGTCGACATTGCCGGTGTTTTTGACAGTCTGGGAGATGGAGAAATCGTGGTTAAACATGAAGCGAGGTAAAGCATGGTTAGTTAGTTCCCCTTCGGCATGAAGCTCACCACCGTTGATATGGCCATAAAGGACGGCGGCAAGGCGAGTATTTAGCTGCATCATATTACCGTCGTCAGAGGTGGGGTCTTCGGCCATAAGCATAATGGCAGCATACTGACCACCGCCAGACACGTCGCTCGGCACATCGACAGTAAAGTCAACGTCGACGCTGGCGCCGGGCTCGATATGATACTCGGACTGAGCCAGGGTAATCCAATTGTGCATCTTGGTATAGGCGGACTCGGTGCTAAAATCTGGCTCGTAACTATCATCACTGATGTAATAGGGCGAGACTGAAGCCTTGAGATCAAAAGCAAGACGGCCGACATTACTAACGCGGACGCTACCTTGATACTGCTGGCCGGGGGTGAGCTCGAGGTCTTGGCCGGAGGGGGTAAGAGACATGACGACGTCGCCCGACTCCAGGGCGGAGACGGGCGACGCCAAAAAGATGATGGAGGCAATGATACTAGCTAAACTGAGGAGTATCTTGCGCATCATAGGGCTATCTCGTAGCGGCAGTTACAGTTACTTGGGTAGAATAGGTACCAGCAGCGAGGGACGGGGCGATGGAGATACCGACAGTGAAGTTAGTTACAGCGCCAGTAGCGCCGGCAGCGGCATTATAAAAGACTACTGGAGAAGCGGTAATAGCAGTATAGTCGGAAGCGTCTGAAGCGTTGTCATTATTTGTAGCACCGCCTTTCTTCTTAATACCCCAAGCGTTAGTACCAGAGGCAATATCCTTGCCAGCAGGAATGGTGTCTGAAGTGGTGCTAGAAGAGAGAGCAGTTTTACCCGCATCAGTGTTTAAGGAGATGCTATAGGGGGCGTTAGATGTAATAGTGGCGCCAATAGTGCCAGTGATAACGTTAGTAGCATCCATCTCCTTGCTGAAATCAGTAGTAGCATCAATGGTAATTGTGGGGTTGACCGTGACGGATACGTTAGCAGTCTTTGGTGTAGCAGAGACAGCGTAGGTAGACATTGGTACAAGCGCGCCAAGACCTGCGACTAAGGTTCCGGCGATGATGAGTGTTTTCTTGGTTTTCATTTTATCTCCTATTTTTATTTAAATACATACCTTTTCTTAAATTTATTATATCAAACTTAATTTTATTTACAAGGATTTTCCAAAATTTTCTAAAATACTTTAGAACACTTGTGGTTGTTTACGCTTGCGACGCTTGGCGGCAAGAATCATCCAGAGGACGAGCAGTAGAATTAAGACGATGACGCCGATAATAAACCAAACTGGGCAAATGACGACGATGAATTCGCTCTCAACATCTTCTTCGAGGAAGATGATCTTTTGCTTGACCTTAAAAATGCCGATGGGCGGAGTGTCTTCCCAAGTGATGATATTGGTGCGGGCAGTGCCGGGGAGGACGATGGTGTCGGTAGAGCCGATGATGCCACCATTATTATCCTTAGTAGTAGCATTGAAGAGCTCTTCGCCGGTAAAGAAATTGGTGATAGTGGCAGCGTGGTGGACTTTGAAATCGACATTGCCGGTATTATAAGTGCGTTCGGAAATCTCGATGGGGCCGCCGAGAGTAAAGAAAGGGGCGCTCTGCTCGACGAGCTCGCCTTCGGGATGCATTTCGGCGCCATTGACACGGCCGTAGAGGATGCCGGCAACTTGAGAAATTACCTTAATAGCGGCGCCTTCTTGAATGGTGTCATTAGAACTAGCGATAATGGCGGCGTATTGGCCACCGCCGGTAGCCTCGGCGGGGACATTTACTTTAAATTCGACACTAGCGGATTGGCCGGGCTCGAGATGATAAATCTCTTGCGGGAAGGTGATCCAGTTGTAGAGCTGAGTGAAATCATTAGCCTCGGAGAAGCTGGGCTCGTAAGTCTCGTTGTCGACCATATATGGTGCGGCAGAAGCAGTAAAATTGAGGCTGGCTGAGCCAGTGTTGGTAATATTTACTTTGCCAGTGTATTCCTGCCCTGGGAAAAGCTCGATATCTTGTGAGGTAGGATTAATAGTCATGCTAAAGGCTGGCGGATCCATAGCAAAGGCTGGCTGCACCCCTGCAACCAACCCGAAGATAAGAGTCAATAATAATAGAAACTTGCGCTTCACTGAGAATCCTAATAATTATGGCTGCGTGGCGGTGATAGTTACGGTAGTGGAATATGTACCAGCAGGAAGGCTTTTGTCAATACCAACGCCAACTTCAAAATTAGTGGTTCTAGCAGTTGCGCCGGTATATGTACCAGTATAGAAAGTTTGATCAGTGGTACTAATGGCGGTATAGCCGCTAGCGCCACTCTTTTTAATACCCCATCCACGAGTACCTCCGGTAACGCTGCTACTAGCAGGGATATTATTACTGCCGTTGGTAAGGGCTGGAGTGGCGGCTTTCATAGTAATGCTATATCCAGCATTAGATAAAACCGTAGCGGAGAGAGTATTACTAGTATTAACAGTAGTAAGAGAAGAAGCGGTCATAGTGACACCATTGACGCTCTGCAAAGTAAGCGTATTAGGCACGACGACTTGATAGGTGGTTTGGGCGCTGAGGCCGTTCATAGCATTATCACCCTCTACAGTAGTCGCATGAGTGGCGGTAGCCAAGAGTGTGGCAGATCCAGCCAAGAGGAGCGTACCCAGCAGGAATAGGTTGCGAATTTTCTTTTCCATTATTTATCCTTTTAGTTTCTGTTTATTAATGACTTATATACTTTTATGATACTAAAAACTTATGGTTTTGGCAAGGGTTTTGTGGGAGATTTTTGCGGGTAAAATTATAGTATTTGATATGGTGATATGGCATAGAGTGATCAGTTGCTAGGTTTCTCATCCTCTCGACTGACATATAATCACTTTTAGCTATAACCGATTTTGTTCCATAGTTAGCGCAGTAAAAGAATATCGTTCTTACATGATGTTACATGGGGTTAGAATTGAATTGCGGAACAAGACCGATATTAGCTAAGAATACATGAGAAAGATGCTCTTGTTTTTTCGCGGATAGCTGTCCAGCCATATAGTTATAGTTGTTTACTGAGATTACTTTGCTATGCATCGAACTATTCCGGCAAAGCCCGCAATGCTTTCACCAAAGCCTACAGGATACTTCTCGTGTACGTTTAGCACGTATGCATATATACTTGAGGCTTTTGTAGAAGAAAAGTAGTAACTTCCTAAGGAGCCTGATTGTATATTACCAAAGGATCCGTTGGCAATCGTTCCGCTAAGGGTAAAATAGTACGGATCCGCCATAAGCGTCGATACGTCTGTTATGCCCTCTAATAGGAATGCGCAGTTTTTTGCCTTATCGTCTTCTGCGTAGTTTGGCAGTTGCCAATTTTCTGGACAAATGCTGCCAGGCGCAGTTGTGCCGCTAGGAGTTGATGGCGTACCAGTATTGTTTACGGCTGCGAACCAATTATAATAATTGCCGCGCGCATCATGCCCGCCATTACTACTTAAGCTTGAAGTTGTTTCACAGCTACCATTTGGACAATATTGAACTCCTGGATCGTAGTATTTCCCTGAAGAATCGCTGCTGGTAAAATCACTTGTTTGAAGCCACGGTTTTTCAGCTAGTTGCGTTACTCGCGTGCCGCCACCATCATAGTCAAGGTTTTGCGTCATCCAACAAGTTTCGTTTTTATTAGCGCTATTTTGAATTTTTGTAACCCAATAATATTTTTGATCCCGAGTATCCTTGAGTTGCTTAGTTGTTCCTACTTCTACACTATCACATATACTAGATGTCATATCTTGCATGTTAGAAATGGGAAATTCGGTAAGTTTGCCTGGTTCTACTACCACACTAACCTCTACATTAGTACGGTAGCTTCCGGCAGGCTTATCATCAGCTATATTAGCAGCAAAAGCAATAGTAAAGGCGCGGTTGTTAAGGCTCGTGACAGCTTCGGTTTTACCACTAGTACTACTAGACGCAGCTGGTACGGCTTTGTAGGTAAGGTTAGCTAGGTTTGTTTCATTTGTTACTTCACCATCAGCTATGGTATAACCCCATTGTGAAGTAGTAGTAGATGTTAAATCCTTACCTACAATGCCGTTACTATTACTAATCGCATCAATACTACTACCATTCTGGATAGTACTATCCGTACTAGTATAGCCAATTAACTTATTACCATTACTACCATTAGCATTATCTACTACATTAGCTAGGATTTGGTATTGTTTTATATTGTCTGCTGTAACATTAAACCTATTGTATCTATATAGTACTGTACTACTATCACCATAGGTAGATTGTATCGGATCATCACTACTATTCCATACTAGTGTTACTCCATCCGAGGTTAGATCGGCTAGGGGAGATATACCAGCATCCCCATCCCCATCCCCATCTCCTTCTCCTTCTCCTTCTCCTTCTACGTTAGTAATATCAACATTACTAGTACTATTAGCTACATCATCACCATTACTTACATTATTGCTATCCGCATTATTGTCATTATTACTATTACTATTACCAACACTAGAGCTAGTACCATCTAAGCTATTAGTATTATCACCTATATTAGTACTAGTTTCTTTATTATTTATAAAAGGTTCCGTATCAGAAGGATCTAAAGCAAAAGCTATATTATTGCTACTATTACCATTAGTACTTATTGTAGGGTTTATAGTAATAGTACTTAACAAAAGTAATGTCCCCCTCCCCTTATAATCAACATATAGGTTAATCTATGATAAAGTAAAATA
>CAYUCN010000028.1:0-13987 GCA_964443395.1 uncultured Candidatus Saccharibacteria bacterium | reverse complement strand
CGTAACACTATTCTTTTTTGTTGTCTGCTATCTGAGATTATGGAACAAGACCGATAATACAAAAAATCTCTTGACATTTTACCCTATCTGTGGTATAATGGAAGAATAGGGTATAAAACTCTAGAAAACACGAAGGGGGACCTTAAAAATGCAAGAGCTGATCACGCTGTTGGTGGTTGTCTGGATCTTTTCTCTGTTCGCAGGGAAGCGAGCCGGCTGGCTCATCCGAGTCATTTCCGGCACTATCGCCGGAGCAGCCATCTTCTTCGCCCAGATCATTGCCAGTATTATGGTGAACATTGTAACCATCATGATCATACTCGGCATCCTTTCCGTTATCGTAATTGCGTTTTACGTACTCCGGTGGGTTATCTTTGGCAGCAATCGCCGCCGCTGGTAGTACGCCTCCGCAACATTCGTTCCTAGCATTTTCGCACCTTATCCCGGCACCTCGCAAGAGGTGCCACTTTTTACCTACCAAGTGTCATAAATGTGATATAATAATATATATGTCAAAAGTTTATCTCTGCACTGCAATCCCCTATGTTAACGGTAACCCTCATATTGGTCATGCCATGGATTACCTTTTGGCGGATAGCTATGCTCGCTACCGGCGCTTGTTGGGCGACGAAGTTCGCTTCCAGGTAGGCACGGATGAACATGGCAACAAAGTTTTTAGCACCGCCGCTAAGAACGGCGTACCCGTAGAGCAGTATGTACAAGAGAACTCGGATAAGTTTCGTACTTTCATTGATCAGCTCGACATTTCTTACACGGATTTTGTCCGTACTACCGATCCTGATCACGTCCGCGCCTGCCAAGCCGTCTGGGAGAAGCTTACTCCACATATCTATAGCGCCGAGTACGACGGTTGGTACTGCGAGGGTTGTGAGCGCTTTGTTACTGAGAAAGAATACACTGAGAATCACGGCGAATGCCCTGATCATTGCCGCCCTTACCAAAAGCTTTCTGAACGCAATTATTATTTACGTATTAGTGATTTTAAAGATCAAATCCGCCAAGCTATCATCTCAGATCAAATGCATATCTGGCCTGAGTTCCGTAAACAAGAGATGCTCAAGCTCTTAGAAGACGCACCGGATATCTCTATCTCCCGCCCTCGTAAGCAGCTTTCTTGGGGCGTACCAGTCCCCGGCGACGAAGACCAAGTTATGTACGTCTGGATCGACGCCCTCTCTAATTACATTAGCGTCTTAGGCTATCCAGATGGAGCAGCTTTGCAGGAGTTTTGGCCCGCCACCGCTCAGTTTGTTGGCAAAGATATTCTTCGCTTCCATGCAATTACTTGGCCGGCTATCCTCCTTGGTATCGGTTTAGAGCTACCGCGCAATATCGTGGCTCATGGCCATGTCTTATCTAATGGTCAAAAAATGAGCAAGAGTATTGGCAATGTGATCGACCCTATGGAAGTTCTGAGCCGCAAAGGTTTGCCGGCTTTCCGTTACTTCTTTTTGCGCCACATTGATAGCTTTGCCGATTCTGATTTTACTGATGAAAAATACGAATCCGCCTATAATAACGAACTCGCTAATGATCTCGGTAACCTTGTCCAGCGTCTCGCTACTCTTTGCCAAAAAAATCAAGTCTCCGGTGTCAATGTATTATTAGAAATCCCGTCGAAGTTCCGGCAGCTAATGGATAACTTTGAACTCTCGCATGCTCTAGATCATGTTTGGAGTAAAATCCAGGAGTTGAATCGCCGTATTGATGAGGCAAAGCCTTGGGAACTCGCCAAAACCGGTCAGACCGCCCAAGCGCAAGCGGTGCTCATGGATTTAGCCAAAGATTTAGTTAAAGCCGCTCAGCTCTTGCAAATCTTCCTGCCCGAGACCGCCACGCAGATTATCAACATCTTTACCACAGATATCATTATCCCTCCCGCTACGCCACTCTTCCCAAAATCCTCAAAATAGAACAATAATTTATTTTATATTCTTTACTGCTCTACACTATCGCTATCGCCCATCCCAATAGTGTTTACCGTGTAGCATATCGTAATTCACTAATTCATATTCTTTGAGCACCTCCGTCTCTTCCGGCTCGCTACCACGGTAATACGCTCGCGTCAAAATCGGCGTCTTCTCGCAAACTTCATCCACTAGATATAATAAACTCGGTTTCTTTAGATTTAATATATCATACATGATATTTTGCAAACAATTTGGCGAAGTTGTAGGTAAATCAATCCCGCGTATGCCATAAGAAGTTAAATTAATCCCTTGCTTCCGGTTTAGCTCCGTCACTTCTGTTACGGTATAAGGACTCTCTATCTCAAAATTAGCATAAACAAAATACGGCGTTAGGTGCACTAAGTCTAAGTCCACCTTATCTTCCGAATTCGCATATCGCTCTAGCGAACCCGCTGCGTGATCGCCAAACCATAATACTACCGTGCGCTCGTCTAACTCATCGATTTCGTCTAAGAACTCACCCAAATATTGATCTGCATAATGCAAGCTCTGGAATCCCGACTCAATCACATAGGCATCATCCCCCGGATTTCGCAATGGAAAATCCAACTCTTGATATTGTGCACTCTCGTAAGGATTATGATTTTGCATCGTCACTGCGCCAATCATGTGTGGCCCCGGCGTATCCTCTAGGATATCCAAAATTTCTTGATAAATCGACCGGTCGTTCAGGTAGCCACTTGCGCCTTCGTGCTCTTGGTGCTTCATCTTCTCTACGTCAATAAAATCATCAAAACCTAGCTTAGGATATACTACATTACGCTTATATAAGGAGCCACTGTAAGAATGAATTGCTTGCGTATTAAACCCTTGCTCTTTCGCCCAAGCTGGCGCTGCCAAAAGGTTAGTCAGCTTCGATACTAAGTTCACGTACGGCACCGATCTCGCCCAGAAGTTAGACAGTCCTGTATTTACCTCAAATTCTACATTTGCTGTACTCCCGCCATACTCTGGCGAATACATATAACCACTCGGATACTCCCGAAAAATCCGGTGCAGATTCGGCGTAATATCTCCACCATAATGCGGATAATATTTAGTTAGCAATGCCGGGTCATAAAACGTCTCCGCTAGAATAATAATCACGTTATCTACCGTCTCATCCCAAGCTTTGCGTGCCGTATCTTGCGCCTTCTCTTGCGCATATTTAGTAGCAATTTCCGCAATTCGCGCTTCAGTATAATCTTCTGGCTGTTCTACCGTTCTACTGCCCATATTATATAGGAATCCCAATACAAAACCGTTCGAGCGATATTGTCGTACTTGGTCCCATGTCGTCACTTGGCAACCTTCCAACCAGTCGCAATTATCACTCGTCACAATCGGATCCACAATATTTGCCAAAAACGCTAAACTTACCACGGTAAAGGTTACCCTTGGCACTATGGCATAACGATCCCATCGCGCCAGCTTCTTAGGATTACGCCCTAGTACTTTACGGAGATAATATTCCGCTAAGCAAGACCCTAAGAAGACTAAGGCTACTCCCGCAATTAGTCGCCACATTGCCTCCTGATCTACGAATTCCATCATATCTCCCGCTTGGTCTGCTAAGACTAGCTCTTCTGGAAATAATGGCTCATTCCGCAAGGTGAACTTTTGCATATGGATAAAAGTCAACACGCTCGCTGCGCAAAAGAATAATCCCACACTAAACACCGGCCGCCAAGTGATTGCCGCTAGGCTTGCTAATATGCCGAAGATTACTAGGGAACTATAGGCAAAAATCTCTGGCTTCCCTTGAATAAAATCTAACGTAACCTCTGCATCGCATAGATTCTGTCTCCATAGGATAAACCAAGTCAAAAGCAGAGACATAATCGCCAAAAACATTACTGACATCAATACTCGCAGAATCGCCGGCATCGGCTGATTGCCGCGCTTCGAGACTTTTTTCTCCTTCTGATTTGCTTCTGAGGCTTTTCCCGTCTGCTCGGCGAGAACTTTTATGTCCGTTACTTCATCTACCGATACATCCTCTGTAACCAATGTTTGCTCTGGTCGAGAATCTTTTTGTAATTTCGTTTGCTTTGCTTGTTTTTGGCGTTTAACCATAAAACTATTATAACACACTTTCGTCAAAAAGTACCACCATCTTACTGGTAGCACTTTTTTAGGAACAATTAACGATTAATTCTTCTTCGATAATTCTTCAGTGTCATAGTTGTAACTATAGCCTTCGCCCGCCAAGCGCGTAGTAATATCAGATAAGAAGAAGCCTACAATACCACCTACAATCGGAAAAACGATATAAGCTGCTGCTGCCAAACCAGCTAATTGTGCTAATTCGCCCATGTTTTCCGCCGCTGTTGGCAAAATCTGGTACATCAAAGCCGCTACGGGATTAAATACAAAGCTAGTCTGCATACTAAAGAAGCTCTGCGCAATCACAATCCCGAAGATAATCGCTAAAGTAATCGCACTTACTACAGTAAAACTAAAAGTAAGTGGACTCTTCTTAGTATAACGCAAAGCTCGCGCAAAGCAGAATGCAATCACAATCGCACCTAGTAGCTCAACTAGTGCCACTGCCCAAAAAGTCTCACCGGTGACTTCTGCCATGATTGGTAACTCGCTAGCAGTGCCACTACCTAGACGGAAAGCATTAATCAAGATTAAGCCTAACCATGCCCCGAGTAGCTGTGCTAACATATATAATACGCCGCGAATTGCAGACATCCGGCGAGTCGCCATCATACCGGCAGTGACAAGTGGATTCAAATTCGCACCAGAAATCCCTACAAATACGATATAGACACCCAAGGCCGCCATCCAGAAATAAAGCGGCTGCACGCCTAGAGTTAAGAGTAACATCACGATAAGCATAGTACCAATCACTTCACCGATCAACGCACCCCAAATCTTTGGCGACTTAAAGATGGTTAAAATGTTTTCATTCTCACCGTACTTGCGAGCAAAAAAGCCTTTCATTGGATTGACTTTTGTAGGAGTAGCAACACTAGTAGTTTTAGTAGCGGAAGTCTTCTCACTAGCGGTCTTTGCTTCTTTGGCTTCTTCTTTAGTATCTTTAACTTCTGGAGTCTCTTTGACGGTCTTGCTGTCTTTGAGATCCTTTTTCGGTTCTGGCTGGGACTGAGTATTCTTCTTTCCCGATTTCTTTGGCTTTTGATTTGCCATTACAACCTCCTTAAAACTAATATTTTCTTCATTATATCACATATGTGATACAATGGGAAGGTAAAAGTTAAACATGATTTATAAAGGACGGTTTTTATGGGTATTATGATGTCAAAAGATATGGATCGCAACTCGGAGCTAAATCAGCGCATTTCCGCAGATCTCCGCGCACGCGCGCAGAGTGCTGATCGCGAAGATCCTGATTATGTTGACGACGCTGCCTATCTCAAAGATACCAAAAAAACCAGTAAATTCACTTGGGTCTGGATCGTCCTTATCGTCCTCGCAATCATTTCTATTATCTGTATATTATTTATTTAGTATTTACGCGACAACACCTTATGATATAATATATAATATGTCAGAAGTAGAAAAGTTAAAACTCGCACTCAAACAGCTTAATGCTGAATACGCAAAAATCAAAGACTTACCTCCCGAGCAGCGTGGCGAATTTGGTCGCACTATGAACGCTAAAAAACAGCAAATTCTCGCTGATTTAGCCAAGGCTGAAGAAGCTGCCGAAAGCGAAACTATCGAACCGATTGATGTTTCTGCCCCTGCCCTTCCAAATCAGCCTATTCCCCAGATTGTCTCTGGGAGCAAACATCCGCTCATGGTAGAGCTGGAGCGTGTCATTAGTATTTACGCCGATATGGGTTTCAATGTTATGGAATCGCGCCAGCTGGACGATGAGTTCCATATGTTTGACAGTCTCAACTTTTCTAAAGGGCATCCCGCTCGTGATGGCTATGATACCTTCCGCACTCAAGAGGGGTACATTCCGCCCGCTCATACTTCTACTATGCAGCACCGCGCCCTTAAGCGTTATCGCAAAAATCTCGAGCAGGGCGGGCAAATTGCTGTAGTCATACCTGGTCGCGTCTTTCGCAATGAAGACGCTGATGCTACTCACGAGCACACTTTCTATCAGTGCGAAGGTGTTTTTGTCTCGCGTGATGCTAATATGGGGCAGCTCTTTGGTGTTTTGCGCCGCTTCTTTGAGTTGTATTACGGCGAGAAGCTTAATCTTAAAACCCAGCCCGGCTATTTCCCGTTTACCGAGCCTTCCGCAGAGTTTCTGATCGAAAAACCCGCCTCGCTTGGCGGCAAGGGCTGGCTAGAGATGGGTGGCTGCGGCATGATTCATCCTAATGTCCTCAAAACTGCCGGTATTGATCCAGAGACTTATCATGGTTTTGCTTGGGGTGGAGGCATTGATCGCCTAGTCATGCTCAAATATCATCTTGGCGACGTTCGCTACTTTGAATCCGGTAAGCTCGACTTTCTCGAAGCATTCTAATGGAGAAAATGTCTAAAAGGACCCTATCTTCTTATTATATCACACCTAAGCACAAAAGTCAATAGGAAAGTTCAATTTTATGAAAATTTCACTCAACGAAATCAAAAAATACGTCCAAATCCCCGCCGACATCTCCGATCAGGACCTCATCACCCTAATTGGTTCGCGTCTGGTCGAGATCGAAGAAGCTATCCCCCTCGCACCCAAATATCAGGGTATCTATATTGTCAAAGTCGTCAAAGCCGAGCCTATCCCCGGGACTCACCTTAACCTTTGCCAGATTGACGCCGGACCGCATAATTCTGAATTTAATCAGTTAGAAAATGGCTTAGTCCAAGTCGTTTGTGGTGCACCCAATGTGCACTCTGGCATGTTTGCCGTCTGGATTACCCCTGGCAGTATCGTACCATCTACCTATGGCAACGAGAATTTTAAGCTCAGCGTCCGCAAGCTCCAAGGTTACGAATCTAACGGTATGCTAGCTGGCGCCGACGAGCTAGACTTTGCTACTGAGCATAAGGCTATTGCCGAGATCTCTCCTAAGCTGGCTCAGCCGGGCGATTCCTTGATTGATGTTTTTGAGCTTGACGATATTATCCTAGATGTTGAGAATAAATCCCTCACTCACCGCCCGGATTGTTTTGGGTTAATCGGCTTTGCGCGCGAAGTTGCCGGGATTCTAGGTATTGAGTTTCAGGAGCCTATCTGGCCAGAACTAGCTCAGAGCAGCGAATTACCTATTAGCGTTAAGATCACCGACTCCGAACTCTGTCCGCGTTACAGCTGCGCCGTTTTTGACTTGCCTAAATACGGTTCGGACCATTATCTTACCTATTATGGTGATGTCTTCCTAGCCAAAGCTGGCATGCGCGCCATTAATCCGATGGTTGATCTGACTAATATGATTATGCTCCGCACTGGTCAGCCGCTCCATGCTTTTGACTATGACAAGCTTATTCAAGTTGGCGGCACCGAGACTCCAGAAATCATCGTCCGCGCCGCTAGGGAAGGAGAGTCCCTTCAGCTCCTCGATGGCAAAACCATTACTTGTATTCCTGAAGACATTCTAATCACCTCTAATAATGTCCCCGTAGCGCTCGCCGGCGCGATGGGCGGCAAAAACACTGAAATCGACGCCTTCACTCAACGCGTGGTGCTTGAGAGCGCAACTTTCTCGCTCTATCATTTACGCAAAACCCAGATGGCGCATGGTATCTTCTCTGAGGCGATCACCCGGTTTACTAAGGGGCAGCCCGCCGCGATGACCTATCCCGTCTTGGCTGAGACTGTAGCGGAACTTGACTCTCAGCTCAAAGTTCTCGCCACCGTAGACGAATGGGTAGCTGACCGCCAGCAAAACGTTGTCAAACTTACAACATCCGAGCTAAACCAGCTGCTCGGCACGGATTATTCTGCTAAGGTAATTACTAAGACTCTCACTAATGTCGGCTTCCAAGTAGAGCTGGAACGCAGCGATAAGGCAAGTACTATGCTCAAGGTTACCGCCCCTATCTGGCGCACTGATATTCATATCAAAGAAGACATTATCGAAGAAGTCGGCCGTCTCCTCGGCTACGATAACATCCCGCTCGGTCTCCCTACCGGTAAATTTACCGGCACCGAGATCTCTCCTATGATCCGCCTCAAGGACGAACTGCGTAATATTCTCTCTGATAAGCTCAATATGCATGAACTGCTGACTTATTCTTTCGTAAGTAAGGCTTTACTGGAAAAAGTCGGGCTTGATCCGGCTGATAGCTATGAGATTGTAAACTCCATCTCTCCAGATTTACAGTGTTTCCGCCCGCAGCTAGTACCGAGTCTTCTCGACAAAATCCGCGAGAACGTTAAGTCTGGCCATCAAAATTTTACCTTGTACGAGCTTAATCAAGTTTCGGCTAAATCTGGCGGCCTAGATGCGGATCAGGTGCCTGTAGTCCAGACTGACCTCGGCATCGTCCACCTCGGTGATTTTTACGAGCTTAAGTGCCTCGTCATTGGCTTCATGGAGCGTCACGGCCTCAAACACGACATTGAGTATCGCCGTCTCTCGCTCGGCTCTAATCTCGCCAAACAATATCCCTATCTCGAGCCAGTCCGCTCCGCCGAGATTCTTATTCACGATCAGCCCATCGGCGTCTTTGGCGAAGTCAAATCTGCCGTTCTGCGCAAATTCAAGTGTGAGGCACCGATTTCTGCTTGCGAAATAAACCTTGATCAGCTCGTCGACCTCCCGCGTAACCTTGATATTAGCGTACAACTTTCCCGCTTTCCATCCGTCGAGCGCGACCTCACGCTCAAAGTTGCCGCCGACATGCCTTTTGGCCGAGTTTCTAATCTCATTCATGATATACTCTCTCAAGAAGAATTAATCTATACTGTTACGCCAGCCTCGATTTACCAAGTTGACCCTGTCACTAAAAATCTCTCCTTCCATCTCCGTTTCGCTAGCCGCAGCCACACCTTGGATTCTGCGCAAATCTCTGCTATAATAGAAAAAATCACTACCGCAGCCACCCATATCGGTGCTACTAGTATCTAACCGTCATCACTACAAGGAGGAATATGGACGAAAAACAGCTCAAAACCAGCCTAAAGCAACGTATTATCATCATCGTTGTTGCTCTCTTATTGCTCGGATCCACGGTGCTTACTTATATGTTTATCGTTATGCAGAGCGGCCTTGGTAAGCAAAGCTTGGCATCGCTTGAAGAACAATATAACGCCAAACAAGCCGAGCTTAAAGCTGCCGCACAGCCGCTCTCAGATCAGTATTTTGATGAGTTTAAGGGCTATTATCAAAATCGTGTCAAGAGCTACAATGCCGCCAACGCTAATAGCGAGAAGCTCAAGATCGAAGATATTAAAGTTGGTACCGGCCGTGAGCTAACCGACGACGATACTAATTACCAAGCCTTTTATATTGGCTGGTGCGCCGACGGCTCCATTTTTGACTCTAGCTTTGACTATGCTACAGATGACACCGAGAAAGAAACTCCCACTGGCCTTACAGCTCCACTCATTGGCTCTAGCAGCATGATTGAAGGCTGGCTGACCGGCATTGTTGGCATGAAAATCGGTGGCGTTCGCCAGCTCACTATCCCCGGCGAAATGGCCTACGGGGACACTCGTGATGACATCTGCGAAGGTAAGAATGCTCCACTTAAGTTTATCGTCATGCCGCTCGAGCAGGATGCTGAAATTGTCCGCCTTAGCCAAGAAGCCCAAGATCTTCAGATCAAAGTCTATACTGCCTTACTCCAGCAGCAAGGTCAATAGGGAATTAATCGGTAATTATGACGGAGCAGTCGAGTGGTAATCTAGATTTAGCTATCATCGGTGGTGGGCCAGCGGCTCTCGCTGCTGCTATCTATGCCGCTCGCGCCGGGCTTGCCGTAAAAGTTTATGAGAAGGGGGAATTTGGCGGGCTTTTGCCTACCATTCCTCTAATTGAGAATTACCCAGGCTTTTCTGGCGCCGGGGCGGATTTAGCTGTGAACATGCGCAAGCAAGCCGTGCAGGCTGGCGCTACGTGTGTTTACGGCGAATGCAGCGCTTTGCGGAAGTTGAGTAACAGTAACTTTCAGCTGACAATTGATAGTGAACCTATCTCCGCCCGCACCGTTCTTGTTGCTACCGGCTCCGGGCCACGTCCGCTCGGCTTCACTCCGGACAACCCTGTCTCTTATTGCGCTCTGTGCGATGGCCCTCTCGCCAAAGGCGAAAACGTTGCCGTTATCGGCGGTGCTAACTCTGCACTCCAGGAGTCTCTCTACCTTGCTAACCTCGCCGAGCATGTTACTATTATTACTCATTCTCAGATCAAGGCCGACCAAGAGCTTCAAAACCGCGTTCGTCAAGTCTCCAATATCGAGATCATCGAGCAAGTTGAACCCAACGCACAACTCTTGCGACCCTATGATTATATTTTTGTCTATATTGGGAAGCTTCCTGCTACCGGCTTCCTCAAGGAACTGGCTAATGATTATACAGTGCTCAGCCGTGATGGTTATGTCATTACAGATTTTGATAATCCGCACTTCCCGCACCAGAGTGTCTGCCCTGGGCTGTTTGCGGCCGGTGATGTGCGCCAAGGCAGTACTAAACAAGTTGTTACCGCCGCCGCTGATGGGGCGATGGCTGCGCTAGAAATCTATCAATATTTACAGAAAACCGGTTAAAAAATAGGAAAAGCATAAGCTTTCTATTGACAAAAACACCAAAGTGTGCTACAATGGAAGTATAGACTAAGTAAATTAGCCTAAGTACAATGAACAGGGGGGAACAAAGAATGTTCACTAATTTTAACGTTTGGTATCTCTATGTGCCGGCCGCTATCGCTCTGACTGCTTTCTGCGGCATTGCCTGCGAGGGTCGGCCCTATGCGCATTTCGCTAAGAATCTCAACGCCGTCATTGGCGGCGCATGTCTGGCGTATCTGCTGGGGATGGAGAGTATTCATGGCGCAATGGAAGTTGCCCGCTGGATTATCGGCCCTACCGCCGATGGCCTAGACCTTGTCGTGGTCGCATTCTGCGGCATCGCCGTGGCGGGATTTCTATTTGGCTGCGTGCTGCTCGTTACCTTTGAGCAAGCCCCGCGCCTGCACCGCCGGCTTACTAAGAAGCCGGCATCCGCATCGGTCCGGAAAGTGGTCCATGGCCCCGCCATTGACACTACTATCATTCACGCCGACAGCCAGGATTCCAGCACAACTTCCGCTCTCGTGCCGGTTACGCCGGCCCCGCAGCCCCGTAAGGTGATGACATTGAATGCTCAGGAAGTCGCCGACATGCTTACTATCTCCGATAAGATGAGCATCGGCAAATCCAGAGAATGGCAAATTCACTGCCTCATCGCCGATCAGGACTAAGCCTGCACTAGTCAATACCACATCGTTACGCACTTTATCTTTAAAGCCCACCCTCTGCGGTGGGCTTTTCCCGTCTCGGATATTCACTGTACTGTATTAGCCGATGTTGTAGAAAAAACTTTATAAAATATAAAGTTACTTAGTATTTCATCTTCGCTATCATCTTGTGTGTGCTATAATCAAAACATGACTCCCAGCTACTATTTTTACGACTTAGAGACTTCTGGCCTTAATCCGCGCGCAGATCGCATTATGCAGTTCGCTGGGCAGCGTACGGATCTGGAGTTTCACCCTCTCGGCGAGCCGCAAAACATCCTCATCCAGCTTGCAGATGATACTCTACCTAGTCCCTCAGCAATTATGGTTACTGGTATTACTCCGCAGTCCACTCTTAGTGATGGCATGCCGGAACATGAGTTTTGCCGCTATTTTATGGAAGAAATCGCCACTCCTAACACGACTATTATGGGATATAATTCCATTCGCTTTGATGATGAATTCATGCGCCATACTATGTGGCGCAACTTTTATGACCCTTACGAATGGCAATGGCAAGACGGCCGTAGTCGCTGGGACCTGCTGGATGTCGTGCGTCTCACTCGGGCACTCCGCCCAGAGGGTATCAAGTGGCCTGTCACGCCCGAGGGTTATTCTACTAACCGCCTCGAACTAATCACTAAGCTCAACAGCATCTCGCATGAACACGCTCACGATGCCTTGGCTGACGTTATTGCTCTTATTGAAGTCACTAAGCTTATCCAAGCAAGGCAACCCCAGCTCTATGAGTTTCTCTATAATCTGCGCGACAAGCGTGCCGTGGCTAATCTCGTTAATCTTGAGAATCCTAAGCCTTTCGTCTACGCTTCTGGCCGCTACCCCAGCAAATACGAGAAAACCACCATCGCCTATCCTATCGGTCTAGAAGAAAATGGTAATATTTTGGTTTATGATTTGCGTCACAATCTCGACGATCTACTCCAGGGTGAAGCCGCCGCCAAAGCCGCCGGCACTATTGATTACAACAAGCCTTGGCGCGACCGTGAACCCTGGGAGAAAAATTATTTCCCCATTGTTAAAAAAATGCAATATAATCGCTGTCCTGCTGTGGCTCCGCTCGGTGTGTTGGCGAAGGCAAATGGCTGGGAGAAAATTGGCATGACTGAGGCAGAAATGCGCCAAAATCTCCAGAGTCTCTTAGCTCATCCGGAATTTATCGAGCGCATGACGACGCAGAAAAAACGTGAATTCCCGCCCTCGGAAGATCCCGAATCTGCCCTCTACGACGATTTCTTGCCCGAGCAAGATCGCATTCTCTGCAGTGCCGTACGTAATAACGTCGCCGAAGATCTGATTCATTTCCATCCTAAGTTTACCGATAAAAGGCTACCAGAGCTACTCTTGCATTACAAGGCGAAAAGCTACCCTAATAGCCTTACTCCTGCAGAAGCCGAGCAGTGGGAAAAATATCGCATTGAGCGTCTTAAGAGGCAGTCTCCACAGTTTTGGGGTGATTTGCAGCGCATTAAGGGTCTCCTCGCTAAAGGCGAAGCTCTAAACGGCAAAAGTCTAGAAGAGTGCAGTTTCCTTGCCGAAGAGCTGTTACTCTGGTATCAATCCGTGGCGCCCGGGGAATAACGCTTTGCCGTCAATGCAGCTACTAGCCAGAATTTCTAAAGTTTTTATAGAAACTCTCTAGCTTTTTACTAAAAATCTAGTACTAGCAGTGATGATAGCTCATGCTCTATCGGTAAAAAATGCTTTTTCACCAATAAGTTTTTTCGCTTATCTCTGTTATTCCAAAAAATCTATCGGTCAAAAATCGTTTTTTGCCGATAGATTGCTTTTAAACCTGCCACTTATCTAGCGACGCAACGGACGGAGTAGCCGCAGTAGCGAAGACCATGATCGGATGAACCAACGTAACCATTATTAAAGTATACGGAATAGACATTCTCAGCGTCGCTGACTGTAGACGACCAGTAAGTGCCGCTAACTCCAGTACTGTCTAAAATGTTACTAGTAATTCGCCCTCCGTAAACAAAAGATATTGGCGTAGAACGTAAAGCTGTACTGGCTGCTGCATTAGTAGTTGTGATACCTTGACTGGTCATTAGATACTTAAATGACCCACTTACTGTATCATTGCTACCGACGCTATCTCCACTAAGCGGTAACTGCCATCCTTTAGGGCAAATACTAGAAGGAGCATTGGCTCCATCGGTAGTAGTGCTAGAATTACCAGTACCGGCTGTTACCGTATACCAGTTGTAATAACCACCATAGGTAGGATCGAGGTAGGCTTTGGGATTATTCTGGTCAGAAGAAGTAAAGCCAGTTTTATTGGAAGCAGGAATAGTAAAGTTGCTAGTGACATCCGAATCGACAGAGGTTATAGTTTTGTTTACTAGCTTAAGATTTTGTGTCATCCAGCAATTCCCATCAGCTAATTTCGCAATAGTGTATGAAGTAGATGTATCTCTACTGTCTATCAAAGTTTTTGTCGGCACGGTCGTTGCACTGGCGGCAGGAGTAGGTTGGCTGGCACAAATCTCGCTAGTCATGTCTTGCATATATTCCATGGTATCCCAGGTTTTTGTGATTTCTCTCGGCTCCACAGCAAGACTTAGTAGTACGCTAGTAGTATAATGTCCTGATGGTATATTGTCACTGAAGTTAGCAGCGAAG
>CAYUCN010000027.1:0-14584 GCA_964443395.1 uncultured Candidatus Saccharibacteria bacterium | reverse complement strand
AGTTTATTATATCTTTGGTGCATTTAGCCCTCCTTTTGTAATAAATATATTTATTCCGAGGGCACCATATTCAGTTTTAAGGCAACAAAAATAGCGCATCCGACCATCGTTAGTCGTATTTATTTTGCGCGAGTTACCCATTATCACTAAAAATAGTGCCATCATGGGGTTACCCCTCGCGCAAGTATTACTTTTACGAGGGCCATAATGGCACTAGTAATAATACTTGCATTATTTTTCATCCGCTTTCGCAGAAGGTAACCACTTTTATTTTAGCAATTCTTGGCGGGTTAGGCTAGACTAGATATTCTAGAATATTATGGTCTAATATACTGAATTGAGGCGATACGTATCTAAAAATATCCCCTAGTCTTGCGACTAGGGTGGGCGGGTATTCCCGAATACGTTTCTATTATATCAAATATTACAGGAATACAAGATTATTGTAAAACATAACGGAACCCCGGGCAGAGTTCCGTTAATTACACCATACTTCTATTATAGCACACTTGGGTGGAAATATCAATAGTGGCATGGCCGAAGCTTAAAATAAGCTTAAAAATTAGCAAATTAGCGTAAAATTGGCGTTAACTTTCGCGGATTCTTTGCCATTTTTTGCTAAGACGGGGGAAGATTTTGGCATCTTTACCGTTTTGGCGCAAATAGATTAGATAATAGGTGACGGCGAGCTGGATAATTAAGACGCTGGCCGAGACACCCATCATGACTGGTAGGCCGAGGGCAAAGGTTTGGCCGCAAAGGAAGACACCAAGAGCTTCGCCGAGGAGCGAGATAACGTGGCGGAAGGTGCCGTATTTAAGCTGGTGTTTATTATCAATCATGTTGATATAGTAGCCGTCACTGACGTTCTCGTAAGCGGTGGAGCTGAGCAGCATCCAGACGAAGGCGATAAAACAGATAAAGGCATTGCCGCTGAAGAGTGCAATTAGCAAGAGGATGAGGCGGGTGCCGAATTTGATGGTCATGGTGACGTAATCGTTGCGGGGAGTGAAATATTTGAGAGCTAGAATACCAATGAGATCCGCCGAGAGGCCAATAATTAGCAAAGCGTTAGTAGCAGTGCCGGCGGAGAAATTGAACATGTTGGTAAGGACGAGAATTTTGAGACCGGTAACTGTAGCGTACGAAACAGAAGAAAGAAAGTTATAAACGGCATAGACACGCTGAATCCGGTTATGAGCAAGGAGCTTGAGGGCGGAAAATTGGATCTTGGGTGAGCGCTGAGTGATCTGAATATCTAGTCGGTAGACAATGACGATAGCTACCGCCAAAAAGGCGGCTGCTACGAGCAAGCTACTATTATAATCAAAAATCCATTCGCCAAGATGCCGACCAATTAGGGCGCCGCCGATGAGGATGCCAACATCACGAAATAAATACTCTACAAGCTTGCGCTGACTATAGGCGCGATTACTCTTCATGACGGTAGTGAGAAGGGGATAGAGGCTAGATAAGACAATTTGTGCAGTGATAACGTCGATGAGAATGCAGATATTAATAATTTGACGGTCGCCAGCGAAATTGATGCAATACATAGCCAGAAGATTAAGGAATCTGCCGACCAGAGTAATAATGACGAGGTTTTTAATCCGGGACATCTTAACGAAGCGTCCGACAATAATAATCGTAAGAACACCGAGAACCATGCCAACACTAATAATATTGCTGACGGCTTCGGCAGTATAATTGTTGGATTCTAGCCAGAGCTGACGAAAGTTCTCCCAGAGGCCAGTAGAAATACTGAAGAAGACAATCATCAAAAGGATTTGCCGTTCGAGGCGGCGAGATTTGGGGGCTTCGGTGCGCTGTTCGCGGAATCTTTGCAGATTGACCATTTATACTATTTTAGCATAAACGGTATATTTTTCCAGCCTCACTATTATTCTAAGATAGCCTTGATGCGGCGGACGCCGGCGGAGGAAGATTCCTCTTTGGTGATTTTGAACTTCCCTAGCGCGCCGGTATGCTCGACATGTGGGCCACCACAGATCTCCATAGAGATGACTTCGGACAGCTGCTCGGGAGTATCGCCACCCTTGCCGATAGCGTAGACCGTGACGCGGTCGGGGTAGCGGTCGCGGAAACTGCCATGAGCATGTAAAGTATCAAAAGCGCAATCTTTGTCGTATTCGGCGTGGACAACGGGGAGGTCGGCGGCAATCCATTGATTGACTAAATTTTCGACTCGGGAGATTTCTTCAGGAGTAAGCTTGTGATCGACATTAAAATCGAAGCGCAGGCGCTCTGGCGTGAGGTTACTGCCTTTTTGATTAATATTAGGGTCGATCGTTTTTTGCAAAGCGGCGAGAAGTAAATGGCAGGCGGTGTGATATTTAACGGTTTGGTCGCTAGTGTCGGAGAGGCCGCCCTTAAACATACCCTTAGAGGCAGTTTTGCTGCGTTCGCGCTGAGCCTCGAGAGCTTTGGCGAATTCGTCCTGATAGTTAGGCGAGAGTTTGATTCCCATTTTGTAAACTTCTTCTACGCTAAGCTCTAGCGGGAAGCCATAAGTATCCTGTAGACGGAAGAGATCATCGCCGGTAAGCTCGCGGTTTTCCTTGGCGAGTTTTTGTAGCTCTTTCATACCCTTGTTGATGGTTTTGCGGAAGGCGGCCTCCTCAGCAATGAGGACATCCAAAACTTGCTTGCGGTAAGGTAAGATGTCGTCGGAAAGTTCTTGGTAGTTCTCGGCGATAATAGGGATGATCTGCTCGAGGAATTCTTGGGAGATGCCGAGGTCGAGGGCGCGCAGGACGGCTCGTCTCACGAGCCGCCGCAGGGCGTAGCCCTGTGCCTTGTTCGAAGGAACAAGGCCCTGCGCAGCCAGCAGATAAGCGCCACGAAGATGGTCAGCAATAATGCGCATTTCGTCGGTATTATTATCATAATTTTTGTGAGAAATCTCTTCGAGCTTCTCGATAATCGGTAGCATGAGAGAGATCTTAAACACGTCAAAACTGCCAATTGCCGCGGCCGCTAAGCGCTCTAGTCCGCCGCCAAAATCAACATTTTTCTTTTCCAATTCCGAGAAAGTCCCGTCTTCGTTACGCTTATACTGCATAAAGACGGAATTACCAATCTCCATAAACCGCGCACCGTCGCTAGCGGGGTGAGACTTGCCATATTTAGCAACGTCTTGCTTATCCTCACCAAAATCGTAAAAGACTTCGGAATCGGGGCCGCAAGGGTCGCCCAGAGGAGTAGTCTCGATGCCGCCGCCACGGCTCCACCAGTTTTCTTTATCATTATAGAAGAAGATACGCTCGCCAGGCTTAATGCCGCGCTTATCGCCGTTTTCGGCAGTGTCAATATCGGCGATTTTGGCTTCGATACCAGCTTTTTTGAAAACTTCTTGCCAGATCTGAGCGGCTTCGGTATCCTTAGGGATACCATATTTGTCATTACCGATAAAACAGGTGACGTAGATTTTCTCGGGGTCGAGGCCGATTTCTTTGGTAAGAAACTCGAAATAATTTTCGATTTGCTCTTTCTTAAAATAATCACCTAGCGACCAGTTCCCTAGCATCTCAAAGACAGTAGTGTGGCGCGGATCGCCAACGTCTTCGATATCCTGAAGGCGCATACTAGGCTGAGAGTCGGCCAAGCGAGTGCCTTCGGGATGAGGCTGGCCCAATAGATAAGGCAAAAGTGGTTGCATACCAGAGCCCGTAAAGAGAGTAGTAGGGTCGTTCTCGAGGACGAGCGGGGCCGGGGGGATAACTTTATGGCCATGTTTTTCTTGGAATTCTAGATATTTTTTACGGATTTGATTTGCATTCATAGATATATTATAACATAGGTATGGAAGAATTAGGGTAAAAGTGATGATTTAATTGAATATAATTTCAATGATAGACACAAGAAAAGCCGCCTACCCGCAGATAGACGGCTGATTCAGCTAAACGCACGCAATCGTGAAGCGTGAAACTAGAAGGAGGAGTTCTCGATGAGATTTTGGAAAATCTGTGCAACCTGGGCGCGCGTGGTTTGCTCTTGCGGCCCAAGGCGGCCATCACCAAAGCCGCTCACGATACCGTTAGCAACCGCCCAGCGCATGGCGGGCTCAGCATAGCTGCTGGTACCGTCCGCATCGGTAAAACTGGCCAGCGTGCCAGTAGCAGCAGGCGAACCTTGGTAGCGCCAGAGCATGGTCACAAGTTGCTCGCGAGTGATGTTGCCGTCGGGATTAATTCCGTCACTAATACCAGTTACCTTAGCCCATTCTAAGGCCTTAGTATACCAGGTAATACCACCAGTGGTCTCGACGTCGTTGAGGCGAGCTAAAACCGTGATGAACATAGCGCGAGTCATGGGCGTGTTAGGCGAAAAATCAGTCTCGGAGACACCGGAGAAGAGCTCCCTAGCCGAGACAAAAGCTACTGCCTTGGCTGACCACGCGTTAGCAGGGACATCGGCAAAAGTTTTGCTATTGTCGACTATCTTAAGCGTAACGTCGTTGGCAACTGACACAATTAAGCCATTACTGGTCGCAACGGAGGTCTTGGCCGGGGAAGTGCTACCATCACTACGAACAATAACAGCAACTGTTCCCGGAGTAGCAGAGGTAATCGGGATAGAGACCTTCACTGGGGTATTGCTACCAGTGCGCACGGTGATAACGGGTGCCGTAGCAAGACTCTGACCAGCCGCAATCGCTGGTAAGTCCAAAGCAATAGGGCGACCACTCTGAGCTGCGCTACTCACCGTGGTGGCCGGAAGGGAGACGTTAGCCTCAATCTGACCAGCAGGAGAAGTAGTGACGGCGATGACAGGTTTATCCGGATTTGGCGTAGAGTCAGATGGAGTGGCGTTAGAATTGTTGCTAGAGTTGCCACTAGGTTTGTTAGTGCCACTACCGTTCGAGGTGTTGCTGTTGCCAGTATTGCCGTTGGGGTAAGTGGCGTCGCCGTAATCGGGATAATTAGGATAGGGGATAGTCGGAATCGTAGAAGTCTGACGATAAGCACAAACAGTGCAATCCCGGTGCATCAGACCTTCACGGTAGATTGTAGCATTATAATCGACAATCCAGCCGCCATAGGTATGGGCACCATAATTAGCCTGCTGACTGGGATCGGTTAACGAACAGCCGCTAGCCTGACACGCGTGCCAGTGATAATCAACATTGCTAGACCAAGTCGTAGACCAGGCATGTGTATGAGCGGGTTGAGGCGGAGTAACAGGCTTTTTGGCACCACACCATTTGCAGGTACCATTGAGGTATTCATGACCATCTGAGGCACAATCATGCTGAGGCGGCAATACAGCCTCTTTCGCACCACAAAGGCAGACGCCTTCGACATATACATGGACGGCGTAACCATCCTTCTCACTATTACTAGTAATCGGACAGTCTGGAGCTTCGCACTCATGCCAGTGGTGAGTAGAATCAGAGGCCCAGTCAGTGGACCATGCGTGCTCGTGCTCGGGTGGAGTGATGGGCTTTTCTGCGCCACACCATTTACAAATGTTGTCAACGTATTCGTGGCCATCCGCAGCGCAGTCATGTTGAGGCGGCGCGGCAGACTCTTGGACGCCACAGACGCAGACACCTTCGACATAGGTATGCGGAGCGTAACCATCCTTATCAGCATCAACATTAACAGGACAGTCATCAGCTTCGCATTCATGCCAGTGATGAGCCTCGTCATGAGTCCATGCAGTAGCCCATACATGTTCATGCTTGCTAGGTTCCACAGGGTCAGTAACGAGATCGCCAGGATCATTAGGGTCTTTAGCAAAGGGATCTTCGTAGGGTACCTCGTAGTTAATAGTGACTTTTTCCAGTACAGCAGCTAGCTCTCGATTGCCTGCCGTCATAGCTTGCCATTCATCTTCGGTGCCACCAAAATTAATGACGCTGAGGTACGGACAACTAGTAAAGGGTGATTCCTTGCCAATAGTACCATACTCTGCACCGATCTGCTTGACGCTGGCCGGGATATAGAGAACCATCAGCGAGGTGCAATGAGAAAACATGCCAGAGCTAATACAATCAGCATTGCGCGGCAGAATCACACTCATCAGCTTCCAGCACTGGGAGAACAAATTATCACCGATGGCCGCGTCGCCGTTACTAGCAGCAAAACGCGCACTGCGCATCTCGCTGCAGCTCATAAAGGCTCCATCGCCAAGCCTTGTAATGCTGGCGGGAAAATCAATATACTGCAGAGAGGTGCAACCCCGGAAGGCATTATCGCCAATAACTTTGACACCTTCAGAGATGGTGACAGAAGCGAGGTTGGTGCAGCCATAGAAGGCTTCATTGCCAACATTAGTGACGGTGCCAGGAATAGTAACAGCTACGAGACTCGATGCACGGAAGGCACTTGCGCCAATGTCGCTCACGCTGCTGGACAGATAAACTTCTAGGGCTTTGCTACCGCTAAAGGCATACTCGCCGACACTAGCTACGCCAGCATCAATGATGATTGTTGTGATGGCGTCGTTGTAGGCAGACCAAGGCGGCAGAAGATTATCATTGGGAGAGAAGTTAGGGATGGCGCCATTACCAAAGATATGAAGTATTCCGGATTTGGTAAGCGTCCAGCTAAGACTCCCGGCTTCACCGTGAGAAATTTCTGTATCGGCATCGGGGTCATCCGCAGGTACATAATTGGCCGGGTAACGAGTGACGATGAAATTGGCAGCCTCGACGGCGGCCTTACTGAGGGTTCTACCCCAGTGAACGCTTTTGTTGTAGTTGGCTTCCGCTAAAACTACTCCGCCACTACTTTTAGCAATAACGATGACGCTGTGGCTATCTCCGTTAATACGAAGAATGTCACCTACTTTGACATCCTCAAAGCTAAAATCATAGACTACCCGCGCAGGCAAGTCTCCAAAAGCGGCATCACTTAGTATAAAAGCGAAGGCAGCACAGCCAACCCCACGGGTAACATTACCGAGGATCGGCCCGCCGTGCCAGCGGTAGTCAGCACCAAGATTACCTTTGGTGCCATAAGGCTCAAAGTTGGTCCAGGTCATGCCTTCAGGGTAAGCTTCCTTGAGGGCAACCATGCGCTCGTAGGCCTCTTGGTAGGTGGGCACAGCAGCGCTTCGGGTGGTAACAGTGGATTGATCGTCGCCAGCTAGAGACTGCGTGATAGGTTCGACATGGCCACTGGCGCTGGCAGGTTCCGATGCCTGGGCATTTCCCGTAAAAGAAAAGAGCAGGGCAAACGTGACGAGCAAGGCGATGAAGCGATTTGGTGGATTACGCATACTTATTTCCTCCTTTTTAATGTGCGTCCAGATAAACCTGATTACTAGGATTAATCTTGGACTAGTGATGCCCTAGATGAGGGCTGGGACACTATATCAAGAGTAAAGACTCTAGATATACGGTAATGCGATCTATGTAAAACGGTTATCTGATGATTATCAAACTAACCGTGTGGTTAATTATACTATATTTGTGAAGAAAAGTTAATTGCTCAAGGTAAAAATAGCAGTGAAAATAGAGCTGCAACAACGCGGAAAGCTAAGTCTCTAAAAATACAATAAAATGAATAATTTGATATCCATACTGAGAATTCATGATTTTGCCATTGACTTTATGCTTAAAGTGTGGTATAATGAAAGGATAGGGTGGTTACCCTGTCCTTTAGCAAATCAGAGAGATGCAGCAGATTTGCGGACATTCTTGGGAAACCCAAGGATGGAATTTGGCGAAGAACCGAAATTTCTGGAAGAAAGGTGAGAAACGATGAAATTACGCAAGACTACGCGAATCTTGGGACTGATACTGGCGATGATGGTGGTATTGGCGGGTGTTACTCCCGCCCATGCAATGATGAGCGAGAAGGCGCTCAGCTACCCGTCCACCCCTGTCTACTACGGCAGTTACCGGGCCAGCCTGGATCAGCTACTGGCCAAACTGCGGCCAGCCTGCCAGCTGGATCAGTATGCGGCGCTATATGCGCGCTATGGATCCACCTATGACAGCGCCCTGCGCGAAGCGCTGAGCCTGTATTGCCCGCAAGGCATAGTGGTAAAGCTGAGTGCGGACGAGCTGACGGCGGTAGCCAAAATGATCACGACAAAGGCGCCTTACCAAGAGCTGTGCCGGGCGGTAGCAGCGGTGCCGAGCACACTGAGCACGGAGGAACAGTGTCAATATTATTATACCAGTCTCTGTACGGCGATGCTTGGCGTCTGGGGATACGATATCGCCAGCACAGCGACAATGCCGATCATGAGCCCGGACGTATGGCAGACCAGTGCAGCGCGGCGGGCTTTGCCGAAGCTGGCAAACAAGCTGGATAGCAATATCCCGACAGCACTGGGCGTTTTGGCATACTACAATACCGTGGAGCAAGCGGTAATTACTGGGACGATCAACGGTCTACAGCAGGCACTTTGGAATTCGCTGAGCGCGAATACGCGGCGGGCGACAGCTAACCTTAGCGGTTATCAGGCACTGATGTTAATCCGCCAGACAGCAGAGTACAGAAGCGAAGATGTGCGCACTCGCACGGAAGCGGGGATTTACAACCTCAATACCACGTACAGCCGGAGCTTACGACAGGCACTGGAACTGTTCTGCCCGAAAGGGATTCTGGCCGAGCTGGATCCGGACGAGCTGACGGCTTGGGCGAAGGCGATGCAAAAATCGCCCTACAATACCCTAACCGATGCGGTGACGGCGGTGACGGATACGCGCATCGAGAATCTGTCGCCCAAAGACTGCCAAGCGCGCTATACCAAGATCGTGAACGCGATGTATGGCGTCTGGGATAACAACACCGTCAACACCTTGGTGTGTGAGGCCTGGCAGTAAGTTGCGCGGCCTGCGATGAGCTGTGGCCGTTCCTGATGCAAAACTAGCATAGATTGGCAAGAGCTGCATTCTCTCTGATTTGCAAAATCTAAACGGAGCTCTGGATTGGGCTCCGTTTTCTTATTTTGATGTATTATTGATGTATAAGTTTCTAATATTTTCTCTAACGGCTGTGTTCGGTTATTCAGCAATGATTCCGCCGCCAAGGCAAATTTCTCCCTGATAGAGTACAGCGGATTGGCCGGCGGCAGGCTTTTTGATGGCTTCTGGGAAGATGAGTTGATTCCCGGCTAACTCTACATTGAGTAGCGGAGCGCGGTGACGCAAGCGGACTTGAAGATGGCCTTGCGGGATGAGCTGAGCGGCGCCGGCGCGCCAATGGATTGATTTGAGCTTGAGACGGTCGCTCCAGAGTTCGGCGTGGTTGAGATTGCGGGAAACATAGACGATATTGCGAGCAAGATCCTTCTTTACGACATAATAGGGGAGTCCGCCGCCCAGATAGAGACCGTGACGCTGCCCCAGCGTGTAAAAAATCGCACCGTCGTGATAGCCAAGCACCTGCTCAGACTCAATATCGCGGATTTCTCCGGGCTGAGTAGGTAAATATTCCTTGAGAAAATCTTTCATGCCAACTTCGCCAACAAAACATACGCCCATGGATTCTTTTTTATAGGCTATGTCGAGGCCGTGCTGGGCGGCAAGCTGCTTAACCTCTGGCTTAGTGTAATCGCCTACTGGGAAAAGGGTTTTACCAGTGGCTTGGTCGCCCATGCGATAGAGGAAGTAGGTCTGGTCCTTATTCTCGTCGCGGGCGCGGAGAAGATGAGCTGAATCTTGGCTCACGCGAGCGTAATGCCCAGTAGCAATAAAATCTGCCCCCTGCGCCATGGCGCGTTCGTAAAAAAGTTTAAATTTAATCAGTTCATTACAGATCACATCAGGGTTCGGCGTACGGCCTCTCTGGAACTCAGATAGCATATAGTCTACTACCTGAGTTTTGTAGGCTTGCTCAAAATCCCAAACCTCAAAGTCGAGGTTGAGCTGCACAGCCACGCGCTTGGCGTCAGCGAGATCTTCAGCCCAGGGGCATTTCATGCCAGGTAGATCCTTAGACCAGTTCTTCATATAGACGCCAGTGACGTCATAACCTTGGTCTTTAAGCAAGATGGCAGAGACCGAAGAATCTACGCCGCCAGACATGCCGAGATAAACTTTAGCCATGATGCCCGCTTTCTGAGGATGAACTAGATTCTATAAGGTGGTGATAAGTATAACCAAGACGCAGATATTCCTGCTCTACTTCTTCCCTAATGATCTGAGCGGCGGTGCGAACATTCTCAAGCGTATTAGTACTACCTAGAGAAATACGGAGACTACCGGCGATTTCTGCCTCAGAGAGGCCGATGGCCGTGAGGACGTGGGATTTGCTGCCTTTATTAGCAGCACAGGCAGCGCCAGTGGAAACCAGGACGCCTCTGCTCTCTAAACGATAAATCAGCCGTTCAGCATCTAGCCCTGGGAAACAAACTGGGCAAAAACTGGTTAATTGATGCTTTTTATTACCTAAGAAGACTGGCTGAATACGCTGATTGGAAAATTCTGCCTGTATAATTTGAGTCATGGATTGATATTTTTGGCGATTACTGGATAGATGTTTCTTAGCTTCGGCGACAGCAGCGGCAAAGCCGATGACGCCAGGAACATTCTCGGTGCCACTACGCAAACCCCGTTCTTGACCACCACCGACACTAATAGGAGTAAGTTTAAGCCCATGCGCAACGTAGAGAGCGCCAACACCTTTAGGGCCGCCACATTTGGCAGCATTAAGAGTAAGTAAGTCAATACCGAGACGTGAAACGTTGATATCGCAGAGATTAAGGACTTGCGAAGCATCCGAATGCAGATAGATTGGCGTAGTATTGCCACTTTGTAAGCGCTTTTGGCGTTCTTGGCGGATGATTTCGGAGATTTCGGCGAGAGGCTGAATAGTGCCAAGCTCATTATTAGCCAATGAAATCGAAACTAATTCTATATCCGGAGATAATTTTTTACGGAAATCGACAAGGTTAATAAGACCATATTTATCAACCGTTATAAGATCATACGGATGAAGTTTAGCAGCTTCTAGCACGGCGGCATGCTCTGTGGCGAGCGTCAAAACTTTGCCACGGCAGGCGGTAAAAGCGAGATTAATAGACTCCGTAGCGCCAGCGGTAATGACCAAATCTACGCCTTTAGCGCCGACAGTATGCGCAATGGTATCTTTGGCGGATTCGTAAGCTTCGCGTACGCGCTTAGCCGGCAGATATGGCGCCGAAGGATTGAAAAAATCTTCCGTGAAATACGGTAGCATAGCTTCTAACGCCTTAGTGCTAACTGGAGTGGCGGCGGCGTGGTCAAGATAAATCATGTTGTAATTATACCATAAATGGTGCGGATGGGCAATGAGGATATAACCACATGCGGTATAAATATAGTCATTTATAGTATAGAGTATTATGCTTGGCCTTATTGCTTCCTTGACCGGCATGTAATTAAGTTATTTGTACAATGAGTCTTGTTCTATAAATATGAGAATTACATTCGCTGAATCACTCATCGCCCAATAGGAAGTTATAAAATCTCCGGCAGAGCCGTCGCAAAAGTTCCGCAAACTCTTGCGCTGACTTTTGCTAGATTTTATAACTTCCTATAATGGGGTTTCGTGATAGGCGAATAGAATTCTCATATTTATGGAACAGCCCATACACGATGAACTTAATGGGATTAAGCGATTATCCTCTCCTCCTACTTAAGTATAGGAAAAGGTATAATTATCTAGCGACACAGCGGACAGAGTAACCATTGTATTTACGGTCTGACACGTCACTCATGTATCCCGATGTGTTCCCAGACAATATATCAGCCACAAGAGGGCTGCTACTCAATGAAGTATAATAATACATTGCTTGACTACCAGGGTTAGATATATTGCCAGCAAAAGTAAAGCTATATGGCGTAGATGTAAAGGTGGCCATGCCAGAAGCGCTATTAGATATTTTCTGCATTAGAGGTGTATAGGTGCCTGGTAGTTTCCAGCCTTTTGCACAAATGCTGGACGACGCCTCCACATCATTGCCTAGTGCCGTGGTTTTAGACACATTACCGGTATTACCTGTATGTTGCTGATTCGGGATTATGTCTGCATAAGCTCCCACTAAGCAGGTACCGGCGGTAGCAGTGCACCAAGAGTAGTATGCGCCATATTTATTTACATCAGGAATAACGGCGTCGCGCATTTGTTGATTGGCATGGGTTTTAGCGCCAGTACTGTCGGTTTGTTCGCCCTTATCAAACTCCCCTACAGTACTACTCGGTATGGCGTAAGTTTGCGAGATGTTAGTAAATACGTTAGTGTCTAAATCAGAATCATTGCTTGAGAGGATAGTGCCACCTGCTATAGCTAAATTTTGAGTCATCCAACAATCTGCGCGAACCCCAAAGCCGTTAGCCAACCTTGCTACTGTATATACATTGCCATCTCGAGTATCCCTGAGTGTACCAGTGGTATTAACTGGCACAGACGTACAGAAATCCGTAGTCATCTCCTGCATTTCCATAATATACGAGCCATTGGCGCCAAAGCCGATCGTCATTTGCTTAGGTGATACTGCTAAGCTAAGTAGTGCAGTAGTACGGTAATGCCCTGCAGCGGCGCTATCACTGAACTTAGCAGCAAAAGTTAACTTTTTAGTAAGGTCGACGTTGCCGCTACTGACGTTATTGTTGCTTTCTAGTAAGCCATTATTAGTGGTGGTAGTTGCTCCGTAGGCAGGAAGCGCATAGTAACGAGCATCGGCATCAGCCGTACTACTATTATTCCAGCTATACCCCCAAGTGTTAGCATTGAGGCTAGTGCCGGCTTGGCCGGTAGCGCCATTAATAGTGGTGTCGCCATTGATAAGCTTGTCTGATGAGCCCTGGGCGGCGGTAAGTTGTAAAGAGTAACTAGCTACATCTTGCATAGAAAGCTTGACGATATTACTAATATAGCTAGTTACGCCACTCTCGGCTGCCGCGCTAGAGTTCATAGTACTATTATCTGTGGGTGAATAAATACTCATGGAGATTTTGGGGTCTAAGAGAACGTTAGTAGGATTGGAGGTAACAGCAGAGGCGGTTTTCGCTTTTGGCTGAAACGGATTAATGCACGCCCCTCCTAGCAAAAGCAGAGCAAGTATGCAACCTATTGGAATACTGTGAACAATATTTCTTTGTTTAAAGTTACTATTCTTTTTATAGCGCATACTTGCCCTCCTTTTGTAGTAAATATATTTATTAACCAGGAGAGGGCACTATATTAGTATTTTTGAGTAACAAAAATAGCGCATCAGCTAAGCCCTATGTCTAGCTTCTTATTCGCGCGAGTTACCCATACACTCAAAATAGTGCCATCATGGGCAGATCCCTCGCGCAGAGTTTATCTTAACGAGGGCCATGATGGCACTAGCTAAAAACTCTGCTTTATTTTTCTTCTGCAAACGCAAAAGATCTGCATTTTTATTATCTCACGCCTTTTTGTTTTTGCCTAGACCTAAAATTCTAAGAGCAGAGACGTATAGATAACAATTGCATGCAAGGTCCTCTTTATCTTTCTAGTTCAATTTCTACACTAGAGATAGAGCAGAGGAATGCTGGCACTAAGTTTTTAGGTCGATATCTAATAACATTAAAATCTGTGAAATTGGAGACTATCTATATGAGGATAAAGTCTTTAGAACTACAGAGAAAAGCCCGTGAGGACGAAGTAACTTATAAACTAAAGATTACTCTTCAGAACGAAGAGTAATCAACTTTTACCAAATATAGGTCCATTTTAACAATTTTTGCTCAAGGCGTCAAGGGTTCTTCTGCTCTTTTTTGATGTTCAAATTTTTCCGTCGCCGCGGGAGCGCAGGAGGTACTAGAGTTTCCTGGCTTTGATAATCTCCAATATATGCAAGACATGACTTCAGCTAAATGCTATCATGCGAGTATTGGAGAAACCAAACAACTAACTGATATTAGAGATAACAAGAAGTATTGGGTCACTAAGCTCAAAGATGGTAACTGTTGGATGACCCAGAATCTAGATTTGGATATTCCTGCAACAGGTCTTAGTGCGGCCGATACTGACTTATCTGCGGATTGGAATAGTAGCTCTACTACTAAGCCTGTGGCTACACAAGCTACTGATGCTGGACCAAGTGGATTTAGCGGCGATATGAATATCGTAGTTTCATATGATCCTGGAATTAAATATTGTAGCGCAAATACTACGGATCAATGCAACTTAACTACTAGTAGCCATAATGGACATGATGCAGTAGGTAATTATTATTCTTGGACAGCTGCTACAGCAGGTACTGGCGTAGGTAAAGATAGTAATGGCGATATTGCACCTTCTAGCATCTGCCCGAAAGGATGGAAGTTACCATTAAGTGACAGCAGTAATGATACAGTAAGTGGATCTTTTAACTACTTGATAGATGCATATAGTATAGGAAACAATGCAGCAGGCAGCACAAAAATTAAAGCTGCACCACTCTATCTCGTCGATGGCGGGAGCGTCAATAATAGCTCTCTGCCCAATGCTGGCTCCAGCGGTTATTACTGGTCATCTACGGCTTACTCGGCTCCCTACGCGTACAGCTTGTACTTCAATAGTAGTAACGTTCTCCCGTCCGGCGTCAGCAATCGCTACCTCGGCTTCTCCGTCCGCTGTGTCGCTAGATAATTATACCTTTTCCTATACTTAAG
>CAYUCN010000026.1:0-15363 GCA_964443395.1 uncultured Candidatus Saccharibacteria bacterium | reverse complement strand
GCGTCTGATTGTGGTCCAGAAGGTCGTCGGTTCAATTCCGATATCCCACCCCAGATCTAGTGGGTTCGCTCCTCGGCACTCATAAGTCGCAGTACCCATCTGCGCAAAATCGGCTTCGTTTGCGAGTGTAGTACAGTGGTTAGTATGCAAGTTTTCCAAACTTGAGATGAGAGTTCAATTCTCTCCACTCGCACCAACAAAATAGACACCATATCAAGATGGTGTTATTTTGTTGTTCGGCTTTTTGTCCATCATTGATCTTTATAGTAACTTTATAGTAAAGTCGTTTAATAGAGGTAGAATCAGGCATAAGAGCTTTATAGTAGCTTTATAGCAGTCAAACTTGTTCGGTTTTTAATCATTAATTAACCACACTGCGCGTGGATCAGTTGCACTTTTGCCATGCCTTATGATTAGCCCTTTTTCCTCTAAACGCTGTAGTCTTAATGACACCGTTGGGCGAGTCATATCTAATAAATCCATAATTTCACCCGTTCCAATTCCATTTGGGTGTAAACGAACAACATTTAGGACTGATTCCGACTTACTTGGCAATTCGCGCAACAGTTTCTCATCTAGACGCAAAATTGCCTCTAGCCGTAGTTGCACATTTCCACCTGTCTGGATATAAATTGGATCAATGTACCCAATTTTACGCATTTCGTTAACCATACGCTTAATCCCCTCACCAAGTTCCTGCCCAAAGCGTAATTCGGTGCAAACCCTGGCAATGCGAGGATTGCGCGCAAAACGGCTAATTTTTAATAGATCGGTAGTCCTTGCTAACCCTGGAAAAACTCCTGGACTGATAATTTCTATACGGGCAGGATAAAGCTCGACGTGGATATAATCCCCAGACATGCTATAAGACCGATGTATAAAGGCGTTCACTAACCCTTCTAGCCACACATCATGCGGAATGATATCTTGAAAAATAAATTCTCCGTTTGGCCCTAAAGATTTTTTCTTATAGACTAGCTTGCTAACAATTTCTATACTTTTTCGTAATAATGTAGGTATATTGCCGTCCAGGCGATAATCGTGGTTTGCATCAATATTCAAAGTTGATCCAGTACCTCTCTCATCCGACAAAAATTTCGTTATGCGGACGCTCGCTTGAGGGAAAATATCTTGCGGGTGCTGCGAAAATAACAAGTGGCAGGCATTAGTCTGCCTGTTATATTTGTCAACTAGGAAACGCGCTTTCAGCGTATCGACGTAGTTCTCTGGTTTTGCCCCGATGTTACGCGCGTACCTCTCTACTAACGGGATATCCAAATCTTTTGTATTGCTGCCCTTAATAATCTCTCCGTCATATTGACGTACGCCCTTATTATATTCGAGTTCTAGCCTATCGGAGTGGCGGAGCTCACGTGTTTCATCACCAATGCGCAAAAAGCATTTACCACACTGGTCTTCATGTACCATGTCTGAAGGCGGAATAGTCAGAAATAAAATTTGGTCTTTTTCGCCATCTGTCGCTATGACATCAACTTTATCAATCATAACCTTAATTGGCGGACGGGTGTAATCATAAATCGCTTGCGGCAAGTCATTCTCAATACCTTTACGATTGCGTATCCCTGCTACTACTCCATTGCTAGCGCCAAACACAATTGCGCCGCCCTCGGCATTCGCAAAAGCAATGATCGATTTAGCGATATCTTTTAGATCAATTTTTATACCTTTTCGATCAAACCATTGCCCCTCCGTGCAGGAATTTAACAAATAGTTGGCGCGATTTTCGATAGGTAAATTAAGTAAATTTTCAATATAAACAGGTTTCATAGTATGATTATATCATGCTACTATAAAGTTTTATAGTACCTTTATAGCAAATTAATTTAACAGGGGCGGAGATTATATTCATATTTTATAGTAACTTTATAGCGGAATTATCACTGACATAAAGCAAGTATTCTGCTTCGAACTTCGCATATAGTCTCGCACCATTAATTAAACCCCCTTGGGGGTATTTTTTAAATTAATGTTTTAGCGCATTCCATAGTATAATAATAGCTATGAAACTCTACCTTCAAGCCATTATTCTCCTCTTCCGCAAATTTATTCTTAAGAGAGATACTGGTATCGTCGTTAAAGACTTTGCTGAGCATATGGGCATTGCCTATATCAAGCTAGCGCAAATTCTCGCCACTCAGAATTTTGGTAATCTCTTTTCTGAACACGATCGCCAACTTCTTTCCAGTATCTGCGACGATTGCACACCCATCAGCTACGCCGAAGTTGAGGCTACTCTCCGGCAAGAATATGGTCCTAGTTACCCTAATCTTTTCCGTTCCATTGACCCAGCCCCAGTCGGCTCCGCGTCTATCTCCCAAGTCCACTACGCCGCCCTCCAGACTGGCGAAGAAGTCGCCATCAAAATTAAAAGAAAAGATATTGCCCGCACTATCGAGCAAGATTTAACCAAACTCAAAAAGCTTATCCATCGCTTTGGTAGATTTGCTAAGTTCAAGAATTTCCCCGGCAGCGATTATGCTCTTGACCTCTATCTAGAGTGGATTCGTCAAGAAACTGATTTTCTTCATGAGGCGACTAATCTCCAAAAATACCGTAAGTTCGCTGATAATGTTAACGGCAAAGTTCGTAATACTACCCAGATTAAAATACCTAAGCTATATCCAGATTACTGTACTGCTAATATTATAGTCATGGAGTTCATAAAGGCTCCCACTATTAATCGTATGGAACTCACCGCCACTAACAAAGCCAAGATTGCAACCGGCATCAATAGCTATCTTAAACTTAGCTTTTGGGCCTTGTTCCACGATCAACCGGTCATCTTTCATGGCGACCCACATACTGGTAACGTCTGTATTGATGAGGTCGGTAATATTTATTTCTTAGATTTAGGGTTGCTCTGTGCTTTTGATGCTCACGATGCTGATCTCTGTCGTCAGCTCTTTTTTGCCGCCTATTCCCGTAATTACGAAAAGCTCACTAACTTACTCATCCCCTATGGCCACCTCAGTGATCAAGAGCAACTTGCGCTCAGGACCGACTGTCAAAAATATTGCCAAAACATTAAGGGGAAAGAAATTACCTATTATTTTGTCGATATGATCAATGTTTGTATGCATTACGAAATTATCCCGCCCCGATTCTTATTTAGCATGGCTAAGCCTTTCGTCTGCCTTAATGGCATTAATAATATTGCCGGCAATCAATCCACTGCGCAAGAACTCCTTCAGACAGAAGTTCTAGAGTATCTCGTTAGGAGGAGCCTCACCGACTGTCAAGATGTTATCACGGATAGTCTCCGGCTCATCCCTAATACAATTTTAGAAACTCTTCGGCGTGACCCAGTTAGCTCCTTAGCTCAAGCTATTTCTAATCGCAAAATCAAGCAAGACCTCAGCCGGTCGCTAGCAAACTTCCAAGAACTCCTCAATCTCATTTAAGCGTCTTTATTCATTAATCTCAAGGACATTATCGCAGGATAATAACAAGGGTACTCGTAGGGCTTGCAGTATTTTAATTTTTTGGTATAATAAGGGTATAAGCGCCCGTGGTGGAATTGGTAGACACGCTACCTTGAGGTGGTAGTGGCCATTTAAGTGCTGTGCTAGTTCAAGTCTAGTCGGGCGCACCATGCAAAAAGAAACCCCTCGGGGTTTATTTTTTGCATGATAGGATCTGCTAGCCACAAAGCATAAGTTCCTTTGCGGGCTTATTTTTGTCTGGCAAAACTTACCTCTACATATTCGTCAAACATGCCTAAAGTTGCGCACGTTGACTTCATATCCCGTCTATGGTATACTAGGGTGGTTACTTCCAGTATACAAGGAAGTAAAGAATCTTATTGATATTGGAGGAAAATGTATGCAACAGCAACCGACCCATCCTAGCCCTGCTCAACCGCTCTTTTCCGAACGTTTTACATCTGTCACCCCTACTCATCTCCCGCGCCCCAGCGAGTTCTACCGGCGGCTGCTCCATTTTCATGACTCTTGCAGCTACGACGCACAGCGCCTCATCTACCCTAACGGTTCGCTGGATACGGCGGAGATTGCCGAATCTCTGCCCGGCTGTCTCAGCACCTTTATCGAAATGTTCCAAGAAGAGGTTGAAGGCAGTGGCGACACTCTTGACCAGGTTGTTAATGTACCCAGTATGATACTCAATATTTTGGGCAATATCACCATGCTTGGCCTCGTGGCCGAAGCCTCCTGGCGCACCCATCAGCAATGCGACACCAATATACCTCTCAGCCAAGTCTTTACGGCAGAACTCGAGCAAATGTTCAGCCAAACACTCCAGCAAGCCAGTGGTAGAGAAGGCGACGCCAGCCTTAGCAACATCTTTGCGGCTTTGGACGTCGGCGCCGTCGTGCTCAACGAAATCTTCGCAGAAATCGCCCCGCCGCCCGCACAGGGTTGCGGCCCGCAGCCCTGTCTCAACTGTCAGAGCTACCATATTCCATCTGTAAAGGAGTAAGAGTCGTGAGCAGCCCTGATCAATTCCTAGCCGAGCTCGGCCCCGACCGAGTTTGGCATGTCGCTTACCATTACTACCTTCAGCACCGCCTGCACGGCCTAGGGAATCACGGCCGCTTACTTAGTGTCATTCTCTGCCTTATTGGCGGCGGCCTGCAGATTTTGTCCCTGTACCAGCCTAGAGTCGGCCTCACCTATTCCCAAGCCGCCTTCTGCAGCTTTATCTCGGCGATTTGTCTGCTAGCCGGCATTACGGTTTTTTTGTTTTGGCTGCGCCTCGTCCGCGAGGCAAGATGGTTCGCCTGCAGCGCCAGCGACAGTCATAACTGCACCGAGCAAGACATCGCCATCTTATATCAGGCTATCTCTAGTCAGGATCATTAACGCGTATCTATCTACCTCCATTGCGCCTCTCTTGTAGGGGCGCTTTTACTTATTTTTATTCCACATTCTTGCCGTTTATGCTAAAAACATGCTAAACTACTTGACAAAACATCTAGTGTGTGCTACAATGAGAATACGAAGCAAAGTGGTATTTTGTTGCCAACTTCGAGTACGTTTTATTTTGAAGGAGGAATCAGTAATGTCTATTTGGGACACTCTCATCGGTAGTAAAAAGCCGCAGACTCCGTCAGGGTTATTGGACGATATGTCTGACGCCGACCTGGCCGCCGCTCTCGAAGCCGGTCAGGTCAACCCTGGCACAGACCAGGAGGCCGCCGAGGCTCTTGTGAGAGCCGCTTCTGGCGAATCTCAGCCCCAGCCTCAGTCCCAAACGCCGCCCGCTAGCCCAAGCGAGAGCTCTGAGAGTTCTAACAGCTCTAACAGCATTGGTGATCCGTTCGCGGATGACCAGCCGCCGATTCAGGCCTCGCCCTCGCAACCTCAACCGTCTCCTCAGTCGCCGCCGATCCGGCAGGAACCACCTCAGCAGGAGCCGGTATCCTACCACTACCCGCCGTACCCGTATTTTTATCCACCCTACCCGAATCCGGTCCCGGCCCCCGCTCCGAGCGCGGCCCCGGCGCAGCCTCTCACTATGCCTTGGGAAGTTCCCAGCGCCTGGGGGCTGTACTACCAGGTAAAGGGGAAGTATTACAGCTTCCGGTCGTATCGCGAATCTGTCGCGAAGCTCTTCAAGGACGACGACGCTACTCCCGAAGACATCGAAGATTTTATTCAGAAGAAACTTTCTTCTGGTAAAGTCAAGATCGTCGCCCGCTACATTGAGGATGACGGAAACATGGGCGAGGAAGTGCCAGACGAGCTGTCCACCAGGCTTATGGAGGACCGCGCACGCCTTGTTACAGAGGCTCAGCAGGCTCTCGAGGCCGCAGCCAATCCGCCCGCTCCGTCCCCTATCGACGCCGTCTTGGCGCAAGCCTTGGCCCGGCTGGACGACGACACGAAGGCCGTCCTTCTGGCCACTCTCACTCAGGGTATTGTGGCCCCTCCTCCCCAGCAGCAGCCGTAATGGCTGCCCACGGAAAGGGGGTGAAATCATTTTTACCTCCTCCTAAAGCCGTCCCATTTACGGGGCGGCTTTTCCTTACTAGAGGCTTAAGCAACTAAGCAACAGAAACAACCCCTTCCTATTTTACCAGAATATGATTATGCTAAACATCTTTACCCTAAAAAGCTATAGCTATAAAATAAACATAACCATAGTATCATAATTTTGCAATACAAGCACTATTGGTATACACCGCCAAACCGCTCCGCTAAACTCCACTCCTCACCCCTAAAATCTCCAAATTCGCCCCCTCTTTACTAATCATGCTAAAAACGTAACTTCATGCTTGACTTTTTTACAATTGTGTGCTAAAATGGAAACAGTCTGGAAAGGCTTGTGGGAGCAGCCTCGCCAGAGGTCCATTTACAACCGAATCATCTCAGATACAATACACATTGTATCTGATTCATATATATGTCAAAACGTTTACGCCTTAGGTACCGAGCAACTAGCGCATTATCCCCGTTTTTCCAAGAATGGGGAGTGGTACCCCCGTTCTTGTTTTTATATAAAGTCTCACAACGATTTATTAAATACAAGAAGGAGGTTCTTAACATGTTGTGGACAATAATATTTGCCGTCCTTGCGACGGTGTTGACCCTGCTGTTTGGCGTCCGTACGGGCGTCGCCGTCAAAGAGCGGCAAGGGGGAATTGCTATCGCTGGGAGAGCTCTTCTCACGGTGGCGCTCCTCTGTGCTGCTGTGGCATTGTGGTGGGGGGTCGCTACGCCGACTCCCGCCGCTCAGCCTGACACTTTGGAGGATTCCATGCCCCAAGCCACCTTCCGTGAGCTAGAGGCAGAAACTACGGTTAATGATGAGGACGCCCTTAAGGCGATTTCCCTCACCAGCGACCAGCTGGCGGAGATCCTGAACGGCCGGTCTTTAGACTTGGATCGTTCTTCGCTCAACGAGAACGACGAGGCTAGGTATCAGGCCTACCTCGCCTATGACATCAAGATGAACGACGGTCTGGACTTCCCGGCCACCAAGATTCTTGATGCTATCAAAGCTGGTAAGACCGGCGCAGAGCTGGACCAGGTTATCACCCAGTTCATCAGCACTACGCTGACGGACAAGCTGATGACAAATCCGGTACTCACATATGAGTACCTGATGATGTTGTCAGAAGATCCGGTGATGACCCGGAACAATCCCTGGATTATCGAGCGTTTCGCGCAGTACCAGAAGTATTACGATGACCCTGCGAGCTTCGCAAACAGGACAGTGGAATGCGGGCTGGATTTCAGCATCGAGCGGAAGCCTGGCGGTGCCAGTGACGAATACGTTGTCACGGCCTTTCAGGCGGAAACCGGAGCATTACTCCGCGAAACCGTCAAGGCAATTCGCCAAGATGGCATCACAGAGCGGACATGCGATGACTTTGGTCGCAACAACATGGAGTCAAGAGACTCCATGCGGCGTAGCATTAAGGCGTCCTACTCAGAGAGCCGGAAGGCAATTTACCTTCCGTTCTACGGCAAGTCCAATAATACGCTTAGCGCCTACGGCATCAACTTGTTTGATCTGGCGCTGATGCGGTATAACCCCGAGACACCCGAGCCGGAGAAGGTAACTCCCCCGGCAGACAACACTCCGCCCAATACTACACCCCCGAAAGACACTCCGACCGTCCCCAAGGACGATCCGGAGCCGGTCCTTCCGCCCCCGACTAACCCTGATCCAGAAACGAATCCTAAGCTCGTGGTTCGCTATCACTTTGTGATGGCAGACGATACCTCAGTCGAGGTCTTCCCCATGGAGACTGAACTCAAGGATCCGTATGCGGAGTATAGTAAGACCGTACCGCAAAAGTATGGTCTCAAGTCGGACCGTGACGTCATCACGGGCAAGATGGGCACAACGGACAAAGATGAATGGGTCTATTACACACCCATCAAGCACTGGGTAGATATCGATTATATCCATGCATACACTGGTCAGCCGGTGGCGTCACCCGTTCATGAGCTGAAGAAAGTTGGCGAACATTTCAGGTTCGTCTCGCCTAACTTAAGCTCTATAGGCCTCTATTACGATATTGAAGTCATAGAGGATGACATGGAAGATCGGGATATGCACTTCGTTGTGAAGTACTATCCTAGGTCTACGCCTACGCCGACCCCGAACCCTGACCCGACACCGACGATTACGAATCCCAAGGATCCGTCACGCGACCCCGCTCCGAGCGGAGACGCGCCCATTGGCGGAGGCACTGTGTCTGGCATTACTGAGTATGAACCGGAGAAGACTCCGGAGATCAACTACCCTAAGCCGGAAGATTTACCCTGGAATCAACCCACAACCAGTGATAAGCCCCTGACCCCGACCGATCCTAAGGAATCTACGGGTCAGGATAATGGCAACGTAGATCATCCCATTGTCGACCCCAACGGGGGCAAGACATCGGGTGGTACACCTCCGGCCAAGGAGGAGATCCCCGTTACCAACGGCACGACCGTGACCGACACTACGGTTACAGTCAATCCCGATGGGACTACAGTCACCGACTCCACTCATACCAACACGAGTGACGAGTCGACAAACACAGCGACCTTGGAGGTCCCGGATTAACGCAGACGCGTTTTGATATATATGCACCTTTATTTTTATCCCTGGGGGCCTTAGCCCCCGGGGATATCCCCAAGTTTAGATAATGTACTCATATTGTGTTTGAGATGATTCGGCTGTAGGATTGATGGAGTTTAACAATTTATTGGACCAGAAATATTAACTTTAATAATAGCTAATTTATTGATTAATATAATCTTTTGAAAGGAGATTATTATGAATAAAGCAGTTAAAAGCACCTTTGCTATTGCCGCCAGCGTGGCTGCGATGGCAAGCGTAGTTGCTGCTCCTTCGCTCGCTTCAGCTTGGGGTGACAACTTGGGTGGCCGCGATGTTTATACTCGCGCGCAAATCAATAGTGGTGTTCTAGGCAACAAAATTGTCTTCAACTCCATCACCGACAGTATTATCGGTGACGAGCGCAACTTCGTAGGCGCCCGTGAGAATACTGGTATCAACGCCGGTCAAGACAACGTCTGGGAAGGCAATGATATCACCGTAGAGAACGGCAAAGAATACCTCGTCCGTATCTACGTCCACAACAACAGCCCCTTGGGCTATGGTGCTGTCGCCGAGAACACTCGCGTAGCATTCAACATCCCTACTACTTCTGCTAAGCAGGTTAAGGTTAACGGCTATATCTATGCCGATAACGCCAGCCCAAGTCAGTACTGGGATTATGTCAACTTTAACAGTGACCATGCTTTCCATCTAGAGTATGTCTACGGTTCCGCTCTTATTGAGAACAAAGGTTTTGCTTCTCAAGCTAATGGTGGCGCTAAGCCTCTTAGCGACAATATCGTAGAAAAAGCTGCTAGCGAGCATGGTGTCCAAATCGGTTACGAAAGCCTTAACGGTCGGGTTCCTGGCTGCTATGACTATTCTAACTATATTACCATCCGCGTGAAAGCCGTCTTTGACACTAGCTACACTATCGAACAAAAAGTTCGCATTGCTGGTGAATCTGGCTGGAACAACTACGTCAACTCTAAGGTTGGTGATAAGGTTGAGTTCCAGATCCAGTATAAGAATACCAGCGACGACGCTGATCCTCAGAACAACGTCATGATCAAGGATATTCTTCCAAAGAACTTGCGCTACGTTCCTGGTTCTACCAAGTTATACAACGGCAATCATCCTAATGGTGCTTCCGTTGACCAAGATACCCTTGTTACTACCGGTATCAACATTGGTAGCTACGCTAAGAATGCTAACGCTTTCGTCCGCTTTACCGCTGAGGTAATTGATGAAGATTTAGCTGAAGGTTCTAACACCTTAGTGAACTGGGCTCAAGGTGGTGTCGGTAGCAAGACTATCCAAGATTACGCTAGCGTAATGCTTAGCAAGGCTACTAAGACTCCAGAAGAGCCAGAGAAGCCAAACAAGCTCCCAGATACTGGTCCAGAAGCTTTGGCTGGTGGCGCTATCGCCGCTGGTTCAATCGTAACTGCTGCTGGCTACTACGTATCTAGCCGTCGCAGTTTGCGTAAATAAGTAAAGTATTTTTACAAGTTTAGCTCAGCCCACCCTGGCTAGTAACTTGTTGCGGCTTTACTAGTTGGCTGCTCCATTAAGTAGAATCCCCCTCTGTTTAGAGGGGGATTCTTGGGTTTCATACTCGGTGAAACGCCATCTATGGATTACTCGGCGGGTTTTGTGGCGGATTTTGACGATTATTCCGCCATGTGTTTAGATCTTCGTTACGTAGAGCCTCATCAGATAGAATGATAGGACTAGAGCCACGTCGCTCGCCGCTAAATCTGGTCCCTCCGGTAGTTGTCACTTCCGTACGTACATTTCCATTCTGTAGCGGAGTTTCAGTAATGATTGGTCTTGACGTCGCTCTCCTTCTAGAGGCACTAGCTGGTTGCGGCGTTGATGCCACCTCTTGAATTATCTGCGGTTGCGGCGCAGTGTCGCGTACTTGCACGGGCGCCGAAGTATCACCTTCTTGCATATTACCTATATCTACCCTGCCTAGATCCACTGGTTGCTGCCCAGCCGCTGTCAAAATTGAGTTAAGCTCCGTTGCAACTTCAGGACTGCTATAATGATGGCCTTCCAGCGCCGCACGTGCCTTCTGTACAGCCTGCGTTTTGTATGTGTCTTCCAAGTTAGAATCACGCATGCCTTGTGCAATTGAGTGTAGAGCTTTCGCTCCTGCCTCGCCCATCGTTTCTGCAGAATAACCAGAAATCATAATACGTTGATGTTGTCGCTCATCATCAGCCTTGGGTCTATAGAGATCGCTCGAGATTGACCGTGCAGAAAGATTGGCAATTTCTGTACGCGCTCCAGCATCCGTTATGTAATTATTCGAGCCTGGCGTTAATGCGGATATAGCACCATTGAGCGCCGCATCATCCGCCCCAGCAAAGTTCTGCGGTTTGTATTTACCGCGCAAGCCGGCGCTATCATAATGACTAGACATATAGCTACGACCAGGCAATAGGCTACGAGTAATATCGTCAACCTCCTGAATAGTTCCAACTTGGCCGTATTGTTTGCCCTGCAAATCTTTCATTAATTCAAAGGCTGGGAAGTTATTATCTTTATATGCTTTACCGAATTGCTTCATAGAATAGTCTGCCAAATTAGACAAACCGGTAGTCTGTCTCTCCATTGACGCCAACGTTGTGTTATTCTCATGTGCAGCTCCCATCAACGCATCATATACTGCTGAGCGCCCTTTGTTGGATTCGCTAAACGCCCTAATATAGGCACGGGCGCGTATTTGAGCCGCATCCGCTTCATCTTGGTCGGCACTCATAGTAGCTGCAAAGGTTTGTCGCATATCCTCTACCATTGCGTTGTCTGGATTATCTGCATTAAAGTTCGCACTATTTCTAATGATTTGCTCTTCATTATCAATCAACTCAGTCTGTCTCGCCAGCTCCATTCTCGCCGTATCCGCATCATACAGCCTGCTACCTGGGACATAATCTTCTTGCGCTTCACGGTCTGCATAATCCTGACGCATCCGCTGCCCGCGCATGATTTGCTTATTTCGCAGAAATCGCTGGTTATTAATGCTATCTATCGCTCCGCCTATTGCTGCTCCAGGCGCAGTACTCCTTACAACCCTACCTACGGCTCCGCCTGCCGCACCTACCGCGCCAGTTACCGCGCTCGCTGCGCCAACAACATGTCCAGCCCCACGCGTCAAGATATTATTAGAACTTTGCATCCTACTTGCCTGTCCAGCTAGCCTCTCCGGCAAACGGTGCATCCGCCGGTAATTCGCTCTCTCCGCCCGGTGTGCTCTGATCATCTCGTCTGCTGCTTGATACGCACCAGTCCTGCGGATCGCATCCGTACTCCGCTTCTGCAACCCCGCGCTAAATCCAGAAATCTTCGCCCCCAGCGCCCCCATACTCTTCATCGAGTTGTTTAAGATTGTCGGCACCATAAAGAACGGTAAAATTGTCAGTAACATCGCAATCAACACAAACAAGAAACTATCTGGATTAGTACTAATCATTAGATTAGCCGCATATACGCCTCCGCCCATCAGCGCCCCGCAAATCGGATACACCATTAGTAGTGCACTAAACATCTTCCACCACTTCTCGAACAACGACTTCGTATTTGGCAGCGCATAACACACTATCGCAATCGGCGCTATCGCCACTAAGATAATAATCCCCGCTTGCCGCACGCCTAAGATAATGAAGAAGAATACTATGCCTATCAGGGCACTTACGCATGCTAAGAAGAGGGGCAGTAGCCATAGCGACCACGTAATCGTCGCAATCGACACGCCTAAGACCACGCCAGTTACCGCACCAGCCCCAGTCACTAGGTTCTGCGTCAGTTCCTTAATCCCAGCCATGTCAAATATTCCAGGACTAGTCTCAGAACCAGAGTTTAATGAGTTTACTAAATCCGTCCCTAGCAGCTTATTCACTTGGAACCCTACGATGTTCGACAAGTCCACTGCCAGCTGACACAAAATAAACGATATGTTCACTAATATCGCCACCGCAATCAACCTCGGCAACATTTTCTTGATATTATAATTAGATAGGCCAATCCCAGTAATCTGCGAGAAAATCACCACTGCAAAAGCAATCGCAAAGAGGATGTTTGCAAAGTTACGGAAATCACTCCAGCCTTGATAAACGCCATTACCTCTATTCATATAGCTCGACGGTACCATTAAGAAAGTCTGCTCCACCCATTCATAGATATTGCCCACTGCCTCGCCCACAAATTTCAACACTGGGCAAACAATCCAGCTCAGCACTCCTGAAACCTTTGTACATTCTGGCAGCTCCGAATCCCCACCTGTACTCGACCCGCCGCCACTAGTACCCGGGTCACCACCTGTACCGGGATTACTGCCAGGATCAGTACCGATCGGTGTTGGTGTAAAAGAGATCGTCGAATTTAAACCTAAGGCCTCGCTTGCCGTAACATTGTCTGTCACCGCCTGTACCAACTGAGCAAAGTTAAGCTCTGTACCATCAACTCGTCCATTGTGCGTATTGAACGCTAATACGGTGCCTCCATCCGTGCCTGCTTTAACATAGCAGATCTTACTAGGACTAATCTTCATAGGGGTATATCCTTGTCCAACAGCATTACTCTGTGCATCGCCAGTAATATTGCAAGCCGTACTTTCGCTACCACCAAAGAGTCGTGTATGGAACTGCTCTAAAGCATTTTCAAGTATCAGTTTTTGTTGTGGCGTGGTTAGCTGCGTGTTCGCAGCGCTAGTTATGGAACCTCCAGATAAGTAATTTATGGCCACTAAACCGGCATTCTCAGTATTAGTCGGTAGCTCATATCGGACAACACCCTGTGCAGAGCCGACACTTGGCGCACCGCTTGTAAGATTCCAAGTGTCATTAGCATTACCACCTTGCGTATTAAGTGGATGATTTTCATTGTAATCACTAATCACCTTCCAAACCTTGTTAGCGAAATCTTGGAAGTCCGTAGAAGAATTGTATCGGACTTCACCTAGAAAATCATTACTGGCAGAATTGAGACGTATAGTAACGCTCTTATTGTTTGTACCAGATGGAACAATCGCTACTGGCAGACCGCCATTTAGGTCTGTCCTCGTTACAGTTACGGCCCCAGCCCCCATTCCGCTGTCTGACGCGGTCGTAGAGCAAATCCGCATTGTTTGCGTCTGTCCAGACTGAGTTGTTTGGAAATTGTAAGTAGCACATTTACCGTCCGAATCGCCTACAGTCGTCGCATTATACCCCATGCTTTGCATGAAAGGCGTTAATGTATTAGCAAGTGCATTTGAAGCGGGTGCTTTTTGCCCGGCTACTTTCTGCATTAAGCTTTGGCAATTAGTCCAACTCACCTTGCCGCTATCATTAACGACGGCTACAGACTTAGTTTTTTTTGTGATAGAATCAATACCCTTCCATTCGTCAGAATTAAGTACACTCGACATTTGTCCGTTCTTATAGCACTCAAGCACCGCGCTCATCTCGGTTTTTACTTCAGCACTAGCCTCTGCGGCATATGTTGGAACAGTATCAATTAGGTTAACAGCCAATACACTTAGAACCCCCAAAATGCAATATTTTACATGCGATTTCATGATCTTACTGCTCCTCCGTAGAAGAATTCATCAAGATAATAAATCGATTGTTAATACTCCAACACTCGACTTTAATACCAGTCAAGAGTTTGTTAAAAATGTCATCTGCCTCTTGCTGATACTCGTAATAATCATTCATTAACTGCGTAGAGCCAGTTTCCTCTACATTCAAACTGCTCACACATTCAGAACCGATCTGTCCGTCCGTTATACAACTATGTTCGTTATAAATATTAAATAGATTCAGCATACTCCCAATCTGTTTCGATCTTAAATCTACATACTCGGCAGCCGTAGGATATGAAGACTCTCGTAGCTGAGCATATCGTTCCATAAACTCAGACAGTGATTGATCCCTTCCGGATGCTAAATAACCTTCTAGAATCTGTTCTTGTGTGGGGTCGTTCACTCTGTGCAAGACATTTAATAGACCCACATCCTGTCGATAAGTCTCCAAAAAATCTAGTAATGACTTATCTGGCTTTTCATTCCTCTGATAAATCTCGACGGCTTTATTTAGTAGCTCTATCACTTTATTCCAGTAAATGTCACTCTCATCAGAAATAGTTAAGTTATCGTCGAGCTTATAAGTCTTGGTCATATCATACTCCCCCTCCAGCCGATCTCTCTCCTCGCCATATAACATGTAATTAGCATACCGCGCAAAAGCTATCTGCGCTTCGTTTATCGTGGATGGTTGTGTAGAAGTCTGAGCGTCGTCGCCACTCCGCCCTCCGCTAATCACAAAAGTCACCACCGCCACCACGGCTACAATAACCATGATCACTGCAAAAATCAATGGCCACTTACTCGACTTTTTGGTTGCTTTCTTCGGCTCTATTTGCGCATCATCGTCTACTGATTGACTTGATAGACCCATTGCATCATTTAATTTGCGCGCGCGCTGCCCTGCATCTGTATTGGCAAAAGCGTTCGTAATTCGGGAATGATTACTATTCTCCTCGTCAGTTTGCGGCAAATTGTTCACCGTCAAATCTGGGGTACTAAAAATCCCATCTTGTGTCTGGCTTTCATCGCCAGAATCTTTATCATGACCATCCATAATCCTCATTATAACATAAGAATTTTAATTAGTGTGTAAAATTAAAATAAAGTTAAATAAAACATCAAAAGCTTGCGTAGACATAGATTTATCCACTTATGATCACAATTAAAAAAATAACGACCAGAAGCCGCTATTTTAGTGGTGGGGGCGGTTGGGTTCGAACCAACGACCAAGCGGTTATGAGCCGCCTGCT
>CAYUCN010000025.1:0-15384 GCA_964443395.1 uncultured Candidatus Saccharibacteria bacterium | reverse complement strand
CGTGGTGCTTAATATATTCTTGTACTTAAATTAAGGTATCAAAAAAGATGGCATAAGTTATGCGTTACACTATGATACGATTAATGTAATAAATTATTTTGGAATACTTTGACAATTTATTACGTTAACTTGTCTATATAACTTATCGCCATCTCCATATCTATATATACAAAAATGGCACCACGAGGGGTGTCAATAAGAACGGTTGATAGAAAACCTACCAAAACGAACTAGGCCCTGCATGGTGCCATGTCTGCGTTCGTTATTAAGAATAATCCTAAAATCATTCACCGTTCTTATTGACACCACCATTATAACAAAGAATCTTTCTCCTGCCTAGCCCAAAACCTTCATCTCCGCTCATATTTTACCTGAACACATTTATTGTTCAGCTACATTCAAGGCTATAATTTTAGTGTTCAATTAACGCATCTCACCCCTATATTTATACAAAATTACCATTTTTAACATACTTGTGCTTGTTAATTTTCCCCTTATTTTGCTACAATGCTCCCAGAGCGCAGGTTCGCTAGACATTTAATAGTTATGTAGAGGGTGGAGCATTATTTTCGGGATAGAGAGTTAAACGAGGTATTAGTCATGATCCAAAAAATCACACACTTTTTATCAACTTTAGTTGCGTTAGTACCTAAGAGAGGCAACCATAAGCCTAATCTAGATACAAAACAAAGGGTCATCATTATCCAAGGAGACAACAATTACGTTATCTTTAAGGATAATGACGACCATCAATAAATCCTAATTTAATTATACTTAACTAGTATGGTTAATGTCAAGCCCATTTTTACAGAAAATGCCAGCTACCGCGAGTCTGTGCTCTATAGGCCACTACGCTCTTCTGCTTTCTATCGCTTTCTTTATATTTAAGTATGTATCCGGAGCCGCATCCGTCTCTGGTGCCAATCTCACCCCTTGCTTCTGCATCATTTCCTTCACCCTTGCCAGATCCCACTGTCTCGGCCGCATCACAAACACTTTCCCATCTCTATAATCTCTCTGCATTTCCCTCATTTCCCGCGTCAGCTCGCGCGTCGCCCCGCCCAGCTCCTTCTCCATACTCACCGGCTCGCTCAGCGCCAACGCACCTATTGCCTGTTTCAATGTCCGTGAATTAGGATTCTTCTTATACTGTTCTAGAAAATACGGCTCATTTACATCACCCACTCCTCGCCCCTCCGGACGATCCGCGTCGTACCATACCGGCACACTCGTCCGATGTCGCTCTCCGTTTCCCAATACCTGCAATTCCGGATTCCAAAAATAATCTCCATTTATACTCTTTATCTCTGGTATTGCCCTCTTTAGCAGATATTGCGCAATCTTCAAAGTCGACCCAGTCGAAGCCACCTCATCCACTACCAGCACATTCTTCCCATCCAGTCGCGTCGGCATCTTCTGAATCTCCTCTAAATTATCCGTCTCTAGCTCACCCTCCACAAATATCGCCCGCAACCACGCAAACACCTCATCCGGTATCGCGTCCGCATACTGCATAAAGTTCGAAAAAGTCGGTTTCTCCCCTGTATCTCTTAAATATCCTCCCGCATCCAGCTCCATCCCCGCCTTCCGGAACCATTGCATCCTATCAATGTTCAAATAATCATGCTGTGGCCGCTTCTCTTCAGAAAAGTCTTCCCAAAACATATTCACCAAATAACTCACCGGCCGCGCCGACTTATCCAGATATATTACCTCATCTGGCTTTTCTAGAGATCTATTCTTCTTATATTCCGCCGCCGTTCCGTCAATCATTGCAATCAGCCCTGCCGTATTTGTTATCATCTCGCTCGCCGTTCGATCAATATTCCAGTATTCTCGCACTAGCCTATTTCCTTCAATTCTCTCCTCAAACTGCTTTGTCAATAACGGATAATCCTCCGGATCCACTCGAAACCTCTCTGCCGTCACCGCTTCACCAGTATTCTCATAGTTGCGTGATAATAATCTTTCTGACATAATCTTTTTGTTTTTCTTGTTTATTATTTTCTATATTAATATCATTGTAGCATACTTTTGCACTTTTGTCCATATTATTTATGTACTTATATGGCCAGCATATCACAAACTCCTAGCACTTTTACTATAAGTGAGCGTTTCCCGGCTGGAGCGGGTCCGATTTATGTGAGTAGCGTAAAGAACAAATATGAGCTAGAAACATAATGAGGAGAGCTCCACCGGTGAACGTTAGTGAAAGTGCTAGGAGTTTATGTGCTGTTCGCAGTTACTCAAATCTTCCATTAAACAGCCTACTCTAATTTTAAGTGTCACCTTTTATTTCCCATTTCCAATTACTTTTATGCTATAATAGTATCATGAACAGTCTTGAGTATCTTAATCACATCTCCCAGTCCAATCGCCCTACTAAACCCGTTAAGCAGTCTAAAATTACCGGTGGTCTCATTTTACGTATTCTTGTTATCGGCGTCGTCATTACCGCCATTCTCATGGGAGTCGGCATTCTCATGAACACCGGCTCCAACCGCGCCACTAATCTTACTAAACAGCTTTACGTCCGCATGGTTAATACCAACAAAACCATCTCTACTTATAACAAAAAACTCAAATCCTCCCAGCTACGCGCTATCAGTTATTCTCTCTCCAGTACCCTCACCGGCGCTACTTCTCAGCTTTCCGCTTATCTCACCAAAACCTACCCTAACGACGCCACCCCACTCAGCCCAGATAGCGAAACCGCCACTACTGAAGCCAGTATGTCCGCCGGTATTAATAGCAGCCTAGAAAAAGCTCGCCTTAACGGCCTACTTGACCGCGATTATGCTACCAAAATCCATCTTCAGGTCTCCCTTATTATGTCTATGATTACCGAACTCATGGCCCGCGACACCAATCCCGAACTCCGCGAAATCCTCACCACTATTTACTCCAATCTCAATACTATCGAACAAAGCTTCCAAACCTACGCTGACCGCAACGGTTAGTATCAATTTTACAACAATCCATAATTCACAAGATACACCACGCCATCACTCCTTAATTTACAAAAAATGCATCTCATGATATAATCACCTCATGAACAGTAATCAATCCAACGATTTTCATCCTATCAAAAAAGTTACTCACAGCAAATTTATCAACGAGTTCAAAGAATTTATTAATCGCGGCAGCGTTGTCGATCTCGCTATTGGTGTCGCCGTTGGTGGCGCTTTCACTGCCATCGTCAAATCTCTCGTCGACGATATTATTATGCCTATTACCAGCTTACTTGCTGGCGGTCTCGATTTCTCGTCTCTTGCCATCGACATCCCTAATGTCTTTGGTGCCGATACTACTGCCCACATCGCCTACGGGAATTTCCTCCAAAACGTCGTCAACTTTCTCATCGTCGCCTTCGTCATCTTCATTATCGTCCGCTCCATGAATGCTCTCAATCGTAAAAAAGAAGCCGACGCCAAAGCCGAAGCTGCAAAGACCGACGCCAAAGCTCAAACCAAAACCAACACCGCCAAAAACAACGCCACCAAAAAATCAAGCTAAAGCCAACAACGCTCTAAATCCGCCTCCCCTCACCTCTTTTATCTCTACATCGTCATTTCTTCATGCAAACTCGCGATCCGTTCTGAACGCTCATCGCATGCTGCTATCGCAAACATAAATCCCGCCAAATACATCGTCTCAAAAATCATCACGCCCGACATAAACCACTCTGCCCCACTCATAAACCCTACCACACATATCACCGCATAGATTAGATATATTACATTCACAATATGCGCCAAAGTATTTGCATGCCTACAAATCACAATCAGCGCCGCAATCGCCATCATCGTAATGAACATCGTCCTCGATGTAATAATATGTATCCATGTAATCAAACTCGTACTCTCCCCTACATCAAACATCCCCGCCGGACACACCGATAACCCCATTAAACTCGCTACCAACACCACTATTAATACATAAAATATCTTCGGCATCCGCCAGACTTCCCCTAACTTCCATAAAAACACCGACATCAGCATCGCCACAAACGCATTCCCCAGCGTAAACACAATCGCACTCCATACTTCCAAACCTACATAATGGCTAATCGATTCACTAATATTTAAACCGTGCCCAAACACCGTACTATTTAGCGCAATGCTCAAAAACGCCGTTCCCAAGAAAATCGCCAACGCCCCCACAATCAACCATTTACTCGGCAAGCTATTCTGCCGCTTGTTCATTCTCCTGCTCCTCACGCGTCATATTATAACTTAACCTTACTAAATCCTCTATTTCTGCTGGCTCAAGTTGCCCCGTAGGGATAATCTCTATCCCTCCTCTGCCAAAGTACCGACTCTCCATTACTGTTTCATACTTATCTCGCAATAGATTATTTAATTTCCGATCAGTTCGCACTTGCAACGTCTTGTTTCCTAATACCAAAAACGCCTTTCCATTCGGTACCATATATAGCACATCCCCATCATGGTCTACTTTTACGTAATCCTCAATTCCGCTAATCTTCTCTACATCTATCATTTTTTACCTCAATTTCTCTATATAATAATTTAATTCTTCTATCGACCCTCTTATGTCATCTAGTGCTCTGTGCGCTTCTCGCTTTATAAATTTATCCTTCCTTGCCCCTTCAAAGTACACTTTCCATGCACTCACATCCAACATTCGATAATGCAACCTTTTTGCCACTTCTGGCCATTCCTTATCAATAAACTTTCGATCTTGATGAATCGAATTCCCCGCTAAGATCACTTCTTTACCAAAATAGTCGTCTATAAAATTCAACAATTTCTCTTCCACTATTTTCGCGTCTTCTCCAGTCTGGTTTTGTGTCATCAAAGCATCTCGGCTTTCTGCATTTTTCTCCCAGAAATCGCCCACCATCCGCTCCTTCATCAGCTCTTCCGGCACTTTTACCACCGCCGTCATCTCTGCCATCGGTTCCAAACCCCAGTCTGTCGCTATCGCCGCCAATTCCATAATCCTATCTTTTTCAGGATCCAATCCCGTCATCTCTAGATCTACCCACAACAACTTCGCTTTTTTCATCACATTTCCTCCGGGATCACAATACCTAATAACCCTAATCCATGCTCCATAATGTTCCGATATGCCCTTACTACCTGCGCCAGTTCTACCTCACGCTCACTCCCTGCCACTTTCACATGCTCATAAAACCTAGAAAATTCTTGCGACAGCTCATATAAGTAAGCACACACTTTATACGGCGCATAGCCCATTACTGCCTCACTTAATACATCCTTATACTGCACAATTTTCTTACACAAAACTTTCTCTTGCGCAGTTTGTCCAGCACTACTCTCATTCCGTCCATCATCCATCTTCTTTGTACACTTTTGCAAAACTTTCTGCGCCCGCACCGCCGAATATAATAAATACACACCGGAATTTCCCGCATAAGACACCGACTCCTGCGGGTCAAACACAATATCCCCGCCCATTTTGTACTTTAAAAAGGCATATTTAATCGCCGCCAGCGCCACCATCTCATCTTTCGTCTGGCCGTTATCAATCATTCTATCTTCGATAATTTTAATCACGTCCACCGCCTTTAGGAAGTTTCCCTTCCTTGACGACATCTTCACATTGCCCGGCAATCTCACCATCCCATGCGTTAGATGTTTAGTCTTCTCTACTAATTGCGGCGCATATTCAGACACACTCGCCAGCACTACCTTCATATAGTCCGTTTGTTCATTACCCGTTACTACAATCGACTCATCAAAATGCCAATCATCCCACTTTGTAAACAACAATCCTACATCCTTAGTTTCATAAGTCGGCACACCTTCTCGATTGATAAATACCCGCGTATGCAAGCCTATCTTCTCACCTTTATAAACCACTGCACCGTCACTCTCTTCATAAGTCGTACCCGTATGTGCTCTTACTTCTAGCATTCCCCGGTCTGCCACCGTCGATTCCGGATAATATTTATCAAACTTCACCCCAATCCAATCATAAAACTCGTCAAAATACTGATAGCTTAGCTCTCGCCCCCGCCAATACAAATCCGCTAGAGTCTCACCGTGCACATCTTCCGCATTAATCCGGTATATTTCCTTATTTAATTTAGTAATCTCCGCCTTCGCCACCTCATCCTCATCATACGCCCGTGTCCCCTCAATATAATTCTGCGCAATATCCTCAATCGTCAAATCATGCCAACATTCTTCATTCTTAAGATCTAAAGTTTCTAGGGACGCCTCATTTTTCGATGAAGTACGCGGAAGAGCCGAGCAGCGGACTGAGCTAGACTTAGCGTCCTGCGAAGGAGCAGTCGCAGACTCTGACAAAGTAATTCGCGAAAAATGTGCGTCCGCATTACATGTGGCTAAGACGCTATACAGCGTCTTAGCCACATGTAATCCTACATCCCCCCCAAAATTTGCCCTCATCACCTTCGCCCCAGCATATTCCAACAACCGCGAAATGCTATCCCCCACTACAGACGTATAAAAATGCCCCACATGTAACACTTTAAACGGATTCGGATCAGAAAATTCCACTACCACTACTTGTCCTTGATATTTTGCATTTGCCACTTCCGCTGGCAAATCCTCCGCATAGCGCTTCACTTGCTCCAGGACTTCCCCCGACGCTATCGTAAAATTCACAAAACCTGGCATCGCTATTTCTACAGTCAGCCCCACGTTCTCCAGCTCTGGCTTCAACATCTCCGCAATTACCATAGGTGCTTTATGCACCAACTTCGCTAACTGCATCGCCACGTTCGTCGCATAATCTGCACCAGTATTCTCTGGCGCCACCGACACTACTGGCTCTACTTCCACGCCAAACAACGTCTCCACTGCTCGTTTTATTTTCTGACTAATCTCTTCCATAACTTGCTACATTATACTATTTTTATCTACCAATTTTACTTCCACCGCACCTATCCCACATTCTAAATCAATCCGATTCTCTCCGTCACCATATCTATCCCCATCACTTTGCTTCTTCCCGTCTATCGTTACCGAGCCGATTCCTTTATCTACTGTAAAGCCATAACTATCCGCATTTCCTAGCAAATTCAATGCCAATCTCCCCACCCCCGCTTGCACTCGGTTACTATTACCACCTATTCGCACTGTAATATCCGCGCTTCCCGCGCCTAGCTCAAGGTCCAAGTTACTCAGCACTCCGTCTCTTATTTCTATCATTCCAGCGCCGCCATCTATCTTCGTTTGGCTTGCTACTTCTATTTTATCAATCTTCGTCCTTCCGGCACCTACTTTCAATTCCACTTTTTTCGCTAGTAGCTTCTCTATATCTACCGTCCCCGCCCCTGAGTCTATAAACACGTTGTCATACTCATGCTTCTCCGGTATATATACCGTCACATCCATTCTACCGTTACCCAGCCAAAACCACGAATGCGTCCTCTCTTGCACACGCAGAGTATCTCCCTCTACCCAAGTCGTAATATATTCACTGTTTGTCTCTACGCGAGTCTTCCTAGTCTCATCTTCCGTTACTAAGCGCAAGTGTGCTGCCCCCACTTCTATCTGCAAATTATCCACCCGCACCTCGGCTTTGTCTTCCCATATCACGCTAGAATCCCCCGGAATAGAATAGTCGCCATCCACTAATGTACCGACTAGCCCAAACGCACCCAGCAATCCTCCTATCAAGCTCACCACAATCAATGCCGCCAAACACAGCGCCATTACTTTAATTACTTTTTGGAAAGTTCTCATCTAATCTCCACGCCACCAAAGATACAAGTCGCATCTATATACAGTGTCTTACCAGCATTATCTGCATTGTGCTTAGCTTTTGTTTCGTCTCCTGCTTTTTTCTTACGCGACGCATCTCTACGTTTATCCGACACTCCGCCAAAAATCGACGCATTCGCCACTTCTACCTTTATATCCTTCGGCACATAGATAATAATTCCGCCAAATACACTACTTGCTTTTACTACCGCTTCATTCTCTATCTTCGCCCCTCTCAGATCCAAATCCGCCCCACCAAACACCGCATCAAGTCGGCATCCCGTAAAAGTTTTTCCATCATAATTTATCTGTTGCCCGCTAAATGTCGACCAATATTCCTGGAAATCCGGATCCCGCTCATCCTCATCATCGTCGTCATCATCTTCATCATCCTCAATCACTTCTGCTTCTACAATATGACGCCGTTCTCTGCGTGCTTCTTTCCGCGCCTTCTCCGCCTTTCTAATTTTATCCTGCACTTCGCCATTACTGCTTCCCCGCAGCATCACCGCCACGCCTACAATCACCAAAATCGCCGGCAATAACAACTTCCACAAAATACCAAATGGCAAAACACCTAAACAGCTCAACAGTAAACACACCCCTAGCACAAACCCTGCAATCTGCCCACCTTTATGTTCCTCCGTAAAAATTCCAATTCCACAAGGAATAATCAAAAACAGCGTCCACCATCCCGGAAAGAATATATTAATATGCGCAATCCCTAACGCGTTTATTCCCAAAATAATCCCTAACGCTACCAGCACGCCTCCCCACAGCCAACTTCCCGCCTTCTTCATGCAAAACTCCTTCCTAATTTTCTAATCTCATTTTATCACAAAACTCCCCCCAAAACAATCATCACTATCATCAATTTTACTCTATCTCAAGCTCTTCACAAACTTCACAAACAACGGATGCGGACTCAGTGGCCGCGACCTCAATTCTGGATGTGCCTGCGTTGCTAAGAAAAACTTACATCCCGGCGCCTCTACAAACTCCACCAGCTTCCCATCCGGAGAAGTCCCGCTCACCACAATTCCACCTTTCTCTATTTCTGGCAAAAACTTCTGATTCACCTCATAGCGATGCCGATGCCTCTCCGCTATCTCCTTTTCGCCATATATTTCTTGCGCCTTACTTCCATCTTTTAATGCCGCCGGATAATCCCCTAGCCGCATCGTCCCGCCAGTCAATTCCTTCCCCTTCTGTCCCGACATAATATAAATCACATTATTCCCATCTTCCTCTGTCGCCCCAAACTCCTCCGAGTTAAATAGCCTTCTTTGTCCATTGACACCCTCTGTATCACCAAGGTCACCGCGCCGGGCGGCGGCTATCACCGCCACCTGCATCCCTAGACACAATCCTAGGTATGGTAAATTATTCTCTAACGCATACTCTGCCACCTTGATCTTTCCTTCTACTCCTCTCTTGCCAAATCCCCCTGGCACTACAATCCCATCCAGACCTTTCAATGCGCTCTTTACCTCTCCCTCTTCCAAATCCTCCGCGTTTACATAAGCAATCTCTATATTCACCTTGCTCCACGCTGCCGCTGCCTTCAACGCCTCCGTCACCGAAATATACGCATCCTCATTTCCCACGTATTTCGCTACTAGGCCTACTTTTACCGTCTTCGCCCATTTCTTTCCTCGTAATCTCGAAAATTCCTCCCAACGTGACATATCTGGCGTCTTCTCCGCCCCCATAAAACCGTTCAAAATCTCTATCACTCCCGACTTTAACACATTAAATGGCACGTCATACACGCTCTCTATATCTGGCAAATTCAATACTGCCCTGCTCTCTATCCCCGAGAACGCCGCAATCTTCTCACACATGCTCCGCGGCGCCGGCTTCTCTGTCCGACACACCACCACATCCGGAATTATCCCAAACCCGCGCAAATCCTTCAACGCATTCTGCGCCGGCTTGGTTTTTAGCTCTTTAGAAGTATTTATCCACGGCACATACACTACATGCACATACAGACAATTATCACGCCCCACTTTATTCGCAAACAACCGTATCGCCTCGATAAAGCTCAACCCCTCATAATCTCCTACTGTCCCACCAATCTCCACGATATGAATATCACTCCCCTGGCTTGCCTTCTCTATCTTTTCCTGCACTAAATTGGTAAAATGCGGTATCATCTGCACCGTTTTTCCGTTAAACCCGCCGCTCCGCTCCTTCTCTATCAGCTCTTGATACAGTGCTCCGGATAACACCGAAGAATATCTTGACGTCTCAAAGTCCAAAAATCTCTCGTAATGCCCCAGGTCCAAATCCGTCTCTTTCCCATCGTGCGTCACAAAACATTCCCCATGCTCCACCGGATTCAGCAATCCCGCATCCACATTCAGATATGGATCACACTTCTGGATCGACACTTTATATCCCTGCGCCTTCAAAATCGCCCCTATCGACGCCGCCGTAATTCCCTTTCCCACTCCCGACAATACGCCACCAGTCACAAAAACATACTTCGTTTTCTGAGATTTTTTATCTTTTACCATTGGGCCTTACCTCCTTTTATCTTTGCCCACACATCTTACCCCTATTGTACCACAAAATCCCGCCTGCATCGCATTAAACCCAAAATCACCGCCCCGTAGTATTTCAGTGTTCCAACCTCCCCCTTATTGCCGCGCCAATAGCTCTTCCAGCACCCCGCTCGCCGCAAAAATCTCCGTCAATGGCATATTCAATAAACCATCATTATAGTCATAATCTTTCAGAGAAAATCTCACTGCCAACTTTGGCTTATATTTGTCTCTGTATACCCGCAGGCTCTTCGCCTTCACATTTTCCCCAGATTTCACCTCTATTGGCACTATATCCTCATTCATCTGCATTACAAAATCCACCTCGGCCGTCGCATCATTCGTCCAATAATACATCACTATCCCTGCCAACTGCTGCAATACAAACTGCTCCGCCATCAGCCCGTTAAACTCATCAAAAATTGCATCTTTACGCACCACCACGCTCGACGGTATCCCCGCCAATTGTCGAAACAACCCCACATCCAAAAAATACAGTTTAAACGCACGCCTATCTACATAGGCTTTTAGCGGTATTCTATCTCCTCGTTCTACCCGATACACTCGCCGTACTACGCCAGCATCTACTAGCCATTCTATCGCCAACTCATATTCCTTCGCCCGTGCACCTTCCCGCACCATTCCATAAACAAACTTCTCATGACGTTTCGCAAACTGCGCCGGCAAACTGTCAAATACTTGCCCTATCCGCACCGCCATTGTCGCATCCGGATATTTGCCAAAATCCGCCCTATAATTCTGCAAAATTCGCTGTTGCAGTTCATCCACCTGCACGATATCCTGCTGTTCCACCCAAGCCTTCACTACCTCTGGCATCCCCCCTACAAACAAATACTCCCTAAACGCATCCATCAACACCGACCGAAACAGTGTATCTTCCGGCTCTTCCCGCAAATGTTGTACCGCTCGCTCCTCTCCTTTCGCCAACAAAAACTCTTCAAAATCCATTGGCTCCAACCTCAGCGTATCCACTTTCCCCACCGGAAAGGACGTCCCCTGATGCAAAAACACTCCCAACAAACTCCCCGCCGCCACTACGTGGTATTCTGGTGCCTCCTCGAAGAAATATTTCAAGCTCGTTACCACCCGCGGCATCTCCTGCACCTCATCAAAAAAGATCAATGTCCGCCCCGGCATAACATCTTCGTGATACAGCAGCTCTAATCTCTGTAAAATTCGCTTCGGGTCAATCGTCTCTTCAAACAACTCCCTCACTTCCTCCACTGGATTCTGGAAATTAATGTATATCACATTTTTATACTCCTGCTCCCCAAAAAGCCTCCTGAGCAAATATGTCTTCCCTACCTGCCTCGCCCCCTCAAGTATTAACGGTTTACGCCTAGGACTATTTTTCCATTCTATCAAATCTTTTAAAATTTTTCGCTGCACATGCCCTCCTCATCATCTTTACATAACCATCTTATCACATTTTCCGAAGGAATACAAGCATATTCACCTGCATTTTCCAAAGGAATAATACCCGCAAAAACTACATTTTCCGAAGGAATATTCCTTATCCTCATTCGTCATACAAAAACTTCTGTAACTTACATAGTCATATGTTATAATAAGCACATGGATAGTACCTCTTCCCAAAATACTACACCAACGTCCTCACCCTCTATCAATAAGCAAGCGGTCATCCAAGGGCAATATACCCAACCAACCCGACCAACCCGACCAACCCAACAAATCACCAACACCAGACCCACTCAATACAAACAACAAACTCAGCAAGATCAACTTCAACACATTCACCGAAATCTAGTCATCTTCTTATCGTTAGGCATTGCCGCCACTATCATTTCCATAGGAATTATCGCTATTCTCGGCTCAATTTTAACCGACTCTAGTACAGTTCCTTCCGTAAAAGGGGGCGCACTATTCGTCTACGGTCTTATTTACGTCTACACCATCACGCCTATTACTATCATCCTTACTATCGTCTCATGCATTCAGCAGAAAAAATTCAAACAGCTTTCCTCCACACACTCTAGCGATACTGCCGAAGTACTCGCCATAATCTTCAATTCTCTACCCATAATATTACTGATTGTTGCCATTGCTCTCTACGCCTCTCAATTATAAAAGGGCCAGCGATTTCTCGCCAGCCCATATTGATTTGGTTGCTTAATTCATCTTCTATCATGGCAATCTCACTCATCCTAAAGTCCGAAACAATCCTTGCAAGACCACCACGACCCCATATGCACCCATCAAGACAATAATGCCGATCAAAGCACCAATTCCAGCACCCCGCACATAATCTCTGCGTTCATCTTTCCATCCGTACCACATCGCCCTCAAACTACATTTTCTAGTAACATTCTCGTCCGTATTCCGCCTTACTATTTGCTGCGTCTTCTTCAGAATTGTCAACGGAATCGCCATCAGCACTACCGGCACCAACGCCAGCGCGCCATTAGCTAGATAACTCTGATGAAACGCATAGCGATATGCCATCATCAGCAATAGTACAAACAGCGCCACTGCCACCGTCTGCAGGATCTTCGTCCGACTATTCTTCGAGCCAGACATCCGTACGAAATACCCCACCGTCAAAATCGACAGCGTCACCATCAGCACATTCTGCCAATAAGACCCAATTGTGAGGTAAAAGACATCGCAGACCCCCAGCGGCAGAAAGCACCACGCTCGGTCCCACGCCTCCCACGCCTCGTCAGAAACGTCCAGCGCAGCCGAGGCCGCATCCAGCACCAGCACTTCCAACGCCATCGCCAGTGACAGCGCCAGCAGCACTCCGAGTACTACGCTCATCACATAGTACCCCCGCACAATTATGTCGTACATCTTTTTCATCTTCAGCTCTCCTTTCTTGGGAACGGGTGAGGATTTTACCCTAGCACAGCTCCATCTTTCCATTCACATCGTTTGATGCCAATCCGACTTTCGCCTGCCTCCCTATTTTTTACCTCTTGAGCTCCTACTCTCTTCCATCCCCTGTTGCTGAACCACTTTTGTAGTCGCAACCCGCAGGGATTTCCAATTTCGGTAGAAAAAGACTGCTCCCTACGGAACAGCTCAGAACTCAGATTTCCATTCCTCTATTAATCCATCCTCTGAGCTATCCCGTAGCCTAGTAACCAAATCCAAAATGTGCCAGATATCTTTCAGTCCATACTTCCATTATACCACACTAAACCAATCTTGTCAATAGCAAATTACGACTCCTCTGTCAATTTCACCACTCATAGCCAAGACACATCGCACTACCTTCCTCCCGTCCGTTCCGCTTCCATTCCTTTAATTGCAAATTGATCATAATATCGCATCATCTTCACGGAATCCGTACCCCAAGAATTCCCCATGAAATAATCACAAAATTCTTCCCGCGCCCGGCACACTTCCCTTAATCTCGTCGGATATTCCTTCCCCGCTTCTATCGTAAAGTCAAATAATTCCAACGCCCGCTCAAAGGACACTTGAAACCTATGCTCATCCTTACCATGCCATTTCAAAGACCGCGACACTTCACTGCCTAAATTTCCCATCTGCAAATCAAACGGCATCGCCGCCCACTTACCATTAGCCAAACCCTTATGCTGACAATTCACCGTATCCATCTTGCCACTACTTCCCTAATCTTCTTTTGCTTCTCCTCATCTTCAACCCCTCGAGTCCGATTTCCTTGCCGCGGTCGTACATTTATCATTGAATCAAACTCCACAAAATCATCTCCAGACAATTCGTACCACAAGTTTATCCCCCAAAGTTCGTCCTGATTAGAACCATCCTCTAACAAAAGTTTCTCCAAATCCGCATGCAAATCTGCATCTACAGCCAAAAGTCCACGTTCAATGTCCACTGCCCCCTTCACCATCGACCCATCAAAAATCTCCCTAGATTCAGCCAAATCTTCCTTTTTAATTACCTCACTTAAAATCCTCATAACCTCATTATACCATAAAACTTAATCCCAACATCTCATCTCTCAAAAGTTAGCGGAACATAATAAAAATAGCCCCCTCGAGAGGGGTATTTTTATTATTCGCTTTCTGGCGGAAGCGAGAGGATTCGAACCTCCGGTACGGTTGCCCGCACACACGCTTTCCAAGCGTGCTCCTTAAACCACTCGGACACACTTCCTTACTAACTTAATCATACCACACTCTTCCACTTTTGCCTAGCCCTCTCGCCCAAAAACCCACTCACAAACTGCCGTAAAAAGTTAGTGGAACTTTATCAAACATAAAAGCTCCACTAACTATACTATTTATCTAGCCACACAGCGGACGGAGAGGCCGCGGTAGCGAGAGATGTTGTTGGACGGGTAAACGTTACTACTACCGAAGGTCAAGTTGTAGGCGCCGGTAGCTGAGTTAGCCGTAGAAGACCAATAACAACCGTAGGATCCAGCAGTGTACAGAGAGCTATCGACGACGTACCCGCCATAGACGAAATATAGTGGTGCAGCTTTAATTGTCGTACTACCTGCTGCATTATTACCTATACTATACACATCTACCAAGTATTTAAATGATCCACTCACTGTATTGTTATTACCATTTTCATCTCCACTTAACGGCAACTTCCACCCTTTTGGACAGATGCTAGAAGGTGCAATATCTCCATCATTACTTACACTGACAGCTGTACCAGCTGTAGCCGCTCCCCAGCTATAATAATTACCTTGGCTATCATGCCCATTATTATTACTGCTAGTTAAATTACATGCATCAGTAGTATTATCACTGCAATACTTATCTCCTGGATCATAATATTTTGCTACATTACCATCACTACTAGTCCAAAGAGCCGAAACTCCAGTATTAGAAGTCCAGTTACTAATTACATCAGAATCGTTAGGAGTTAAAGTTCTCCCAGCATTATTTACATACAAATCTAAATCTAAATTTTGAGTCATCCAGCAGTTACCATCTTTGAGCTTACCTATCCAGTAACGTTTATTGTCCCGTATATCCATTAATCTCGCTACTTCACCTACTTGTGCATTTTTGCAGACTTCTGGTGTCATTTGTTGCATATAGGTTAAGTTATCAAACCCCGGGAATTCTATTACTTCCTCCGCCCCCGCCACCGCAGAAAGCAGGATACCAGTAGTATAATGTCCT
>CAYUCN010000024.1:7763-15418 GCA_964443395.1 uncultured Candidatus Saccharibacteria bacterium | reverse complement strand
CACAGACCTCGTCATTATCAGTGACGCGCTCTAACCAGCTGAGCTATATCCCCGCAAGATTATTTGTTAAAAGAACTATTTTAACATTTCTTATTGTAACGGATAACTGCTGAAAAATCAAGACTAAAATGGGTGGAATTTGAAAAATGGGTTTACGCTTATTCATCAAACTATATTTTTGTATATAACAGAATAAAACAATGACATTAACCATTTTTCTAAGAGATTCGTTCCAGCGCCCGTCTTTACGGGGCTGTCTCTCCTCGCGCTGAGCTTCGGTGCTCTTTTAGTCTCTTAGAAAAAGGTTTCTGTCATTGTTTCAGTTATTATGTTATGTGTTATAAGCGTGGAAAGGCCTTAAAAGGCGAATTTTGAAGGCGTTTGAGGCGATATTTGGGGCTTATAATATGAAGATGCAGTTGTACTCATGTTTGAGCATGGAGGGGGCTTGTGGGGCTTCTACGCGTGTTATAGAGGGTAAATACAGGCGGGGTGGAGTGGGGAAATGCTAGGGAAATACCAAAAGTACGCCCGAAGAGCGTACTCTGGCAAACCAATAAATATAACCTGCAGGAGGGCAGGTGAGCTTTAAGCAACCTCGCAGTGATTTTGCTTAAAACTGCCTCTATTATATATCACCATATGAATATTGTCAATGATGATTTTCCACAGGTTGTGGAGAAGGTAGGATTGAGATAATATGACGAATATGTTTTAAAATATAAAAATTATAACATCTTTTTGCATAAAAACTATTGACAAAACGGAAGCGGTATGATACAATGTAGATAACATCCTAAAAAGGGTGGTGTTAAGTATTGTAATAACAGTAATTGGTGGGCAGAAAGAGAGACATTATGTCAGGTACTAAAGCTGGTGGCTTGAAGGCTGCTCAGACCAATCGTGCTAAATATGGCAAAGAATTTTATTCTCAGATTGGCCGTAAGGGCGGTCAGAACGGTCACACTGGCGGTTTCGCGGCAAATCCGGCTTTGGCTCGGATTGCCGGAGCTAAGGGCGGACGGATTAGCCGCCGCGGGCCAGCGAAAAAAGCTAAATAAATCAGGGAGCCACTGAATTTGATTAGAAGGATTCGGTGGCTTTTTGTATATAGTAATAAGTATGTTCGGGTGATGTGAACGCCCGAATGATTTTTTTAGTTCGGTTTTAGCATGATTGGTATATAAACTAGCTGCAGAGTATGTGTTTATGCTTGCAGAGATTCCCTAGGTTTTGTACAATGATTTTAATTGGAGGTGAGTAAAAAAATGATAAGTATGGCGGAAGGCTGGCAAGGCGGGCTAAAGGTGGTGTGCGGAGGGTGTATAAAATTATGATACTGTATAAAGAGTTAGTGGAGAGGCTGATAAATGATTATCCGCAGATGAAATTTAAGGTGAGTAAAAGATTTAAGTACCGGCCGTCGCGGACGATTTATTATGAGATGGCGCCAGAAGAGATGGATTTGGCTGAACAAAAATATTATAGCTTGCAAATATTGCATGAACTAGGGCATGCGTTGTGTGGGCATCGGGATTTTGCGACAGATTGTGAGCGAGTGAAGATGGAGTGTGAAGCCTGGAATAAGGCGGAAGAGCTATGTATGATATATCAGGTGCCTTATGATGAGGATTTTGTGGAGACGCAATTAGATAGTTATAGGGACTGGCTACATCAGAGGTCGAGATGTGCGGCGTGTGGGTTGACAAGATATCAGACGGAGGATGGCGTATATCATTGTCCGTATTGTGAGCAGCTTGGCCATTAGCTTTCTAATATATGCAAAGATATCAGCTTAACCATCTTTTAAAAGGCCCATTCTGAGTTTATGAATAGAGCAGCTAGGCCTACGCTACACGAATCTCTCTCAGCGCCATTTGTTTATATGCGATACGATATAGATATCAGCATTAACCATTTTTCTAAGAGACCCGTTCGCACGCCCGTCCACACGGGGCGCTCACTCCTCGCTGCGCGTGTGCTCGCTCTTTTAGTCTCTTAGAAAAAGGTTTCTGCTGATATCTTAACAGTTTTATCTACTATATTACATAGATTTTGGAGAAAGTAAAGAATTAAGTTAGAAAAGTGAATTGTTTTTAAATGAAAAAGATTGAATAATAGTAACTTAGAATTTTCTTAAAAGTTATGCTAGACAGGATAGAGGTGGTTTGGTATAATAGAAGTAGATTTCGGGTTCGTTCAGGAGTATCAAGTCTAAGATGGGCGTTGATGGTCGTGATTTGGGGGGCATATGAGAGTTGATTTTCCTGAACGGGCCTGAAGAAAGGATAAATATAATAATTATGGCACAAGCCAAATATACAATGGATGAGTTGTTAGCTGGGTCTGAGGAGACGATTAAGCCGGCGACTCTTGGGGAGACTGTGACTGGTACGGTGATGTCGATCCGTAAGCACGAGATCTTGATTGATCTTGGTGCTAGGGGCGTAGGTGTAGTTCCGCGTCGCGAAGTATCCTTTGCACGGAATCTCAATGTGGGGGACGAAGTAACTGCTTCTGTGATTGAGGCGGAGATGGCGGATGGCAGTGTATTACTGTCTTTGCGTAAGGCTGCAAAAGAGAAGGGTTGGGATGAAATCCAGTCTCGGATTGATAATGCAGAAGTAATTGAGATTACGCCGTTTGATGCGAATCGCGGTGGGCTTTTGGCGGAGTATGAGGGGATTCGTGGGTTCTTGCCGGTGTCCCAGCTCTCGGCAGAGCATTATCCACGCGTAGGCTCGGCGGATAAAGATGAGATCTTGCAGCGCTTGAACTCTTTAGTAGGGAAAGTTATGAAAGTGCGCATTTTAGATGCGAACCGTAAGGACAATAAACTGATCTTCTCAGAGAAAGAAGCCATTAAAGACGGTTTGGCAGAGCGGTTTGCGGAGTTACACGTGGGTGACGTGGTAAAAGGCGTAGTGACCGGCGTGGTAGATTTTGGTGCGTTTGTGAATGTAGATGGCGTGGAGGGTCTGATCCATATCTCGGAAATTTCTTGGGAGAGAGTGAATAATCCAGCAGATTATGTGAAGGTGGGTGAGCAAGTAGAAGCGAAGATTATTGCGATTGACAAGGAACGTTTGTCACTTTCGATTAAGCAGTTGACGGAGGATCCGTGGCTGTCTGAGGTAGCGAATCTGAAGCGGGGTGATCAGGTAGAAGGTACGATTACAAGAATTACTCCGTTTGGTGCGTTTGTACAGATTTCTCCAGCAGTAGAGGCGCTTGTGCATGTGTCTGAGCTAGGCAGCGGAAATGACGTCGATCCGGAGAAAGTCTTTACTTTGAATGAGCGGAAGAAATTCAAAGTGCTAGATGTAGATAAGGAAGGGCGGAAGATTAGCTTGACGATTGCTAAGTAATATAAAAAAGACCCCTAACAGGGTCTTTTTTATGGGGCGGGAGCTTGACTTAAGTTTAATTATGCGTTAAAATGGCTCTACTAACTATCGACCCGATTTAGTGAGAGTCAGCTAGCATCGACACTTAGTTCTTTCGTCTAGCTCTCGCCTTGTTATTATCTTATCATATGTATTGAGATCTGTATATTATTTTTGGGGGGATTTTTTCTTGCGGCCGCGAGGGGCAGGTTTGATTTTGCTGGTTTCGTAGACGACGCGTGAGAATTCCTCAATGATGCGTTCGCGGGTGAGTTTTTGGGCTTTGGGCAGATAAATAAAAGGGATGTGGGCACTGCGGAAGAATTTTTCCATGTCTTTGGGGTCGCTGCCGGGCTGTTTGAGGTCGTTCTGGATGCCATCTTCGATTTTGACGGCGCAGATGGGGCGGAGGGAACGTTTGTTACAGAGGACGAAATCTACGGCCTTATGATCAATAAAGCGGTAGGCGGCGTAGCGGTCTTGGACACCGACTTTGTGGCTAAGGAGGGAAGAAAGGGCGACGTCGGGGATGATGTAGAATTTGGTGCCAAAGAGGTCGTTGAGCATCTGGAAACATTGTTTCTCGGCGCCGACCATGAGGTGTTTACGGGGGCGATATTTGTAATGGCTGATACCCTCGCGTTGGCGGCGGCGGTTGGTGACACCGATAAGCACAGAGACCAAAAATAGCAAAAGCGTAGCCAACACGGCCGTAGTGATAAAAATCTTGTCTGCGCTAAATAATTCTTCCAACTTCATTTGCACCTCGATTCCACAGAGAAAAGGTAGATGTTATTATTTTGCCACACATTACTGTAAAAGTCAATGGTGGAAATGGATGTATTAATAGATATGGTAATATTGTGATTTTAGGACTGAAGTGGTGGTTATAGAATTTGGGCCATTGACAAGTTGGGGGTTTGGTTTGATGGGTGGGGGCTGATATTTGAGGCAGTAGATGGCTTGAAAGAAATTACTGTAGTAGAAACTCAATTCATGAAGAAAAATGTTGACTTTTTGTGAGGGGTGGCGTATACTGTAAATTAGTGATCCCGGGTAGCTCAATGGTGGAGCAAGAAGCTGTTAACTTCGAGGTTGCCGGTTCGAGCCCGGCCCCGGGAGCCATGAATAAAAAGAAGACCCGAAGGGTCTTATTTTTATTCATGATTGTAGAGATTAGAGTGAGAACCTTCGCCGTAAGGCGAATGGTTCGACAAATAGGAGCGGCTGTAGGTGCAGAAGGAGCTTGCTCATTCTGCAGCCGCTGCGACTATTTGGAAGGATTTACATCGTAAATCCTGAGCCCGGCCCCGGGAGCCAAGAGTTTTTGTTAAAATCCGCTAGCTTGGCGGTTTTTATTTTCTTGATTGGCAGTAAAATTTGGGAGAATTTTGATATAATGGTACTAATATAGATTATAGAGAGGGAAATGATGCGGAGTGGAGGAGAACTTACAAGTAATGAGAAGGCTTTGGAAACTGGTGGTGGTAATCCTTGGGCGGATATGGCAGAAACTGTGCCACCATTTAATCTTGATCGAAATAATGATAAACAGCTGACGGAGCATACTGATGAGTAGTATTATAAAGTGTCGCGAATGGACTTAAGAGAACAACGACGGGCTGAGCGAGAAACGATATTGCGTAAAAGTGTGAACGTTGAAGTATTGATGAGTGATAGTGATGAACAGTTGGCGCGACAAGCGAGATTGGTTGATAATTCTACTTTTGCTATACCAGGGCAAGAAGAAGCGACTGATAAGAGATTGGAGCAGGCGAAAAAGGATTATAAACGTGCGAAAGAATTCCACGATGCAGAGCAAGAAGTGCTACAAGATGTACTAGGTAATAATAATTCTTATTATAGCCAAGAAGCTTTGATGGAGCGGCTAAGGGAATATCAAGACAGCGTTAAAGAGTCACGAGATGAAAATTGGGTGCAACTGAGTCAGGTTTGTAGCCGCCTGATGGGGTGTCTGGAGAAGTTTGTGCCGGATTTGGCGGATGATTTAAGTCGTGAGGATTGGGATTATTGGGATAAAATTACGGGTAAGGCAAAGTTGATTGCGCCGGAAGCGTTAGTACCAAAAACATTGCCGAAGGATGAGCTGGCAAAAATAACTGGCGATAGTATGTCAGACAGTGCATCAGCGATGGAGACTAATGATGTTGACGGTTCGGCTGACGAGATGTTTATGGAAGATGCTCCGACGGGTAAGACGCAAGAGCAGATGGAGGCAGGGCGGGCCGAAGCTAGGCGTAAGGAAGATGAGGCGTTTCGGGAGCGGATTAGGGATTGCGTTTTTGCGCAAAGAGCAATCGGGAACTTATTTCCATTATTTCATTAGCAAGGATAAGAATACTGCAGAGGCGTTGAAAGAAACTTTTGAAGCATTGTGGAGCCAGGATGATAAAAATAAAAACTTAGATATTGATGCTAAATTGGGACGATTATTGGGGTATCCAGAGACGGCGATTGAATATGTGCGTGCTGGCAAACCGAAAGATGTAACGGAGTCGCAGCGTCGTCCGGATGTGTTAGTAGTGCACGATCCGGCGCATTTTGAGGAGGAATATGAGGCTTATGAAAAACCAATTTACGAAATAATGGACGAAAGTTGCCCAGAATTATCAGCGGTAAGAAAACGTCATAAGGAGCGCCATTTTGGCGGTAGAATACTCAAATTGTTTGGTAGGAAATAATATAGAGTAAATATAGTATATGGCATGAGGGTTTGCTATCTTAAAACGCTCATGCTTGACTTTTTAGAACAGAGTGGCTATAATGGGGGCTATGTGGCGCTAAACCACTAATGTTACAGATGACGGGTGTCGTTTGATTTTTGCTTGTGGCACCCAAGTGTAATGTACCTGCTCTCGTAAGAGAGCGACCCAGTTCTGCGAGAGCCTTTTAGCAATCGGGCTTGAGTGGGATGCACGTTAAAAAGTAGGAGGAATCAAAACATGATCAAAAAACGATGTTCGAGATTGCTTGGAATGCTGGTAGTGCTGGCGATGTTGCTGGGTATGACGATGCCTTTGACGGGCTCGGCAAGCATAGCACACGCTGACCATGAGCATTCACCGGCCGAGGAGGCCGAGGAACAGGAGTTGCTGATACAGGCTTTATTGGCCAGTGCTCAGCAGCTTCAGTTGTCAGTAACGGAACTTAACCTGAGGGCCGGCGAGACTTACACGGTGCGTGTAGTTCCCGCCGAGATGGTAACCGTGTACGGTTGGCGAATTAGCGAAGCTACTTCGTCTTTGCCGGACTACCTTTCGGTACAGGAAGTAAATTACGATGACGCGTCGGTGACTTTCTTGGGGGAGAGAAGTGGCCGGTCGGCGAAAGTCAGTGTGAAGCTGACAAATCTGGTACTGGAAGGGATGCTGGAGCAGAATCCGGACCTGGAAGAGACTGTGGCGAAGGCTCGCAATACCACTTTGGACTGCAAAGTGAAGACGAGCAATGCGCCGACGGAAGTAATCGCTGGCCTGGGCATTAGCCCGGTAGCGGTGCCTCTGGCGAGCACATTTAGTAGCAACGCAGTTGCGACTGGGGATGCAGGTGATCACGAGCATACGTACGGCAGCAATGCTAGATGTACGGTTTGCGGTCAGGTAGATCCGCAGCATGTCCATAGTTTTGACAATGGCGTGTGTGCGGTATGTGGTACTGAGTGCGACCACGCGGGTATGGGATCATATAGATTCTGCCCCGTCTGTGGTATGGCGAATCCTGATTACGTACCTGCGCATGTGCACGATTGGCAGACAGACGGGACTTGTTCCGGCTGTACCGAGGTGCATCAGCACAACACATCCGGGACCAATTTTTCTTGTTCCCTGTGTGGAAAGGCACATACTGAGCATACCTATGGTAGCGACGGTAAGTGCACGGTCTGCGGAGAGTTTAATCCGAATCACTATCATATCTTTGCTGACGGGGTCTGCGTAATTTGCGGAGCTGCGTGCGAGCATGGTCGGATGATCAAGACGGATAAGGTTTGCCCGGACTGTGGTCTGAGCAATCCCAATTACCAGCTGCCCCATGTGCACGATTGGCAGACAGACGGAACTTGTTCCGGCTGTACCGAGATCCACAAGCACATCTATGATGAGCACGCGAAGTGTACACTTTGCGGAGGGTTGGATCCGAGCCACAAGCACACCTATGTGGACGGTACTTGTTCTGTTTGTGGTGATACTATCACGGTAGATGAGTGCCCCAACAAGGACAACCATGCGAGTGTTCCGGTCGGCGAGAGCT
>CAYUCN010000024.1:0-7663 GCA_964443395.1 uncultured Candidatus Saccharibacteria bacterium | reverse complement strand
GCCCGGGAGGCTGCGGCTATACAGGCGTTCTGAACCCGGTGAACTGCCCGAATGCAGAGCATCATAGTGAGCTGCTGGACGGCGTAGCCTGCGAGAACGGCTGTGGCTATGTTGGTACAAAGATTGATGAGACCAACTGCCCCAACAAGGACAACCATGCGAGTGTTCCGGTCGGCGAGAGCTGCCCGGGAGGCTGCGGCTATACAGGCGTTCTGAACCCGGTGAACTGCCCGAATGCGGCAAATCATGAGAATCTCCTGAAAGGTGAGACTTGTGATTGTGGTTACGAAGGTCAGAAGGAGCCCGTAACGCCGCCGGCACATGATTGTGCGACAGAGGGACACCTCTATTATTATGGCGTATGTATTTACTGCCATAATCAGTTGTCACAGGACGATTGTGCAGCGACTGGGCATCATTATTCCTATGGTCAGTGCATGAAGTGCGGCGCAAAGTTGCCGTCGGAGAACTGCGACCACCCCCTGTATGTAGGCGGATACTGCATTGGCTGCGGTCAACCGAAGCCGGCAGAGCCTCCGCTTGGTGGCGGTGGTAATTCCGGTACGGATAGTGGTGAGCTTGAGCAGCAAGCCAAGAGCGCTGAGACTACTACTCAGACTGACAAGCCGACGGTAGAAACTGCGGAAGATTCTTCATTAACTGAGATTACGGATACTCCCATTATTAATGATGACGCAACGGACACCGATGTAATTGGTGTCGATGGCGAGGGAGACGTTCCGAGTGAAGATGGGGCCGAAGTGGAAACTGAAGGCGAGATGGCTGAGGAAGCTGGCGACAGCGCTGTGGTAGATGCGGAAGCACCGGCCGAAGTTCCTGCTGATAGTGAAACTGTCAGTGAATCTGCTGAGGGTGAAGCCGCTGAAGTAATGGATGCGACCGATAATGATATCGATTCGACGCTGGAAAGCGATGATCTGGATGAAGAGGCTGCCGTGGAGGCTGATGTGGCTGAGGCGGATGCCGCTGACCAGGAAATCGTGACTGGTGATGGAGAAATGGTCGAGGAAATTACGTCCACGATCGTGGAGGTGGAGTTTACCGAGAGCATGAGTGAAGACGTGGCGATGGCTGCGTAAGATTCCTACTAACTTAGCTGAAGGGCGTCCTAAATGGGCGCCCTTTTTCAAGATAAAAGCTATCTGTTACGTTTGTAATTTTCACAACATCGCTTTACAAGGACGGGCTTGTAGGCTACAATGGATACACGTGGCTTTCGTGAAGGTAGCCACTTAATATATATTGTATATCGAGTGCTCATTTGCACTTTGATATAGTTGTACCTGTTTTCCGAAAGGAAAACGCCCCAGTCTCTGACTAGCCTTCTTGCAATCGGGTTAGGAAGGGAAGCACATTAAGAACTAGGAGGAAAAAAGATCATGAAAAAATCTGCCAGATTGCTGCACAAGTGTCTTTCGCTGTTTTTGGTGATGATGTTCACGCTCTCCATGATGAGCGTGGGCTACGCCGCCGAAACTACGGAGGACTCCGGTGAGTCTGTCACCACCACCCAGCTGACTGCCGAGGAAAAGGCAGAGCAGGAGCTACTGGCCAAGGCTTTGGTCAATACGGCTTCGTACCTGCGGCTTTCCGTCACGGAACTTAATCTGAAAGCCGGCGAGACCTACACGGTGAGGTTGATCCCCACCCAGTTGGCCAAGATGTTTGGCTGGAAGATCGATGAGGCCAAGACGCAATCGTCCAACAAGCAGTATCTCAGCGTGCAAGGCGTGGATCAGGACAATTTGTCCATCACTTTCAAGGCTGAGAAGAGCGGCTATCGGGTATCTCTGGGCGTGAAGATTACCAATCCAACGCTGACCGAGATGGCCGAGAAGAATCCCGCGCTGCAGAGCTATGTGAAGACGGTGCAGAACAAGACGCTGACGTGCAAAGTTGCGACCAACAATACCGCTACCAAGGTGGTGGCTGGTGTTGGCATTACGGCACCTGCGCCTGCTGTGCCCAGCGGTGGTGGAGGCTACTACCCCAGCAATCCTGGCAACCCCGGCGGCGGTGGTAATATCCCCGTTATTCCTACTCCCCCCTGCATTGAGCATGTGGATGCCGACAATGACGGCAAATGCGATAAGTGTGGACAGGACATGCCCGCGTGCGAGCATGAGTATGTGAACGGCGTCTGCACCAAGTGTGGCGCCAAGGATCCCAACTACAAGCCTGGAACAGAAGACCCCGACAACCCGAAGCCCCCGGTGACCTGTGACCATGTGGATGCTGATCATAATGGCGTCTGCGATAAGTGCGGGCAGCCTTTTGGTACGGCTTCGGAACATGTGGATGCGAACGCGGATGATCTGTGCGACAAGTGTGGTGCAGATATGAGTGGTACGCATGACTGCGCGAATGCCCTGCATATCTACAACGGCAATGGCGTCTGCATTTACTGCGGCAGCCAGAAGCCCATTGATCCCTGTGACGAGCACACCTACAACGCCAACGGCGTCTGCACAGTGTGCGGTGCGGTGCGCGATGCTGCGCCGATCTGCGAGAACCCCGAAGATCATACCTACAATGCCAATCATGTTTGCACTAAGTGTGGTACTCAGGAGCCTCTGACGGACTGCGGCGATGGTAACCATGCCTACAATGTGAATGGCGTGTGTTCCGTATGTGGTGCGGTGAGCGAGGAAGCTCCGGATCAGACTGCTTGCAGCCACGATTATGCAGATGGTGACATCTGTGTGAAGTGCGGTATACAGAAGCCGGTGGAAGATTGTGGTGATGGACATCATTCCTACGATACTTCCAGCGATGATCCTGTGTGCACAGTCTGCGGCAAGCCGAATCCGAGCGGCAGTGTGACTGATTGTGAGGATGCGGGCGAAGATCATACGTACAATACGGCCGGCATTTGCACTAAGTGTGGTGCTCAGAAGCCCATCGATGCGTGCGCGGAAGGTGAGCATACCTACGGCCCCAATGGTATTTGCACTAAGTGCGGTGCGTATACCAGTGAACGTCCGGAGTGCTCTGGCGACGTTGAGCACGATTACGATGGCGGCGATGTCTGCATTAATTGCGGACATCAGAAGCCCATTGATGCCTGCGCTGATGGTGAGCACACCTATGGTCCGAATGGCGTCTGCACCAAGTGCGGTGCGTATACCAATACTCGGACTGAGTGCGAGGATGGCATGCACGACTACGATGGTGGCGATGTCTGCATTAACTGTGGACATCAGAAGCCGGTGGAGCCGGAAGAGCATGAGCATACCTACAACGCGGCGGGTATCTGCACGGTTTGCGGAGCGAAGCAGCCGGTAGACGCGGCAGTGGACACAACTGTGACGACCGAGACGGACAAAGATGGCAAGACTACAACCACGGCAGCTGTGGATAAGGCTGCGGTGGACAAAGCTATTGAGTCCAAGAAGGACGGCGCGGCGCTGAATCTGACAATCGACATGGTTGATGTCGAGGCAGAGGATGTCAATGCGACGGAATTGTCTCTGAGTGCGGAAGCCGTGAAGGCTTTGCAGGATGCGGCCGGTGGAGATGCTGTATCGGTAACCGTGAAGACGAGTACTGGTACGGTGGTATTGCCGCTGGAAGCGTTGACGAAGGATCTGGATCCTGATAATGATCAGGATGTGACCTTGGCGGTGAATGACGTCGATAAGGCAAGTTTGCCGACTGAGGATGCCAATGGCGACACAGTGGATCTGGAGAATGGCGTGTTCGTGGATGTGACCATCAAGGTGGGCGCGGACGCGAAGGAAGTTGAGCATCTGAGCGAGAACATCCAGATTACGGTGGCGGCCCCGAAGGCCGATGATGGCAGCGCAGTGGAGAGTGTGAAGGTTTACTTCGTGAAGGAAGACCCGAATACTCCCGGTACTAATGTCTTGGAGCCGGTGGGCGATCCCGATCAGACCTACGAGGTGGATGCGGATGGCAATGTCGCCTTTGAGGTGAACCATCTGACAACCTTCGTGGTGGTGGATGCGGGCACCAGTGGCGATGAGCCGACGGATCCTGATGAACCCAAGTATCCGGTGGATCCGAAGGACTGCACGGTTGATCACAGCACCATTCCCGAGGGGGAGAAGTGCGAGCAGTGCGGTACGGCTGGTACCAAGAAGCCGACAGTGGATCCCACTCCGGAATACCCGGTAGATCCGGCAGACTGCACGGTTGATCACAGCACCATTCCCGAGGGGGAGAAGTGCGAGCAGTGCGGTACGTCCGGCACGAAGAAGCCGACGGTGGATCCGGAGCCCAAGCATGACTGTGCCAAAGATGGTCATGAGTATGTGAACGGCGTTTGCAAGTGGTGTGAGGAGAAGGATCCTGACTACGAGGAGCCCGCCCCCAAGCATGACTGTGCTAAGGACGGCCACGAATATGAGGGTGGCACCTGCAAGTGGTGTGGCGAGAAGGAAAACGCCACGAACCCTGAAGAGCCCAAGCCCGAAGAGCACGACTGTGCTGCAGATGGTCATGAGTACGAAGGCGGCACCTGTAAGTGGTGTGGCGAGAAGGAGCCGGATCCTACGGATCCCCCCGCTAACCCTCCCCAGGTGGATGAGGGCGACCAGAACGATCCTTTTGACGAGGACAGCGGCGCTAACGTCTAAGCGGTGAGCCTCTCGCTCTATGCTAGACGGTCTGCGATGGCCGTAATCGCCGTAGCTCGGTAATACGTGTAATTTCCAATTCCTAGAGTAACTTTTGTAAAACGGGGCGTCCAGATGGGCGCCCCATTTTCGATGATAAAATAGTAGGAATTTTAGGGGAAATGTGGTAAAATAGGGGGAGTTAATCTAGATTTAGTATACAAAACGTTTGGTAAAAACAGAAAGGAAGAAGTGATGAGTGCTGACCTTACCGAAGCCACTAATACACCAGAAAAAGTTATTCGGATTGCTGGTTCAATTACAGTGGATGAGCTAGCGCAAGCTTTGGGCCTTTCTGTGGCGGCGTTGATTGGTGAATTGTTTAAAAATGGTATTATAGCTACTATTAATCAGCGATTGGATTATGAAACAGCAGAGATTATGATCGAAGAGCTGGGGATGGAGAACGTGCGTCTGGAGCGTAAAAATACGACGACGAGGATTAGTGATGGTGCACGTAGAGAATTGAGCGAGAATGCGGTGCCGCGCCCGCCGGTAGTGGCAGTGATGGGGCATGTAGACCATGGCAAGACGACTTTGTTGGATTATCTGTTCCATAAGAAGACGGTAGATACGGAAGCTGGTGGGATTACACAGCATATTTCGGCCTACCAGTTAGAGTACAATGATCGCAAGATTACGTTTTTGGATACGCCGGGGCACGAGGCGTTTGCAGCAATTCGGCAGCACGGAGCGATGCTCACGGATATTGTAGTGATAGTGGTGGCGGCGGACGACGGGGTAAAGCCGCAGACGGTAGAGGCGATTAAATTTGCACAAGGGGCGAATGCAAAGATTATAGTGGCGATTAATAAGATTGATCGCGAGGGGGCAGATATTCCGCGGACAATGGCGGATTTATCTACGCATGGTTTGCAGCCAGAAGAATGGGGCGGTGATATTATTATGATTCCGGTGAGTGCGAAAACTGGTGAAGGGCTGGAGAAGCTACTGGATAGTATTTTGTTGATTGCTGACGTAGAAGATTTAAAGGCGGATGTGGATGTGCCGGCAGAGGGGTTGGTGATAGAATCGCACATGGAGACGGGGAAAGGTTCAGTAGTAAATTTGCTGGTGACGGCTGGAGAGCTAAAGGTAGGGGAGTTTATCACGGCAGGGAATACTTACGGTAAAGTGCGAACGATGTATGACTATCAGGGTAAGCCGAAGGGCAAGGCAACGCCATCTACGCCGGTGACGGTGACAGGGTTTAAGGAATTGCCGAATTTTGGTGATAGATTCTATGAGCAGAAAGACGAGAAGACGGCGCGCAAGCTAGCATTGCTGAACGCGCAAGAGGCGGCCAATGAGCAGGCGAGTGCAAATGTGACGAGTACGGATTTGCTACGGATGATGTCTTCGGTAGACAATGCGAAAGTCTTTAATGTGATTGTAAAGGGCGATGTACTAGGGTCAGTCACGAGCGTAGTAGATAGTCTGAAGCTAATAGATACGAAGGGCGAGGTAACTCTAAACGTAGTAGCGACTGGCGTAGGTGATGTAACGGAGAATGATATCTATATGGCAGCGGGGGACGGGAACACGGTGATTTATGGATTTAACGTAAATGTGCCGACAAACATTGCGAAGCTAGCGGCGCGAGACGGCGTAGAAGTGCGGAATTTCCGGGTGATTTATGAGTTATTGGATGATGCGAAGAGTAGCATGGAAGATTTATTAGGGGAAGAAATCGTCGAGACCAAGCTCGGCGAGATGCAAGTGATGGGAGTGTTCCGGGTGACGAAAACGGAATTGATTGCTGGGGGTAAAATGACGGAGGGGAAGGTAGTCCCAGAGGCAAATGTGCGCATCTTGAGGAAGAAGGAGATATTAGGTGAAGCGGTAGTAGAAAGCGTACAGAAAGAGCGAATTGAGGCGAAAGAGCTGGTAGAGGGGGAAGTAGGGGGCCTGGCGATGAAGACGGAAAAGAAGGTCGGATTAGAGGTAGGGGATAGGTTGGAGTTTGTAACCAGGGAGCATAGGAAGAGAACGTTATAGTACGTGAATATATTTGGTAGCCTTTACGTATAGCGTTCTAGGTAAAGGGTTTGCGCATTGATTTTCGTAAAAAATCGTGCTAAACTGAAGTTAGGTGGGGCGTCCTGAGGTCGTATGTGCATCAGGTCAGCCTTGCTTAGATAACGGATAGTCTCCAGACTAAGGCTGGATAAAGGCTGTCCGTTGTTGTTTGGAATAGAAGCTCTGCACGGTGCCGAGGATGCGAACTGCAGAATTTTTTATATAGGACATAGATTTTTGGGGAGTTTTCCACATGTGTAGTGGATTTTTTTGAAATTGGGGCTTGCCATTCTGCTCATGCTAGCATATAATATTATGTATAAGTAATAGAGGAATACTATGAAGATAAAAAAGACGTCGCGGCGTTTGAGCGCCGTACCGGTAGGTTGCTTTGCAGCCCTTACACTTTTGGGGTTAGTTTTGTTGTGCCCCATATCTCAGCAGACCGCTAATGCGGAAGGCGTGGAAGAGACGGAGCCAGTGGGAGAGCCGGTGGCTTATGCTGATGCGCGTGCTGCGGCATCAGTCTCTTTGACGTTGAGCAATACAGGTACTGGTGGGACGATTACGCAGCCAGTGACTGCAGGTGCAGTAGGATATATTGCCACAAATGTGTCGGTGAGCGCAGCTAATGTAGATGGCTACCAAGTCCTTGTCCAGGCGGGCGAGGGCGGTGATGGTAGCTTGGTTGGGCAGACCACGCAGACGAAGATTGGTGGTGTAGGCAGTAACGTAGCTCCGGCAAATTTTGCCGATAATAAATGGGGCTATGCTTTTTCTACGACTGCTAGCGCCACGCCGTCGAGTTTGACATATAATTCGTTGCCAGCGAATGGGGCTGCGGGGATAACGCCGGCTTATAGCACTACGGCTACATCCGAGAACAAAACTTTTACTTTAGCTTTCGCTGCTAAATTAGGTACTAGTGCTGCCGCGGATCACTATAAGAGCAATGTCTTAGTTTCCGTCGCCGCGGGAGCGCAGGA
>CAYUCN010000023.1:0-16119 GCA_964443395.1 uncultured Candidatus Saccharibacteria bacterium | reverse complement strand
GCATGTATTAGGCACGCCGCCAGCATTCATCCTGAGCCAGGATCAAACTCTCCATCAATGTTTCTAACTCAAAATAAGTAGAAAACGTGAACTTTCAGATTAAATCTTAGTCATCCACGAGCCTTACACTAACATACCAATGCAGTTTCGGTAAAGCCCTGATTATTCGAACCTTAGTTCTCAATAAAAGACTGACGATGATAAATTTGCGAATCGTATTAATTTCTTAATACTCTTCCGCAAACCATAATTGCACAACTAAATTGTTAATATTCTCACCAAACTAAAGGCGTACTCTGTAATTTCTCGGTCACTACCCTATTGCGTTTGGATATTCTCATTTTATCTCACACCCAAAGATAAGTCAAGTACTTTTTTGCACTTTTTCCGACTTTTTTAGCTTCTTTTAGTTTTCTCCAGTCTATTTCAGCTATCTACCCCTGTTAATCCACTTCAGCCATTTATTCATTTTCGTAGTCATTTTTACAACCTTTCCAAATAATACAAGCTTATGCCTATCAGAATCCCTAAAACCACCCCTACTATCACCTGCAGCCACGTATGCCCCTCACTTATTGGCAAAACCTTTTCTCCATTCTTCTCTAAAATCCCGTTCAACGCCTCCCCCTGAACTCCTACTGCATATCTTACATGCGTCGCGTCATAAACCACAATCCCTGTCGTCGCCACTGCCAATGCGAAAACCGCCGAGTCAAACCCACACATGCACCCCAGATACGTCGCCAAAGCCGCCATACTCGCCGAATGGCCCGACGGCATCCCACCTGACTGCATAAAATGCTTCACCGCCGTCTTCAAGTCCACCGCCCCAGTCCGCCGCCAATCTAACCACAAGCTCACCACACCTTTCCACAACTGCGCCACCAAGAACCCCATCACAAAAGCCACCAGAGCAAAATTGAACTCGTTCATGGTTATATTGTAGCACAGCTCAGCGTTTTTGTCCATTTTTCCAACCGACGACATCGCAAAGATTTTATAGATAAGATATCCTTACTACAAAAATCCCCCGAACCTTCATCTGGGGGATTCTATCTATTTCCTACTAAAACTTACCTATAATCCCTCCTCCACTTCCTCCACCCAATATACGCCAACAACCCGAGCAAAAAGATTCCCAACCCAATTATCGCCCAAAACACGTTCCTTCTCGCCCCTGTGATGCGCGTCTCTTCACTGAGCGCCGGTACAACAGCCACCTCCGCACTCTTTGGTTCTTCTAACGCCTCTAAATAGCCTCTAGCGGCATTTTCCTCTTTCTCTTGCTCAGTTCCAGCTCCTTCCTGCTCTTTTATGGCCATTGCCACCTGCCTTGGCACTGTCGCGTCCAAAGTGCTAATTTCCGTCTTTTTATCCGCCAATGCCAAATTCCCCTTCACTTCCTCATCTGTAGTAGTTTCACCATTCGGTCCAACCGCCCCCATTCCACTCGACAAAATCGGCTTATCTACATCGTTACCATTGCTCATATCACCAGAACCGCTATCAGATGTGCCAAAATTACCAGAATTACCAGACCCATCCCCTGTCGTACCCAAATTCCCCGAATTGCCCAAACCCTCCGGATTATCCGGATCTACCGACGGATCTGGAACCGTAGGCTCTTCCTTCTTATCATCCTCTTTCACTGGCTTCTTTTGTAATCTCTCCGCCAATTCGTCCGATTTATCACGCAAATCCTCCGTCATTACCGCATCCACCGCCAGTTGTTTAATCTTCGCAAATCGCTCCAGTAGCGGCTGTTTCTCCTCTTCCGTCCCACCCCACGCCTCTACTCTTACCTCTAAATCCTTTAATTCCCCTGTCAAAATCTCCCCAAATTCTTCACTCCAACTCTTATATACTTCCCCCGCAAAATACTCTGGGTTATTCCGGCGCACAGCCCACGTCTCCTGGCCATACACCCAATCAAAATTACAAGCCATCGCATAAGGATTTTCTATCGTACTATTATACATACATTCTCGATATGATAGCTTCCCTCTAATCCAATAGAGCTGCGGGTTATTAGGGTCTGTATAATCATTCGCCGCCACTGCATAATACAAAATCCCTTGCGGCGCCCCTACTAACGTCCCATTCTCCCTAAAATTAATACTCGCCGACGTATCCGCCGCCCAGGGGATATAATATCCCAAATTTTGCGCGTTACTCGCCCAATCCGTCGTATCGTCTACCCCTAAAGTTACTGCCCTTGCATCTGCCTCTGCCTCCGTTACTTTATTATAATCATACGTCGCCACGTAGATCTCTTGTATTCCCACTGGCTTTACAGTATTTTCGTTAAACTTAAATCTCACCGTATCATTACTTGGCTCTATATAATATATATGCAGCTCATCGTTCAGTGCATTTGGCGTACCAATCAAGTTTACATCCCCATGCCCGCCTCCGTCCGCCCTTACCGGATAAGTTAGCGCCACAGTCAACCCCGCCTCCACCAACATTAAAGTTGATAAAAATATCGGAATTTTTCTCATAAATCCTCGCAGTTTATTATTATTTTAGTATAATACCCGCGAGTATAGCAAACTTTCACTTTTACTAACAAGCACAAGTTTGTTAATTTTTACAATTTTCTTATTTTCCAGAGGAAATACCCTACAAAAAAATAATAGCCCCTTCCCCTTAAGGCTATTATTTTTATTCTGAACACTAAATTTACTCGGCTTTTTCGTCTTCTTCTTCCGGCAATACCACCCCTATCGAAGCCACCGTGTCGCCATCGTTCAAGCGCATAATCCTCACGCCTTGCGTGGCTCGGCCTTGCGTCGGAATCTCCTTCACCGCTATCCGGATCGCCTGCCCCTTCGTCGACATCATAATCACTTCTTTCGCCTCCGGCTCTAGCGTATGTACCGCCACTAGCGGACCGGTCTTTGCCGTCACCGCAGCCACCTTTACCCCTACGCCACCCCGGCTATGCGCAGCAATATTCTCTACACTTGTCGCCTTGCCATAACCGTTCGCCGAAATCGCCAACAATTTCTGGTTCTTATCTTTAATCACATCCATACCCACAATCTCATCCTTCGGACGCAATCTAATCCCCCTTACACCCCTCGCCCCACGACCCATGCTCCGTACATCTTTCTCGCTAAAGCGTGCTGCTTGCCCCGCCGAAGTAGAAATCACTATATCATGATCACCCGTCGTCTCTTGGATCCACTTCAATTCATCACCTGGGTCTAGTTTAATTGTGAGGAGTCCATTTGCCCGAATATTCAAATATTCCTTAATCGCAGTCTTCTTAATCGTTCCCTTCTTTGTCGCCATGAAGAGATATCCACTCGGGTCGCTTCCTTGCTTAATAATCGCTGTTACCTTCTCGTCAGGGTGCATATTTAGCATATTTACCGCCGGCGTACCCTTCGCCGTTAGCGAAGCCTGTGGTACCTCATACGCTTTCATCCGGAAAATCCGCCCTTGATTAGTAAAGAATAGTAAATAATCGTGCGAACTTGCCGTAATAATTTGAGAGATCACGTCTTCTTCTTTTGTCGTCATTCCCTTACGACCTTTGCCACCTCGATTCTGCCGCTTAAAGTCATCCTGCGGCACTCGCTTCATATAATTCTGTGTCGTCAGCAATATTACACTTTCTTCATCTGGCACTAATTCCTCTTCCGAGAATTTCCCTACTTCGTAATTAAAAATCCTACTCTTCCGCTCATCACCATACTTATCTCGCATCGCAATCAGCTCTTCCTTCACCACTCGCAAAACTTCCGTCTCACTCGCCAAAATCTTCTCATATTCCGCAATTTGCGCCATCAAAGCCTTCAACTCTTCTTCAATCTTTTCGCGTTCTAGTCCTTGCAACCTTCTCAGCTGCATTGCCAAGATCGCTGCTGCCTGTATCTCTGATAAGCCAAACCGCTCCATCAAACGCTGATCGGCATTATCATAACTCTCACGAATTGTCTTAATGACTTCGTCGATGTTATCAAGCGCAATCTTTAACCCCTCTAAGATATGTGCACGCTCTTTTGCCTTCCTTAGGTCATACTCCGTCCGTCGACGAATCACCTTTTGCCGATGCTTAATAAACTCCGCCAAAATTTCCTTCAACCCTAGCACTCTCGGCTGTACACCATCCACCAAAGCCAACATGTTATAATGGAAGGTCGTCTGCAAGCCTGTCATTTTATAGAGCTGGTTGAGAATCTTCTTCGGGAAAGCATCCTTCTTTAGCTCTACTACTACGCGCACCTTTCCACGCGCCGATTCATCTCTCGCATCCGCAATATGGTCTAGCTTCTTCGCTAAAACCAACTCTCTCACCTTCTCAATAAAGGCTTCCTTACTCATGCCATATGGCACTTCTGTAATTACAATGCTATACCGACCATTTTTCTTCTCCTCAATGCTCGTCACAGCCCTGATCGTCACCGAGCCTTTACCTGTCGCATATGCCTGTTTCATTGGCGTACCACCATAAACCTCTGCCCCCGTCGGAAAATCCGGCCCCTTCACATGCTTCATCAGCTCTTCTAGAGAAATATCTGGATTATCAATCTGTGCCACCGTCGCATTTACTACCTCTGTCAAATTATGCGGCGGAATATTTGTCGCCATCCCTACGGCGATCCCCATCTGGCCGTTCAAGAGAATATTTGGCAACGCCGCCGGCAAAACCACCGGCTCCTTCTCGCTCCCGTCGAAGTTATCCCTTAAATCTACCGTTTCCTTCTCAATATCTGTCAGCAGTTCTACCCCCACCTTGTCCATTCTCGCCTCAGTATACCTCGACGCCGCCGGCTCATCCCCATCCATCGAGCCAAAGTTACCCTGCCCTTCAATCAATTTATAGCGCATCTTCCACGGTTGTGCCAAATTCACCATCGCCATATAGATCGACGAATCACCGTGCGGGTGATATTTACCCATCACTTCACCTACGATACGCGCCGATTTTACCGTCGGATGTGGCGCTTTCCAGCCATTTTTATTCATTGCGTAGAGAATCCGCCGATTCACCGGCTTTAAGCCATCTCTCACATCCGGCAGCGCCCGGTCAATAATCACCGACATCGAGTATCTAAGGAAATAGTTTTCCATCGTGGATTCTACAGCCTTCTGCTCAATTCCGTTGATTACTTCGCCCTCTACGGCCTCTTCTGGCGTCATAGAAGCCCTCTCTACGCTCGAGCCTTGATCATACCCAGCTTCAGCCTTCCCGCCGCCTACAGCGCTTCCTGACGCCTCTGGAGGCATATTCTGCTTATCCTTACCGGTATTTTTCTCATCTTCTGCCATTTTTCACCTCCTTTCTTTAGAAATCCAAGTCGTCCAAATCCACGCTCGACGCCCCTGCCTGGATAAAGTTCTTTCTGAGCACTACCTGATCCCCCATCAGCTTCGTAAATACTGCATCCGCCTTCTCGGCATCATCAATATGCACCTGCACTAAAATCCGATTCTCGGGGTCCATCGTCGTCTCCCAGAGCTGCTTCGCGTCCATCTCGCCCAAACCCTTAAACCGGTTCTGCGCCGTATACCCCGCCTGCTTAAACCGTTCTTGTGTTGGGTCGATTTTAATTCCTTGCGCCTTGCGCTCCTCTATCTTCTCGGTTAACTTTTGCTCTAGCGCCACCTCGTCATAAACATAATCAATTTTCCGATTCGCTCCCGTCCCCTTAGTCAAGCCAAACAGTGGCGGCTTTGCCAAATACACATGCCCCGCCTTAATTACCTCTGGCATATACCGGAAGAAAAACGTCATTAGCAGTGTCGCAATATGCAAACCATCCACATCCGCATCCGTCATAAAGATAATCTTATCATATCTCAAACCATCAAGGTTAAACTGGTCACCAATCCCCACACCTAACCCCTTAATTAAACTCACTAATTCTTGGTTCGCCAGCATCTTATCTAGCCTTGCTCTCTCTGTGTTCAAGACCTTACCACGCAACGGCAAAATTGCCTGTATCTGGGAATTTCGCCCTTCCTTGGCACTACCCGCCGCTGAGTTACCCTCTACGATAAATAATTCACAATCATCCCGTTTCCGGCTCGAACAATCTGCCAACTTTGATGGTAAATTCAGCCCATCAAAAGCCCCCTTGCGGATCACATTGTCTCTTGCCGCTCGCGCCGCCTTCCTTGCCCGCGCCGCTAGAGTCGCCTTGCTAATAATCTTCTTCGCTACTGCCGGATTTTCTTCTAGATAATACCCAAAATACTCCGTCATCACCTTATCAACATAGCCACGCACCTCTGGGTTTCCTAGCTTGTTCTTGGTCTGTCCTTCAAACTGCGGATCTGGCAACTTTACTAAAATCACCGCCGTTAAACCTTCTTTGATGTCATCGCCCGTTAAATTCGGCTCTTTTTCTTTCAACAAGTTATTTTTACGCGCATAATCATTAATTACCCGGTTCAACGCCATACGAAACCCTACCACATGCATCCCGCCCTCCGGCGTCAAAACGTTGTTTGCAAAGGGCTTAATCGTCTCCGAGTACGTATCATTATACTGCAACGCCACCTCTATCATCGTATCTTCCATCTGTTTCTCTACATAGAAGATATCGTCTGAGACTACCTCTTTCCCTTCGTTCAGACGGCGTACGTAACTCCTAATCCCCCCCTCAAAGTAAAATGACTCCCTTGCTCCTGTCCGCTCGTCCTTTACAGAAATCAAAATTCCTTTTGTTAAATAAGCCTGATGCCGCGCGTAATTAGATACCCACTCATAGTCAAAAGTCGTTGTCTCCTTAAAAATCGTCGGATCCGGATAAAATGTAATCGATGTTCCTGCTCCATCCGTCTCTCCTATAATTTCCAGGCCTTTACCCTGTGTCTTACCCAGCTCAAACTCGATATGGTGTATCTTATTATTCTTGCGTACCTCCGCAATCATCCGCGAAGACAACGCATTTACCACCGAAGACCCTACCCCGTGCAAGCCCGAAGAAACCTTATATCCACCCCCACCAAATTTACCACCCGCATTTAGCACGGTCAGCACCGTCTCTAGGGTGCTTTTCTTCGTCTTTGGGTGAATATCTACCGGGATCCCGCGGCCATTATCATCTACCCGCACTCCGCCATCCGCCAAAAGCGTAATCACAATCTTATCCGCAAACCCAGCAATCGCCTCATCAATCGAGTTATCTGCAATCTCTTTAATCAAATGATGCAAACCATCATAGCCCGTAGAGCCAATATACATACCCGGGCGAATCCGTACATGCTCCAACCCATCCAAAACTTGAATTTGAGAGCTATCATAACTTTGTCCATCACTGGGTTTTTTCTCAGACATTCAACCTACCTCTACTTTATTTACCTCTATATTCTAGCGCATATTCTCTTAAAAAGCAAGCATTTTAGCATATATTTTTGTATAAAGATCTTAATTATAAGCGTCTTCCCCGCTGAACACCATTTTTAACCATAGCATTTTCACCTATAGATGTATAAACCCTTTACTTAGAGTGCTATAGTACAAGGAAGAAGTGAAACGCGGAATGAGCATTGGAACTTCTGACGCCGTAATATAGTACTATACGTAAAGGCCCCTATATTCGTTAGAGCCAGCTATTTCATTGCCGCACGCACGAACAATCGCTGGTCATACGTCTGTTGAGCTCGTATCCATCTGCCAGTGCAAGTGATTAATGCAATCGTCGGCACACCTGGTCTCAGCGGCCGATAAGCTGTATCCATATAATTGTCCGCATCCGCCCCAATCATCTTATAGGTTTTTTCCTCTACATAATAGGTAAACTTCCGTCCATCCCCCATTTCTACGATGATCTCTCCCCCCATCGGCACTCGCGGCAGAGTTTTTAGAATGCCAGTGCCCAAGTCACCACCATGCCCATCCATCACCGACGCCCCTGGCTGCCCGGGTATTGCCGACCGATAATACCAAGCTATTACATAGTCACTCCTCGGCGCCCCTAATGTACCATCACCTTCCTTACCCACCTCTATAATCGGAATATTATATAACCCTAACGACGGAATCGACATATACCGCGGCTTATACCCTGCCACCTGATACGCGCTGTTATCCGAAATACTCGGCTCCGGCGCCAACGGATCTTTGTTCTCTACCGGTTCCGGCTCTTTGGGCTCTTCCGGCTCCTCTGGCTGCTCTTCTACGCTCGTATTCTCGCCCGTCTCCGGCTCCTCACCGTGCTGCCCACATAGCGCCCAAAACCCCAGCGAAGACCCCACCAACGCCACTATCACCACCGCAATCGCAATAATTCCCTTTTTACCCAGTTTCTTCTTCTCTTCTGGTGTCGGTTTCACTCGCTCTACCGCCCATTTCTTCCCAGTCGCAGCTACTCTGTTGTTAGTTTCTGCCCCTCGGACCACTTTTTTGCCATTTTTATCTATCACTACCTTCGTGACATTGGCGGATTTTTGCCCATTTACCATAGTTTTTGTCTTCTCGGCGCTATTTTTACCCTTATTATTAGCGCCGCGCCCCTTAGAGCCCAACTTCTTCGCAGTTTTCATTGTTTGCTTTGGTGACTTTTCCATAACTTATATATTTTATCACATTATTGTGATTTTGTCACAAAAAATCTCTCCTATACCACATTTTCTCAAAAACCACCCTTAAAAATGCCTTTTACGGCCATTTTTAGCCCCTCCACGGCCTTTTAGCGCCAAAACCCTTCCACTATCCCGCTCATGCTTAAAACCGCCTCCTAGCGCCTCTACGCAAGCCACAAGGCCTATTTTACGCCGCCCTCCACCCAAGCAAACGCCAATAAGAATCATTCCTGAAAACAATCCCAAAAACGCCCACCTCAAAAACATTTCCAAACATCACCCCACTAAATCAAACGTAATCAACCTGCCTCAAGCCCTCATTATATCTCTACCCACCAAAAAGCCCCAGGTTTTACTCTGGAGCCTTTCATTTATATCATGCTTAAGGATTCACAACGCTCTCATTTGCACCATTATAACATACCGTCCCCGCAAAAGCCTTCCGCAAATCATCCGTATCGTACCTGCTACACGCCAACGGGCTCTGTGTGCTAGTAAAATACCGCCATTCCGACTCTGGACTCACCCTATAAAAGAAGCTTGCTGCATTAGCTCCACCTGCACTCACGGTCTGGTATGGTGCATACGTACTATTTTGAACTCCACCATTCCTCATTGACAGATATACTAATTCGTCATTGTCTAAATTCTCGCCCTTAATATATGCCTTCGCTAGTGTATTAAGCAGCTCCGCCTCTTCACGGTTATACCAGCTAATATGCCCGCAGCCAAAATGCATTGGCAAACTAGAGTCAATACCGGTACATAGAATCCCAGTCGTCTTATTTATGTAAGAATCCGGCCCCGGTAAAGCCTGTCCAATATCATATTTAGAAAAACCATTCTCCGCAAATGTTCTATCCAGCATTGCCGTAAAGCCCGCCCCAGTCATCAAAGCCTTCAAGGCATCTGTAGTCTGCGCCGTGGCATAATAGCCCGAATCATCCGCATAAAAGCCATAAGAGCGATTCAAGGAAACCAACACATTACTATTCTCAGGATTATAAGCTGGTGCCCACGAATCATATACATCAAAATACACTAATCCATGTTTATACGCCACACCAGTCTCATACTTATTATCAACCCTCAGATAATCACTCACTGCCTTCTTAATAGCTGCCGCGGCCTTCTTCGCATCAGCCTCTTGTTGAGCCAGATTATCCTCTACCGGCACTATATCTGGACATTCCGTCTCCTTACACTCCGGGCACTCCGCCGTCTGATTCGCTTTAAAGGTCATTATCGTCCCCCAAGTCACCGCCGCCGCCAACCCCAGCACCAACAGCATCACCGCCCACACCGTAAACGCCCGATAATGCGGTTTCTCCGGATTTGCCACCTTCAGCACTCTTTCCTTCTTCTCCCCGTCCGGCGCTGTCCGCACCTCTTGTGCTTGCTCACCCGTCGGCTTTGCGCTCACTTGTCCTTTTTCCTCCATCACTCTCCTTTCTTTGTTTTAATTTTTATTACCTATTTCACTTTTTCTAGCGCCTCAAAGACATAATTCCCGTCCGCATTCTTCACAAAAGCCCATTTAAAATGGTCCATATTCTCAATACCTGCCACTTCTACCGCCGCGTCCGTACACAATCCATCCTCCGTAATCCTCTCCCCGTCAGTACTCATTAAATAACAAATATCATCTCCGATACGATACGAAGTTATCGCTACCGCCTCATACAAATACAATCTATAGCCGTCCCGCTCGGCCTTGTATAGCTCCTTCACAAACGGCGCATTGCCACCACGCCCTGCCACAAAGAAGAATCCATCACTCTTCGAAGAATATTGTAATCCATCTGCCGCCACCGAAAAATATCCATCCGTTAATTCCACCTCATCACCAAAAATCTCTTTATACTTCTTCCTTACTTCTTCTCCAGGAATACAATAACTCTGCCCACTCCCTTTTGCTGCCTCCCCCAAATTATTGATCAGCTCAACATCTTCCTCATAAATCATGCACATATCGTCTCCGCTACCATCCCCATTGTGCTGTAATGCATACAATGCCAGCGCCAACTTTTGCCGCTCCGTTATACCATTTTTTACCGCTCCTTCCGAGCCGTAAAAGCCATACTTCTCCGCTAATTCAAAATTCATCGTTCCATCGGGCAATTCATAAGCAAATGGTATATCATGCGGTATTACCCCTATATTCTTCCAAACTTCCTGTACCACTTCATCATCTATGCCCACCTCTACCAGCCCATCCCCCGGCTCCTCCGGTGCCACCGGCGTTACCTGTCCTTGTTCCGGCACTTTTTGCTCCCCCTTCCGCTCCCCCAGCACCATCATCAACACCAGCATCCCCAGACACAATATCGCCACCACTATTACTGCTATCAGTAAGAACTTTCGCCCCTTCCTCCCATGCGCCTTCAGACTTGCTTCCGCCTGCCGTTTCTCATCCGCCAACATCTGCCGTGCTTCTTCATCACTCACAGGATGATATCTCCGCTCACTCTCTGGCGAGATTTCCCGATCCGCTACTTCCGCCGCCTGCACCTCTTCTAGCCTCTCCTCTAGCTGCGCGCCTTGAACATCCCCATGCCTTATCTCGTCCAGATTATCAATCAATTCCCCCTCAAATTTCTTATCTTTTTCATCCATAGCGCCGTTCCTTACCTCACCTTAAAAATTGCTTCTTTATTTTTATCATCATCATTTTCCAGTTTAAGGCTATTTCCGGCCTCGCCATAAGCTTTTTCGCTCGAAACGCCATCCAGCCCCACTTCTGCCGTCGTAGCCCCTTCCTGGCCTCCTACGCGCGTCACAGCGTCATTCCCACTTATCTCCGCCTTCTTCTGCTTCCAGCTACTTAGGAAACTCGCCTTCTCGTCTTCCGCTTGCACCGCCTCTAGTTTACCTACCGGCCCAGTATCTTTAGAAGTCCTTGCCTCTTCCGCCGCTTTCTCTTCCGCCTTCCATCGCGCTTTTATTTCGCTCTCCACCTGCTCGCGCGTCTTCGCATATTTTGACGCCGAATATTCTTTCATTGTCTCCAACAACTGCGGATTCGCCTCACCCATCGGGGGTAACAAATTTAGCGTAAATGGCGCTGTCGGCAAATTAAACATCATCACCGTCGTGATCGCCTGATAATTTCCCTGTTTATGTAAATCTTCCGCATTAAACACCGGCGCAAACGCCTTCTCCATCAGCTCCGCGTCCGTCACGCCCAGGCGTCCCGCCATAATCGTTCCTACGTTTCCAAGTATTCCCTCGCGGATTTTATCTGTTAGCTGCGTCATAAACTGATTCGCTAGGAACAAATTCAACCGATATTTCCTCGCCTCGCTCAAAATGCTCTCAAAGCTCTCTGTCGCAAAATTCTGGAACTCATCTACAAAGAGGCAGAAATCTTTCCGCTCATCCTCTGGAATATCCGCCCGGCTCATCGCTGCCGCCTGGAACTTCATCACCAATATCATACCGAGTAGCTGCGAATTAATATCACCTAGTCTACCCTTTGACAAATTCACTAAGAATATTTTCTTGTTGTCCATAATTTCGCGAATATTAAAACCGCTTTTAGCTTGCCCCAAGATATTCCGCATAATCGTATTGCTTAAGAACGGCCCCCATTTAGACGTAAACCACGTAATCACTTCCCCTGCATCATTACTCTTTTGGCTCGCCGGGAATTCCTTCGTCCAGTAATCATACACCGCCTTATCCGTCACGTATTTCAGCTTACTCTTCACAAACTCTGGATCCGTAAAACATTGCGGTATATCTATAAAAGTCGCTCCGTTCGGGTCCGACATCAGCAGTAACGCCGCATTCCGGAACATATGCTGCCCCCTCGGCCCAAAGAAGCCCTGCCCGCTCGGATCAAACAAGCTTACTAGCATATTAATCCCCTCCTGCACGATAAAATCTTTCTGATCCTCCGAAGTAAACTCAAACATATTCATTCCTATCGGATGCTCGATATCCGCCGGATCAAAGTAGATTACATCATCTATCCGGCTCTCCGGCACCTTACTCATCAATAACTCTACCGCATCTCCATGCGGATCTATAAAGGCAAAACCTCTCCCCGCCACCATATCTTGATATGCCACATTCGTCAAAAGTACCGACTTACCCATACCGGTAGACCCAATCACATAAGTATGGCGTCGTCTGTCATTCTCCGAGAGTCTAATCTCCTTCCTCTCTCCTCGGAATTCATTTACTCCCAATAATACACCTTCCGTCACTAACTTTGCGGGACCTTCTACTTGCTTCGTTGCCTGCCGCTCCACCTGCGACGTCGGGATAGCATTCTGGGCCGGCAGATGAAAAACCGACGCTAATTCTACACTGTTCAAAATATTTGTTCGCTTCTTCCTCGGGAAGAACCTAAAGATATAATCCACTGTTAACTTTTTACCGCTCTTCAGCGCGTCATACTGAAACCCATTATAGTTCTGCGAATCAAATTGTGAGAAAGCCGCTACTACTCCCCCGAGCATTGCTTCCGATCTCTGTTTATTCTGCGAACTTGCCACAATTCGGATTAACGTCTCATATCCCGGATACTTAGTTTTATTCTCAATCGCTGCGATTTCGTCCTGCTTTAGATTACTAATACTCTCCGTTTTCCCGTCTTCTAGACCCTCATGAGCTTCCGGCGGATGCCAAAAAGCCACTGCCGCATCCTTCACCAAATGCGCCGTTTCATATACCGCCTTGCTTAAAATATTTGTTCGATTATGAGTACTTTTCTTACCCTCTTTTAATTCTTTTACTCGCTCTTCACTAATTTTTGTCCAAGACCCATCCGTCGGCCTAAGTAAGATTTGTAGCGCAATTCCTTCATTCTCTTTTGTTACCGACATTGCATTCAGAATTGCTAGGCTTGCATCTCGCTGGCTATCTTCATAGGTACTAATCGGATATACAAATTCTTTCTTTAGATTTAATTCGCCACCCGCTACTTCTGCCGTCGTTGTATTGCGCGCAAAGATACTATCCGGCTCGATTTCTTCTAATCTCGCCGAAGGATATGCCGAAATCACTGCCTGCTTCACCGTCTCCGTCAACACCGCTGGTACCATTGTGTAGTACTTAATCAGCCCGCCCGCCGCAATAATCTCAAACGTCATATGCCGCTGACCAAATACTTTGCCGTCATATCCCTTTTTAAATGTTGAAGTAATAATAGAGTACATTACTTGCGCTTGGCTCAATGCTTCATTTGTCACATCACGCTCATCACGCCCGCTCCCCTGAATGTCATCCGTCGATGGCGGCAAATGAATCAACATCGGAATCAACTTCAAACTCCGCTCGTAATCTTTCGCCTTGCGCCGCCGCTGCAAATGTACCGCCCATATCATGCCACCCACTATAATTATTATTAGCACTATTAATAATACCGCCCACCAGCCCATTAGTTTCTATCTCCTATCCTCCGCGGCACCTCAAAATCCAGCAGCATGCCATCCCGCTGTTGCCCAAACCACCGCTCCAACTCACTTGGGCTAAAATCCGCCTTCTTACTCAACAGCTTCTCTACTCGCTGCGCTACTAAGCCACCCCGTTCTTCTTGGCTCCTTGCTACAATCTTCGCATCATTATCAATCCCCGGAAAATTCTCATTTTTTAGATTCTCTAACTCCGCATTTTCTCTATCTACACTCGCTCTATCCTGTATTTGTTTTTCTGACTCCTCCCCCACTATCGAGATTCCTTCGCGATATTCCGCGCCAAAACCATTATCCCGCTCCGCCATCTGCACTACTCGCTCAGTCTTCCGTAGCTCCTCCGGCCGGTTGCCCTGCTCAGGATTATACGTTAGCACTTTACCACCCAGACTGCCAGCTCGCTCCCGTTCTAAGCCCCTCTGTTGCTCCGCCTGCTGCGCTTCCGCCTTCGCCATATCCGTCAAACGGTCTATTTCCGCCGTCATCTCTTTTGCGTTTTGTCGTGTACCCTTCTCGTTACCATTCATACCCCCATTATAACACAAAAACATAAGCACAAAAGAGGGTTTGTATAAAATTTTTATACATTTTTGCCATCAAAAAAGCGCCCTGCCGACGCCTCACTATCCTCTCTTGCTCACCAAGAAACATGCCAAAAATATAAACACACAAATCAGCCCGATCGTAAACGGGCTCAAAGTCCTCAGAGATTGCGCTAACAGCATCATAATCGGCCCAAAAGCAATAATTGCACCATACAGATACCCCTTGCGCCCCATCTTCTTCCCACCTAATTTCATAAATATCTTTACAAACACCAATGCTATACCAAGTACTACCACATAGCACATTAAAAAGAATACCAAAACCCCAAACGGACCAGCATCCGCAGGGGTGGTAAAATTTAATATCAAAAGCAACACCACTGCAGCAAGCAAAGACAATACCGGAATCAAACGTTTTGGCATTACAGTCATATTATATCATAAGCACGTTATCACAAAAAGCCCAGTTTTATCAAAAATCTCCACCAAGTTCTTCATCAAAATCTACAGAATTCGCCAAACCAGCCGTCAGTCACCCAGTCATAAAGCCCATCGTCCCTTTCACACCTCATCCGTCAATTTCATCCCCCGACAAGATCCTTAGTTACTTTTTGCGTATCCACGCATTTTACGCACACTGTAGGCTTTAAAAGCAAGAACACTTCGTGGCATCCTATGCTAATTCCCTACTTTTCTTCGCCATCGCTGTAATTGTGCATTTTACAACGACAAGGATAACAGGGAGGGGATGGGCTAGTTACCTGGCATTTACAAACATTGTTACTTTAGGCCACAACCGAACCCATTCCCTATGTTGACCGCTCCACGATAATCGTGGAACTCATGGCGCTCAAACATAAACCACTCAAATTGTTAAAAGGTACTAATAGTTTATGCTTGAGTTTAGCTGAGGAACTTTATCAACTTTTGTTCCCTACCGTACATTAAACATTACGCTCAAGTTCCCATAGTTCCCACCAGTTGATAAATTCCGAGCGTTCATCTCCACACTCTTCCGAGTTACAAGCTTTTATCAAGCCGCGCCTTCCTCGTATTTACATACTCTTGCAAAATGTCCGCCTCACCAACTCAATGGTAAGACGTCCAGTTTCCCTTAGGCTTATACAGTACACGAAATTTTCTTCCTGCATACTCGAACGCTCTTTCGTTCCGCAAGCTTTGGGTAATTCCTAGAAAGTGTAATTTATGGCTAGAAATTACCATTTAGCCCGCGGAAGCGATCTTTCTACTTTGGTATTTTAAGTTGCATTTTTGGTCCTTTTTTAGTTTTTGTTTTTACTTGGACTACCTTCATCCTATCATGCTTATCCTATTTTTACAAGACATTTTTCTAAAAATATGTTGTGTTTTTTACAACAATTTAACTATTCCTATCTATAATTTCTTCTTTTATAATTGTTGTAAAACTTACAACACTATTTCTACTGCATTTACAAAATAAGCATGGTATATTGTAAAAAATACATGTCGTTTCCCTATTTTGTTGTTATATATACAACAAAACACCCCATTTGAGGCATTCTCTCACTTTGCACACTATCCTTAACTATAAGCCTTTTCAACAAGAAAAAGACCGGTAACTGCGAGGAAAA
>CAYUCN010000022.1:0-17222 GCA_964443395.1 uncultured Candidatus Saccharibacteria bacterium | reverse complement strand
TAAACTCAAAGACGGTAATTGCTGGATGACGCAGAACCTAGCCTTAGACCTCACCAACATCACACTTACTCCCGAGGATTCTGATGTAGCGGAGAGCTGGACGCCGAACTTAACATCGGAGTTGTGGAGTGCAGAGGGGACAATAATAAAACCCACAGAGAACGATCTACGTTCTGTGCACTATTATAACCCTGGGGAAATTGTTTGGGCAGAGCCAAGAGTTGGTAGCACTGCGTCAGATAACTGTGGTTCATTAACGGATCTGATTGACTGTCAGCGGTTTTCCTTTAAAAATGTTCAAAATATGCAGCAGAATAATATCATCACAACTATAGTGTATGACGAAGCAAGTAAAAACTACGACGCACACTACTTAGTGGGTAATTACTATAATGCGAATGCGGCGACAGCAAATAGTGGTATTAAAGCGGTAACTGGTGAGAATGCCGCGTCCAGCATTTGCCCGGCTCAGTGGCGATTGCCGAATACAAATAGTTTATTATCTAAATATGGACAAGAGACAGGTGTTTTTATTCAATATCCGATATATTTTGTGGGAGCGGGGAGTATGAATAGCAATAAAATCCAACTGGCAGGAGGTCTTGGAACTTATTGGTTATCATATATAAATTATGGGTTTGACGGACAATTTTTTAGCTATGGCATAAATACAATGGGATTTTTGAGCAGTACTGTCGGAAATGACTCTGAGAGCAATTTCATTGCATACGGGCTGTCAGTTCGCTGTATTGCAAAATAATTGTATAAATTAGCAAGAATTAGAGTATAGACCGCTTTCGCAGTATTTCCTTAAAAAAGATATATTGCATCTAGTCAGGCGAAAAAGTTTTTGCTATAATAGAACTGTTATCAAGTTAGATTTTATAAAGAGTTATTATTTTAATGACTCTTCTCAGCAATAATGGCATCATGAGGTGAGCCGGTTGAGAAGTTAATAACTTTGAAATCTAGCTTGATAACACCCTCGTGGTGCCATTTTTGTATGAAGATGGTATACTCTATTACTTATTACACAAGAACCGCACTTTAGCTTTTGGTGGGAGAGAACTGCTCTATATTACTTAACTTTCTTACTCATCTTCTTCCTTATATTATGTATATGTATAATCATAGTATTCCTTTTATACATATCTATAATATATATGCAGGTATGAGTAGCTAAGATAAGTATTATAAAGCCAAATCTCGCTATCCTTAGGCTTTAAGGAATGTTTTTGATACCCTCGTACTAGTTAGCACACATACTAGTATGGTCATACTTTTTGTGGCACCACGACTATATACAAAACAACTACTCATAACTCAATATTCCAAAAAGGAGGAGCAGCGTATGTTACGCCATCATACTAAATCTAAACCTAGCAAACTATTGCATAGTATACCCATTATATGTATACTAGCCCTACTTACACTAAGTTTAATCACTATAAACCCGTGGGAAAGTAATTATAAACAAGAAACCTATGCCGCAGAGTTAACATCTAGTACTAATGACACATCGGCAGCTTTGATCGTAGATGATGGTAATATCGAAGATGTGATACTAGCAGAAAGTGGAGTGAATTATAAAAGCCATAATATTAAGATCAAAGCTGCTAATGTAGAATCATATACCTTACAAATCTCTGCTAGTAGTAATGGTACTAGTGAACTAAAGCTTGATGGTGGTAATACTACCATTCCGGGAGCGGGCGGTGTAGTAGGTAGCAATATGCCTACTAACACATGGGGTTATGCCTGGGGAGCAGAGAACGCTACTGAAGACTCCATGACCTACTACACCTTGCCCGCTTACGGAAGTGTAGGTACCACCATCAGCACAGGCTTACTAGCTTCTGATACTCCTACTAATAATACTATTGATACTAGTAATAAGTTATCCTTTGCTGCTAACTTCTCCGACAATATATCCTCAGGGCATTATACTACTAGCGTATTATTATCATTAGCTATAGAACCAAAGAAACTAACGGAATTTACAATAGATAATATGCAGGACATGACGTCTGCTGTATGTGATAGCGTTAAAGTGGGGACTACTAAACAACTTAAAGATACGCGTAATCAAGAGTATTATGTGGTAACAAAACTTGCTGATAATAACTGCTGGATGACCCAAAACCTTAAGCTAGTAGACAAAACCATAACACCTGCCGATTCGGATGTTACTAATAACTTTGCTATCCCTATTTCCAATAAAGCCGGTTTTAGTTATTCCGATCAAAACCAAGTTAAGGCCTACATCGATTCTACTTATGGTGCTTATTATAACTGGTACACGGCTACCGCGGGGACCGGGAATGCAAGTATTACTGTTGGTGGAACGAACGCACCGAAAAGTATCTGTCCCAAAGGTTGGCAACTACCGACTAGTGGCAATACTGATGCTAAACAAAAATCTTTTGATGGGTTAACTACCGCCTATAGTATAGGTAACGATTCAGATGGTAGCGTAAAACTAAGAGCGGCTCCACTTAATTTTGTTTATGGCGGATATATTGGTGATGGCAACGTGTACAGTGCTGGCAGCGAAGGCAGATATTGGTCATCTACGGCCGACAGTTCTAGCAATGCGCGTTTTTTGTACTTCACTAATCGGAATGTCGGCCCGTCTGGCGGTAACTCTCGTTTCTATGGCTATGCCGTGCGTTGTGTGGCTAAATAGTAGATAACGGAAATAAGACTAAACACCCACTCTCAATTAAAATTAAACAGCGTATGTCTAGAGGTCACCGAGCTGGTTAGGCAGCCCCGCCACAAATTACTATCAACTTATACTCCGAAGGCAGGTATGATGCAACCTACCATAAGTTAACACTAATTCCCACAATTACCCGGTGGCGGGGTTATGGCGAGAATCAAAGTTGCACACTCGCAAAAGACATATAAGCGTCTAGGTAATAGGGTCTACTCTATTATATATCTTTTGCTCTTGCGCTGTATTTAGCCGTGTGCTATACTAAATACAGAAGAAATGTGATGAAAATTGCTATCTACCCGATGGTAATTTTCAATCTTACACCTATAAACCAGACTTTGAACTCTATCTCAAAACTCATAGTTCATAATCCCTCCTTTCCACCCGCCAGCTCTATAATTTAATGTATTATCCCCGCCATTGCAGCCATTATATAGCAAATTCTTTAAAAATAACAAGCACAAGTTTGTTAATTTTTGCAATTTTGTAAATTATGGTTTTATTATAGTACTATAAAAGAGTAAAAATGAAAAACTTCCCCCAAACCCACCCAAAAGTGTTATAATAGAAACAACTTGTGGAGGTAAAATGAAGAAGTCGGAAGCAGAGCAACGTATTATTAAGTTGCGCGAGTTAATTAATGAGTATCGTTATCATTATCATGTGTTGGACGAGTCAATCATGTCCGAGGCTGCGGCAGATTCACTTAAGCACGAGCTGTCGGAGCTAGAAAAACAATTTCCAGAGCTAATTACTCCCGATTCGCCTACCCAGCGCGTGGCTGGCAAGGCGCTGGACAAGTTTACTAAGGTTACTCATGCCGAACGCATGATTTCTCTCGCTGATGTCTTTTCTGAGGACGAAGTCAAAGAATGGGTGCAAAGTAATGAGAAGATTGTGGGTCCTATTCAAGAATACTTTACCGATATTAAAATGGACGGTCTGGCCTGCGCTCTGCATTATCAAGATGGCTTGTTGGTGCAAGCCGTTACTCGCGGCGATGGCCTAGTTGGCGAAGATGTTACCGCTAACGTCCGCACTATTGAGAATGTTCCGCTGAGCATTTCAGAAAAAGGCCATGTTGAAGCTCGCGGAGAAATTGTCATTTTTAAAAAAGACTTTGACGAGCTTAATCAAAAACAGCAGAGATCTGGTGAGAAGCCTTTTGCTAACCCGCGCAATCTCGCCGCTGGCAGCATCCGTCAACTCGACCCTAAAATTGCCGCCTCCCGCAAGCTCAAGTTTATGGCGTACGATTTAGTCACACCCAACTTACCTAAGCATAGCGAGGCTTATGCTAAACTGCGCGAGCTCGGTTTTCGCACTAGCGGCGAGGACAAAGTCTTCGTGAGCCTCAAAGATGTTTTTCAAGAGATTCAGCATCTCGCAGACTATCGCCAATCTCTCCCCTTTAACACTGATGGTATGGTTATCAAAATCAACGACCGGGCCGTCTATCAACAGCTCGGCATCGTGGGCAAGACTCCGCGCGGTGCCGTAGCCTACAAATTTCCCGCCGAAGAAGCTACTACTGTAGTAAAAGATATCGTCATATCTATTGGGCGCACTGGCGCCGCTACGCCTGTCGCTATTCTAGATCCAGTTCAGCTGGCTGGCAGTACGGTTAAGCACGCCAGTCTCCACAACGCCGACGAAATCGCTCGTCTAGATATTCGCGTAGGTGATACCGTGATTATCTACAAAGCTGGCGATATTATTCCTCAAGTGAAAGAAGCTCTCCAGACTTTACGCCCCAAAGATGCCGCACCGTTTAACTACGAACAAGCTCTCAAAGAGCAGTATCCCGAGCTCGAGTTCGAACGTGCCGATGGGGAAGTTGTCTACCGGGTCAAGGGTGAGAATTCCGACCTCATCCTCAAACGTGCTATCGAGTATTACGCATCCAAGCCCGCGTTGAATATTGACGGCCTCGGTGAGAAGAATGTTGTTGCACTCGTCGACGCCGGCTTAGTTAAAAGTATCGCTGATCTCTATCGGCTTAAGCCTGCCAAGCTCGCTCAGCTAGAACGTTTTGGCGAACTCTCTGCTAATAATCTTGTCCAAGCCATTCAGTCTAGCAAAACCCCACCTCTGAGCAAGTTCATTACCGCCCTCGGTATCCGTCACGTTGGCGCCCAGACTGCCACTACGCTTGCGCGCGGCTTTGGTAATATCGAGCATCTTGAGAATGCTACCGAAGAAGAATTGCTTAAGTTGCCAGACATTGGCAAAGTTGTTGCAGAATCCATTCTCGCCTACTTCGCTGATGAGGATAATATTAATCTCCTGCAGGAGCTCAAAGATCTTGGTGTCCAGCCAGAAACGGTCAATCTCGCTGATTTACCGCTTGTCGGTAAAAGTTACGTTATTACAGGCACACTCTCTAATATGGATAGGGAATCTGCCGAAGACAAACTCCGCAGCCTCGGTGCCACTGTTACTAGCGGAGTCACTAAAAAAACTACCGCCCTCATCGCTGGCGACAAGCCAGGCAAAAGCAAAACCAATAAAGCCGCTCAACTAGATATCAACATTATCGGCGAAACCGAGTTGTTGGAGCTTATCGGCGAATAAATTGATATGCAAAAGGGCACACTTAGAGTAGTGTGCCCGTCTATTGGGGTAGGATTTGACATGCTTGCTTATTGAGAATTTCTGTGCGGAAGACTAGAGTTACTAGTATGGCGAAAGCCTCTAGTGCTTTCACTATAAGTGAGCGTCTCCCGGCTGGAGCGGGTCCGAACTGCATAGGAATCGAGAGAAGAACCAAATTTATTTGCGTTCTTCCGAGATGACGCCCGCAGAGAGCGAAGCGATATCTTTAGATGAGGAGAGCTCCACCGGCGAACGTTAGTAAAAGAACTAGAGGCTTTTACACCACCTACAATACCTACTCCGCAAAAAGCTCCTCGCTGGTAAAGTCAAACTCATCATACGGCGTCCGCTCGTACGCGAGGTTAAATTCTTCCGCCGTATCCAGCATCGCCTGATGAGTAATCCATATTCCAGTGTTAATCGAGACTTTACTGTGGTAATTCTCCCGCAAATACGTCTGAATTGCGTTCAAGCAATACCCGTCCACCGATTCTGTATCTTCCGGCGCTGGCATCGCGGCAATCTCTTTACGCGTAAAAGTACCATTGAGATTGTCGATATAAGTCTCTATTTCTGCACTCCGCTCGGCCGTACTTTGCAAATAGAACTTTTGCAGCTTCTCCGGGGCTATTTTGCCTTGCATTGCGCCAAAGTCCAGCGTATATACATAGTCAGGACTAATTACCATCAAGCGCCTCGTGCCCAGACTCGCCTCTGTATAGAGGTCTACTGCCGAGAACGAACCTTCCTCGGGGTGATTGTGCACTACTAATACACCGCCATTCTCCGCAAACTGATCCCGAATCGTCGTTGTCGTGTAAGAAGATGTCTCCCCGTACGAAGTGCAGTCAAACAGCTTCATCCCGCCTTTGCTAAACCCTACTACTGTTTCGTAATCTTGATTGCGCAGAGTTTCCGCCACTTCCGCCAAGGTATCACCGCTGTCAACGTGGTAGATTTTACTTTGCTCCGCAAAAACGCTCTCCTGGGCCGGCTGCAGGTTATCTTGGTAAATCGTATTTACGCCGCATCCCGTGCAGCAGCCTAACGCCATTAGCATTGCCACGGCGCCAGAGAACATGGCTTTCCTCGAGGATTTCATCTCTAAATCCCACCTTTCTTTCAATGTACATGCCACAAAAATCCAGCATTACTATAAATTCTAACACATTATTATGATAATATCAAGGTCAGAAGTTGATAGGTATTAACGATATTCCATTGCCTAGCAATTCTCTTTTGACTAAAGCCGTCCTCAATAATCTATTGCTACTTTACAGTCGTAACTTTTATCTTGTCTCTAGAATAAAAGTCATTACTTGCAATTATAGCAGAAATATAATATTATTAACGTATCACTATCTCTGTTGTATAGTGAGGAATCTTAAAAGGAGGTATCTAATATGTCCGCTCGACTTCTCGCCTACACTCCGGATCTTCTGTGTATCTACCGCGCCTTTGCTTCAGTTCTCGTCTTAATCACTGGAATAACTCCCGCAGCCCCATGGCTCTTCGCTACTGCATTGGTTAGTGATCTATTTGACGGTTGGTTCTTCCGCCGCTACACTATGAGTAGCCCCTATTGGCATCCATGGAATCCGCTTCCAGTCTCGCTGGATCAGCTCGGAGACCTCACTCTCACCCTCTGTGGCACTGTCTACACTATGCGTTTCGTTCTGCATTCTTCGCATTTTATCATCCTCCTGGCGTGCCTAGCCCTAGCACTATCCGCTGGTTTTATGAACATGATCCCAGAACTGTGGCCAGTTCGGTCGCCATTGCTGTATACAGTATGCATCACTATTCTGACTCATGTCGCATGCTTCATGATGATTGGGTCAATGGTGGCCGTATGGTATGTTAATATGCCCGCTCCGTATTGGCGCCTTGGCGCTGGTACAACGATTGCTATTTTCTATGGTATTTTCTTGGTAATTGGCGATAAAAGACGGCTCATTCGGCGTCCACCCGCAGGCTGGAGAGCCTAGCCCATTCGCGGTTAAATATGGATGTCTCTGCTTACCCTACTCCCCTGGAACTATTCCGGGGGTATTTCATTTCTATTTTATGATTTTATCACGCTAATCCCCCAGTGCCTAGCATGTATGTAGTGTAAGGTACTGAAATGTAAGTAAAAACGACAAGATAACCAATGTGGAAAAGTACTAACAACCAGTTATAAAGCCATAGTAAAAATAGCCATAAAACTGTATAATAAAAATATAGGTACTTAATAAAAGGAGTAGAAAGAATGAAAAAACTTTTGCCAATACTTGTAGCAGGATTGATAACCGTATTTGGCGCCACGGTATTTAGCTCACAACCGGTCAGCGCCGCTAAACGTCGAGCAGATGTTGATATGGTTGCCGCATGTCTATACCAATACCAAGGAGCATATACGGCGGGCGTTACGTTAATCGAGCATAATGTCGCTGGGTGGAGGTGTTACATCAATGGTTTCAAGCCTGGATTACTAGACATTGACGTTTTGGGTTGGTGCAAGCATCAGTATAATGGAACGGCTAAATATGATGACTATAATAACCCGTATTCATGGTATTGTGAATATTAAGTAGGAATTAGGTAAATGACGCACCCAGAAATATTAAAGGCTACGGACCTCACCAAATCTTACGGCAAAACTATGGTTTTACACAGAGTAAGTTTAGAGGTAAAAGCAGGAGAGTTTCTTGCCATTATCGGGCCGAGCGGTAGCGGCAAAAGCACCTTGCTACATATTCTCGGGTGTGTCGAACGGGCGGATGTGGGAGATCTGGAAATCTGCCAAAAGAGTATTCGGGCGCAGAACTCAGCAGAACTCGCCAAGTTGCGTAGTCGCGAGATCGGTTTTGTGTTTCAGTTTTTCTATTTTCAGCCACATCTTACGGTCGGTAAAAACCTAGAGGTGCCAATGATGCCGTTGCGTGCTAAAACCAAAGAACGCCAGGAGCGTATCAAAGAAGTCGCTCAGCTCGTGGGCATCGATAGCAAGCTAAGCCAGAAACCAAATAAACTATCGGGCGGGCAATTGCAACGTGCTGCAATTGCCAGAGCGATCATTAACCAACCAAGACTTATTCTCGCAGATGAGCCAACTGGTAATCTAGACGGAGAAAACACGCGACGGATCATGGAGCTATTGCTAGAAATTAAAAATAGCCAAAATACAGCCCTGATTATCGTTACACATGATGATACCGTAGCGAGGATGGCTGATAGGGTCCTGCGTATGGAAGATGGGGGGTTAAGGAGATGCTAAAGCTACGTGATGCATTCATTCTTGCATGGACAAAAATACTTAGCAGGAAATTTTGGACGAATTTATTTTTAGTATTAGAAATTATTTTATTCGCGGGAGTACTGATATTTGCGTCCTGTATTCAAGGTTTCGAGGGGAGCCTTGCGAAGTTTAATAGCGAAGGATTGAATGGCAAATATTTAGTGACAGCTTCTAACCCGCGCAATAACCCAGATCTAGACAAAGATCCACAATTAATGAATTTAGCAGAAGAACTTTATCGAAAAGCCATAGAAGAGCATCGAACCGCCGCTAAAAGACTGGAGCTAGAATATTCTGTCGATTCGGAAGTTGCGCCTACGGAGTATGTTGACGGCAAGCGTGAACTAGTACCATATTCACCGTATACTAAGCAGGCCACTGATATCATGATGCGCGATTATCTCGTGGCAGGTAAGACTGACTTAGAGAAGATTCTAGAGCATTATCCTTATAAACATGTCTTTACACAGAAACAGTTGGTAGCAAATGGTAGTGTAGTGAATTTAGAAAGCGGATCGGAAAATCTCAAGCACTATACGTCTTCAATTGATAATATGCGTACGCAGGTTTTTAATGGTTTATATGTAATAGACGAGGATCTGTATCAGGATTATTTCTTCAAGGATGTCCAAATAGATAGCACAGCGATCCCCGTTGTAATATCAGTCGAGCAGGCCGAAATAATTTTAGGTACTAGTAGTATCAGCAGCATGGCTAGTAGCGAAGAAAAGATTCAGCACTTCGAGAATCTAAAGTCGCAAACGAATGGGCTAGTCGTTGAAGCCTGTTACCGCAATAACGCTTCGCAAGAGATGATTTTCACTGCGCAGCAAATTCTAGACGAAATGGCGCGTAATAAAGACAAACCTTATTATACCGAGCCGAGTTTAATCTATAATCTGCCAGAGTCTGCTTGTGGAGCAACTACGATTAAGAAAGATATTCGCACGGTAGAAGAAAAGAGGCAAGATCAGCTGCGTGAAGAGTACCAAAAAGCGATAGGTAATTATGAGGCACCAGTAGAAGAGCTACTTAAGTTCCAAATTATTGGCCTAGTGCCGATCAGCAGTCGCTCGAACCAGAGCAATGATATTGTCAGCATGATTCAGTCACTAGGCGGGGTTTCCATCGCTACGCCGATTATCAGCCAAGGCTATTATGATAGTCACGTGGCTGAGATTTCTAAAGTTTATAATGAACCAGACGTTAGTATGAGCTATCTCGGCTTGGATACGCAGTATATCATTGAGTTTGACGACGCCGCAACCGCTCGTAAATTTATTGACGCGGAAAGTTGTGAAATAAAAGGCACCTTGAGCAGTGGCTGCGCTACTAAAGAACACCCTTTCTTGCTTTCCAGTGATAATAACAATAGTTTAGTAATTGAAGACATTTCCTGTGCCTTTACGCAACTTTTGATTATTATCGTGCTAGTCGTGTTAGGTATCACAGTGGTGTTTATGGCGCTTATGGTAGTGCGTTCAATTACGAATGACCGTAAAGAGATTGCTATTTTTCGTGCTATTGGGTTTCGGCGGGTGCATATTTTGCAGATTTACCTAATGTATGCTTTGATAATGGCAACAATTATTATTAGTGGGGGTGTAACCTTATCGCTGGTAGCAGGTTTCATCCTAAACCCATGGATGTCCGAAGTGCTCACAAATTTTCTCAAGGCAACTTTCTTCACTCTGGATGTTTCGATTACAGCGAACCTCTTTATGCCGCATGCTGTAGAATATCTGTGCCTTATTGGTATAGTTCTTGGAGTGTCGTTAGTGAGCGCATTATTGCCAACTTTAATTAAATCGCGCCAAAATATCATTGATGGCCTAAAATTTGAATAGATCCCCGTGCAATGGCGCGGAGTAGGCCATAAAGCCTTCATACTGAACTGCCATTACGTTACAAATATGCTATAATAATATTATGCCGAAATTTGAACTCGTCTCACCATACCAGCCCACCGGCGATCAGCCCAGCGCTATTGCTCAGCTTACTGCTGGGCTAGATGCTGACGTTCGTGAGCAGACTTTACTGGGCGTTACTGGCTCTGGTAAGACCTTTACTATGGCTAATCTTATCCAGCATTACCAGCGCCCCACCCTTATCCTTGCGCACAACAAAACTCTCGCCGCACAGCTCTACTCTGAATTTCGTGAGTTCTTTCCTAAGAACGAAGTTCATTATTTTGTCAGCTACTTCGATTATTATCAGCCAGAGGCCTACATCGCTAGTACGGATACCTATATCGAGAAAGACTCCGCCATCAACGAAGAAATCGACCGCCTTCGTCACGCTGCCACGGTCGCCCTTTTAACTCGCCCAGACACCATTGTAGTTGCTTCCGTCTCCTGTATTTATGGCATTGGTTCTCCGGACCATTATACAGAAATGTCCCTCCCGCTTATTAAGATTGATGGGACTTGGCGTGTCGCTGGTACTAGCAGCTGGTGGAGCAGCCCCGCTGGGGAACTTGCCTTAGAAGAAGCTGGACGCAGCGGTAATGACTTTGGCTCTGGCAACAGTCAACTTTCTCCGAAAGGGACTAAAAGAGCGAGCACGCGCGCAGCGAGGAGTGACGGCCCCGTGCGGACGGGCGCCGGAACGGGTCTCTTGAGCGAGAATGTTGACTGGTCGCCAGAGCTCCATAAGCAGCCAGAGTCGCCAAAGCCTCTCATTAACGTCCAGACCCAGTTCGACAGCTCGCTTAGCCAGCAAAACTTCATCATCTACCTTATCGCCATGCAGTATCATCGCAACGACCTCGCCTTCGAGCGCGGCAATTTTCGGGTTATGGGTGATACGGTTGACCTCTTCCCAGCCAGCGGGGAACTCGCCTACCGTTTCGAGTTCGGTTTTGATGCGCTAGAGAGTGTCCGCATTATTGATCCACTTACTGGCGAAACCCGCGAGAAACCCGACCGTCTCCATATCTTTCCTAATACTCATTATGCTACTCCTAAGGATCAGCTCGAGCGTGCTATTACCGGCATCGAAGCCGAGTTCGAGCAGCGCATGAAGTATTTCGAGAAGCATGGCAAGTACCTCGAGGCTCAGCGTCTCAGCCAGCGTACTAAGTATGATATCGAGATGCTCCGCGAAACCGGCTTTGTTAAAGGTATCGAGAATTATTCTCGCCACCTCGACGGCCGCAAAGCTGGCGAGCCGCCTGCTACTCTCATTGATTTCTTCCCAGAGGACTTTCTTCTGCTTGTTGATGAGAGTCACATGACTTTACCTCAAGTCCGTGGCATGTACAACGGCGACCACGCCCGCAAAGAAACCTTAGTTGAATACGGTTTCCGTCTCCCTAGCGCCATGGACAATCGTCCCCTTATCTTTACGGAGTTCCAGAGCCATATTAAGCATGCGGTTTATGTCTCTGCTACCCCAGGCCCGTACGAACTCGAGCATTCCCCAGAGCCGGCTCAGCAAGTCATCCGCCCTACTGGCCTGCTCGACCCAGAGATTGAAGTTCGCCCGTCCGAAGGCCAGATTGACGATCTTATGGAAGAGATTGATAAACGCATCGCTAAGGGACAGCGTACGCTAGTTACTACCCTCACTAAGCGCATGGCCGAAGATCTTACAGATTATCTCAAAGAACGTGATGTTAAGGTCGCTTACATCCATTCTGATATCGATACTCTGGAGCGTGGCGACATCTTGCGTGATCTCCGCGCTGGCGTCTATGATGTCTTAGTTGGCATTAACCTTTTACGTGAAGGCTTGGATCTGCCCGAAGTCTCTCTCGTCGCTATTCTCGATGCTGATAAAGAGGGCTTTTTGCGCTCCGAGTCCGCTCTCATCCAGACCATCGGCCGCGCCGCTCGCCATGTTGACGGCCATGTGATTATGTACGCCGATAATATCACCGAAAGCATGAATAAGGCCATCACCGAGACTATGCGCCGCCGCGAAATCCAGCAAGAATATAATGAGAAAAACGGCATCGTCCCACGTTCAGTTAAAAAAGAAATCGGCGTAGGCCTCCGTGCCATCATCCCAGAGAAACAAGAGGCTACTAAGCTCGACCTTAAGCGTATTCCGCCCGAAGAACTCCCCAGCCTCATTAAAGAGCTTCAGTCTCAAATGCAGCTCGCCGCCGCCAATCTCGATTTCGAACAGGCCGCTTTCCTCCGCGACCAAATCGCCGAAATTAAAGGCGAAACCGCCATAAAGCCAGGAAGGAAAAAGAAGTGACAGAAAAGAAGATGTCTACTGCTACACGATTGTCAGAACAACCTAATCAGTCACTGTCAGACGCGGCAAGTTCAGAAGTTCAAGTAATTAATAGACTCCTAACCTCAGCGTTTTGTATTCTTATTGGTTTTGTCTTAGCGATGGCAATCAATGCTTTTATTGCCCTCCCCATCGCTATTCTTATTAGTTTATTCTATATACCCTGCGTTATTGCACACCTCCTATCTTTACCTCGTAGCCTCGATCGAGCTATGCGGTGTTCCTGCCTTAGAAAAGGTGTCGTCTCAATTCTGTGTATGCTTATCCCTATAGTAATACTAAGTCTCACTATGCCTTGGCTTGTTCCCGTGGTTCTTGCGGCGCTCATCGTGTCAATTATATGTACCATTAGCTTTAGCTCAACGCAGGAAGCCCGATCATCCGTATCGTGGTCGACTAAACGCATCGTCATAGCCGGCTTAGTGCTGAGCATAATCAGTGCTGTTGCCCTTGTCTCAGAAATACTATTCCAGAAGTATGTTGCACATTCCCCGCAGTTCTTGGGTGAAATGCTAGTCTTAGTACTATGTCTACTTATTTCCGCGCCTCTCGGTTTCATCATTAATATTATTGCAATAGTTAAAAATCCGCCCTCCGGGAATTTCACTAGAATACTCTCCCTATTTGCTGCATTTTTGTGTCTCATCTCGCTGGCTGTGTTTTTTGTAATTTAGGCTAACTAGTTTTCGCAAATTATAAATAAACCATGTGAATGAATAACTTCGCTAAAAAGGAAAGTAGTGAAATGACGCTCAAGGTTAACCGTTTTGCTCTCGCTAGCGTAAGCATTGTCGTTATTGGTGTATTTTATAGCCTCAACCTCATCCCGCACTGTCAATATTCCAACGCCGACTTTGGCATCCCCGATTATCGCAGCCCGCACGACCAAGATCAAGACGGCATCGACGATCAGACCGACATCCTCCAGAGCGCCCGCTCCTATCTCGCTACGCAGCCTAAATACCAGAGCAAATATTACGCTACTGGCTATCCTGATGATAATTACGGTGTTTGCACGGACGTTATTGCCCAAGCCTTCCTCGGCGCTGGCTACGATCTCCGCGAGCTGCTCGATGAGGATATTCGCAATCATCCTAGCGCTTACGATATTGATACGCCAGACAAAAACATCGACTTTCGCCGTGTCCAGAATCTCCACACTTATCTCCAGCGCCACGCCCAGAGTCTTACTACAGATCTCGACGATATTTCCGCTTGGCAAGGCGGCGACATTGTTATCTTCCCAGATCACATCGGCATTGTCTCTAATCATCGCAATCGCCGCGGTGCGCCTTTCCTCATCCACCATTACAGCCCGCTCCAGATTATCTATGAAGAAGACGTCCTCGGCGACTACCAAATCCTCGGCCACTATCGCATAAACTAAAAGAAAGGAATAATATTCCGACTGGCTCACCCGCCCCGATGTTAAAGCCAACCTCGAGAAATACGGCGCCCAGATCATTTCGCTATTAAATGAATAAAACACCCCAGCCTTCCATCAAGGCTGGGGCAAAGGTTGCCAAATCTAGTCCAAAGTTTTGTCTACCGGCAATAGCAGGTTAAGCAGTACTCCAGCAATCGCCGCCAAGCTCATACCAGAGAAAGTTACTGCTATGTTGCCAGTCGCCAGCGTAATGGCCGCGCCGCCCAGCCCTAAGACTAGCATCGCCGAAGCAATCACTACGTTTCGCATGTCGCCAAAATCAATCTGATTCTGAATCAATACCTTTAGTCCGTTCACGGCAATGAAGCCATACAGTAGCAGCGATACGCCGCCCAGTACTGGGCTCGGAATCGTCGAAACTAGCGCGGTAAACTTACCCAAGAATCCCAGCACTACCGCAAAGACCGCCGCCAGCCAGATTACGTAGATCGACGCTACGCGCGTCATCCCCACTACCGACGTATTCTCGCCGTAGGTTGTGTTGGCCGGCCCGCCCAGCAATCCTGCCACCGCCGTCGCCAACCCGTCTCCGAGCAGGGTGCGGTCTAGCCCTGGGTCATGCAGTAAATCTTTCCCAATAATTTTGCCCAGCGCCGTATGGTCACCGATGTGCTCCGCCATCGTCACTAGCGCTATTGGCGCCATCGTTAGCGCTGCGCTTAAGTTCGGCGTATAATGAACAAAAGGAATGATAAACTCTGGAATCTGAAAGAAATTCGCTTCATAAATCGGCGTAAAGTCCACCAGCCCTAGCAGCGTCGCCGCCAGATACCCTACAATGATCCCCGTTAAGACTGGAATAATCTTCAGAAACCCGTGCGCCGCAATCGCGATAATCGCCGTCGTCAAGAACGCCACTAGCGCTACGATCACGCCTTTCCAGTCCAGTGCATCGTTACTCAGCCCAATTTGCGAGACCGCCGAAGGCGCCAGCCCTAGCCCAATAATCATAATCATCGGCCCCACCACTACCGGCGGCATCACCCGGTCTATCCACCCCTTGCCGATCAAGCGAATCACACCCGCAGTCACCACGTAGATCATCCCCACTAGGACAATACCCGTCATCGCGCCCGCGATTCCGCCAAAAGCATACGCCGCCGCTATCAGGGCAATAAAGGCAAACGAGCTGCCAATATAGACTGGAGACTTGGCTTTGGTACAGAGGATATAGATTAAAGTGCCAACGCCAGAAGTCACCAGGGCGACTGGAATGGTTAAGACGGTGGTGCCAGCGGCAGAATTCACCAAGATCGGCACTAAAATCGTCGCGCCAAACATGGCAAAAACGTGCTGAATCGCCAGGATAATCCATTGCCCTAGCGGCGGTTGCTCGTGGACGTCGAGCAGCAGGCGAGAGTGGCCAGATTGCGTGCCTGGAGCAGCCTTTTTGGATACGCGAGTACTCATATAGACAACCTCCTAATATAAATGTGCGAAGGGCTTACCTTCTCTCTGAGTATATCAGAGGCCTCACCCAAACGCAAACACAAGTATTTCACAATATTTACAGACCAGCACATCTTCAAAAAATCCCCAAAACTCACAAAATTTACTAAACCCATGTAAACATTGACAAAAACACCATAGTGTGCTATAATGGAAAGATAGGGGTAAATTCTATCTCTCGTTCTTTTTGGTTGTGATTTTTGGCGAAGTGTCAGGCGAATTTATTAAGGGTTATCTCTCAGCGGGATTAATCTAAATGCTTGATCACCTTCGCTCAAATAATGCTAATCCAGAATCGCCGAAAGTTAGTTTTTTGCTCCTAAATCTTCAAAAAAGGATGGAAAACCTTATGAACGATATCCAGCTCATCGCCCTGGCAGCGTACGCCAGTCCCGAAGCTACCGAGCAGTTCCTCAAGGACGCCACCACCCGCCTGACCAATCTTGGTTTCGAAGCGATCTCGTTCTTCGGCTCTGATACCGAGAATTGCGGTATTAAGGCCTACAAGGATGGCACGCTGTTCGCTCATGCCGTTGGGGACAAGCGTCGGCTCAGTTATAGCGACATTTGCAGTATTCAGCGCCACATCGAGCAGTATTGCTTCAACCAGCGCATCAACGAGCTCCTACCGCGCATGGCTGCGCTCGGCTGGAGTGTCTATACTAATGATAATCATAAAGTTTATATCGACACCACCCCGTCCGGCGACGACAGCACCGGCTATGAACCCACTTATGAGAGCCTCTGGGCTATCGAAGAGCAGCTGACCCGCGCCGAGTTGCGGCGGATGGTCCTGAAGCATCAGGTAGAGCTGCGCACCAAGGTCTCCCAGACCCTCAACGGTGCGATTAGCTTAGGCAATGACCGTATCATCATTAACCTTAGCAATGGCTACATTAACCTGCGCTACACCGACCCTGACGCCCGGTCTCGGTTGCGTGATTTCCTGCAGGCTAATCTCTCGGCTATTCCCGCTATCGAGACCCCTGTTAATGACGGCGCCACTACCGGCGACATTTGATGACTCCCTGACGTGAATTTTATCGCAACCTCCCCCCCCAGCCCCGCCGGCTGGGGGATTTTCTGTTCCGTATATCTGCCGTTCTCGTCCTTCCGCGCTAAAATCTTACACCAAATTTCCGCGCCTACACCAACTTCCGTATAAAATTCCCACACAAAACCCTTTACAATCAGAGAAAAATTAGATATTATATATAGGTAGAGTTGGAGCTGGTTGATATTAGCGCTCTAACAATTAATAATTTCATAAAAAGGAGAATGAATGGCAAATTTTGACCGTTCCAAGCCACATATCAACGTCGGTACGATGGGCCACGTTGACCACGGTAAGACTACTCTTACGGCTGCGATTACCAACGTACTCGCTAAGAAACTCCCATCGGAAGTCAACAAAGCTGTCGCTTATGATCAGATCGATAACGCTCCAGAAGAGAAAGCTCGTGGTATCACCATCGCTACTTCTCACC